>CAMDLY010000021.1 GCA_945902115.1 Lishizhenia tianjinensis | reverse complement strand
TAACAATTAATATCCAATTGGGTTTACCAATGAATATTATAATTTTCTTGCCACCTCTACTTCTTCAAAGGCCTCAATAATATCGCCAATTTGAATGTCATTGTATTTATCAATATTCAATCCACATTCGTAATTGTTTTTCACTTCTTTTACATCGTCTTTGAAACGTTTCAATGAACCAAGTGTGCCCGTATGAACAACGATTCCGTCTCTTATTACGCGTATTTTTGCTGCACGTTTGATAAGACCATCTAGTACATAGCATCCTGCAATCGTACCTACTTTCGTAATATCGAACGTTTCACGAATCTCGGCTGAACCTGTTATTTTCTCTTCAATATCCGGAGATAACATTCCCTCCATGGCTGCTTTCAACTCTTCTATTGCTTTGTAGATAACGCTGTACAGGCGGATATCTATTTGTTCGTTTTCTGCCAGCTTTCTCGCACTTTGGGAAGGCCTTACTTGGAATCCAATGATAATAGCATCGGATGCTGAGGCTAAATTTACATCTGCCTCGGTAATTGCTCCTACGCCTTTATGAATAATATTTACTTGGATTTCTTCTGTAGAAAGATTCAATAAAGCATCTGATAGTGCTTCAATAGATCCATCCACGTCACCTTTCACAATCACATTAAGCTCTTTGAAGTCTCCAATCGCTAATCTTCTTCCGATTTCGTCTAGGGTTATATGTTTTGTAGTACGTAATCCTTGTTCTCTATATAGCTGCTCTCTTTTTTGAGCAATATTTTTCGCTTCTTTTTCGTCGTTGAGGACATTAAATTTGTCTCCTGCATTTGGAGCACCATTAATACCTAGCACGGATACTGGTTGCGCAGGACCAGCTTCTTTTATAGCGACACCATGTTCATCATTCATTGCCCTTACTCTACCGTAGTACCTTCCTACCAAAATAACATCTCCAACAGACATTGTCCCGGAATCAACAAGCATATTTGTTACATATCCCTTTCCTTTATCAAGAGATGACTCAATGACGGTCCCTAAGGCATTTTTGTTTGGATTGGCTTTCAGGTCAAGTATTTCAGCTTCCAATAGAACTTTATCTAACAACAAGTCTATGTTTAGGTTCTTCTTAGCAGATATTTCTTGACATTGATATTTACCTCCCCAATCTTCCACTAAAATATTCATGGCAGAAAGTTGTTCCTTGATTCTATCTGTATTTGCCCCTGGCTTGTCAATTTTATTAATAGCGAAGATCATTGGGACATTAGCCGCTTGAGCATGCGAAATAGCCTCTTTCGTTTGTGGCATTACGTCGTCATCAGCTGCAACAATGATGATTGCGACATCTGTAACCTGTGCACCTCTTGCACGCATGGCAGTAAATGCCTCGTGACCAGGTGTATCCAAGAAGGTCATTTTTCTACCGTCTTTCAACGTAACAGAGTATGCCCCGATATGTTGGGTAATACCACCAGCTTCTCCTTCTGTTACATTTGCATTACGAATTCTGTCCAATAGAGAGGTTTTACCATGATCTACGTGCCCCATAACAGTGATGATTGGCGGACGAGATACTAAATCTTCTTCTTTGTCTTCAACTAAATGAATAGATTCTTGAACTTCTGCACTTACGAATTCTGTTTCATATCCGAATTCTTCAGCAACAATTTGAATGGTTTCTGCATCTAAACGTTGATTTATAGAAGCAAAAATACCCAATGACATACATACGGATATAACCTGAACAGGGGCGATATTCATCATTGATGCAAGTTCAGATACCGTTACAAATTCAGTGAGTTTCAAGATTTTGTCTTCTAATTCTGCCAACTCTATTTCTTCTTGGCGACGTTGAGCCACTATATCTCTTTTAGAACGCCTGTTCTTTGATGCTTTTGACTTAGAACCTTGGTTAGAAAGTCTGGCAAGGGTATCTTTTATTTCTTTCTGAATATCCTGTTCTGAAATCTCTTTTTTCTCAACTTTTTGGACTTTGCCAACAGTGGGTTGAGTAGTGGTAGGAGTGACGTCTACCTTTTTTATTCTTTTTCTTTTTCTTTTTGCATTAGCACTTTCAGAGGAGGAGGCCACGGGTGATTTAGGTTTTTCAACAGGCAAATCAATTTTTCCTAATACAGTTGGTCCAGTTAGCACTTGTCGTTGAAAACGTATAGTTTCTATTTCTGGTAATTTTTCAACTACCTTTTCGGAATCCTCAATGATTTCAGTAACCACAGGTTTTTCCACTTGTTCTACCTCTTGAACAGGCAGAGGAGTTTCTTCTTTCTTTTTATCAGGACGTGTTTTTTGATTTAAGGAAGCTAGGTCGATTTTTCCTACTACCTGAATTTTAGATTCACTTTTTGGTCTTTCTTCCTGCGGGGATAATATCTGACGCTTAATTTCTTCCACATTGATTTCAGTATCTTCATCCTCTTCTTCAATTTCTTCAGGTTTCTCTGGCGCCTGAACGTCATCTAGTGAGAGGGATTCACGTTTTTCTCTGCGGGTTGTTACTTTCGCTTGTTCTTTTAGGTTTTGATCAGCAGCAAATCCCTGACACAATATATCAAAATGGTCGGCTTCCAACTTGGTATTTGGACTCGCATCAATCTTAATTCCTTTCGACTGAAGAAAATCTACTAATGTTTGTATTCCCACATTGAGTTCGCCTGCGGCCTTTCCTAAACGGATTGGTTTTCCCATATCGTTGTATTTTCTTTAAAATTTATTCAAATTCTGCCTTCAATATTCTGAAGACCTCCTCTATTGTTTCTTTTTCGAGATCAGTTCTAGTTACCAATTCCTCTGCGCTGATTTCTAAAACAGATTTGGCAGTATCACAACCAATAGCTTTTAACTCATCGATAATCCAGCTATCGATTTCATCAGCGAACTCTTCTAAGTCTACATCGTCAATATCTACTTCTCCATCGCGATACACATCGATTTCGTATCCACAAAGTTTTCCGGCTAATTTTATATTATGCCCTCCCTTTCCGATAGCTAATGACACTTGGTCTGGTTTTAAAAATACTTTTACTCTACCTTCATCTTCTAAAATTTCCATAGAGGAAATCTTAGCAGGAGATAAGGATCGCTGAATCAATAACTGATTATTAGTAGTGTAATTTATTACATCTATGTTTTCATTCCTTAGTTCTCTGACAATACCGTGAATTCTTGATCCTTTCATTCCAACACAGGCTCCCACTGGATCTATTCTGTCATCATAAGATTCTACAGCAACTTTAGCTCTTCCTCCTGGCTCACGAACAATTTTCTTAATAGTTATCAACCCGTCAAAAACTTCAGGAACCTCTAATTCAAATAGTCTCTCCAAAAATTCTGGTGCCGTCCTGGAAAGGATAATAACAGGAGTGCTATTACGCATATCTACTTTGGAAACAACTGCCCTAACAGTTTCACCCTTCTTGAAGAAATCTGCAGGAATTTGCTCCGATTTTGGAAGGATAAGTTCGTTATTATCATCATCCATAACCAAGATCTCCTTTTTCCACACCTGATAAACTTCACCGGTGACGATTTCGCCGATTCTCTCTTTGTATTTTTTGTACAAGTGATCTTTCTCTAGCTCCAGAATACGTGAAATTAAATTTTGACGCAGAGATAAAACATTTCTTCGTCCAAAATCACCAAACTTAAACTCTTCCGTTACCTCTTCGCCAATTTCAAAATCAGGCTCAATTTTTATAGCATCCGAGTACGCAATTTCTGTATTTGGATCTTCGACCTCTCCATCATCTACGATTTCTTTATTTAAGAAAATCTGAACATCCCCTTTATCAATGTTAACAATAATATCGATGTGCTCGTCGGTATTAAATTTCTTCTTCAACATGGCTCGAAAAACATCTTCCAATACGTGCTGCATGGTTTGTTTGTCGATATTTTTCAACTCTTTAAACTCCGAAAACGAGTCAACTAATTCAAGGCTATTCATACACTTTTATTTAAACGATATCACAATTTTTGCTTCTTTGATTTGACTAAATGAAAATTCTAATATTTCCTCCACCAGTATTCTCCTTTTCTTTTTTTCATCCAGTTGTTTCGTCATGGAGCGTAACACTACGCCCTCCGTTAAAACCTTTACTAATTCACCCTCCTGTTTCTTCCCATCGAGTCCTATAACAGAAATAGTTCTACCTATATTTTTAGCATATTGATTCATATGCCTAAAGGGTTTATCTAATCCTGCAGAGGATACGTGCAATTCAAAGTCATCCTTTTCCCTGTCTAGGTTGTGCTCGATATTTCTTGAAACAGACATACAATCTTCAACGGCAACACCACCCTTTATTTTATCGATTTCTAGGTGAATAACGTTTGAGGGAGAAACCGTCAACTCAACGATATATAAACCGTTATTGAGTTCGTTCATACGCTCTTCCGCTAATGTTTGTATTAAGTTTTTATCTAGCATAACAATAAAAGAGGGGACTTTCGTCCCCTCTCGCTTCATTCAAATCTGTCACAAAGATAGGACATTATTTCTATTTAGCAAAATCTAGTGAAAGATTCATGTAAATTTGCGCGTATGCTTTTCGAAATTGACAATAAAATAATATCAAGTGAATTATTCAAAAGGAAATTTGTTTGCGATCTAAACTCTTGCAAGGGAGCATGTTGTATAGAGGGAGACGGTGGGGCTCCACTTAAAGAGGATGAAATAATCTCTATCGAAGAGAATTTACCCCACATTCTTCCTTATTTAAGTCAGCAATCGAAACAAGAAATAGCATCAAATGGATTTTATACGAAAGCTTCCAATGAGGAAGCAGCTACAAAATTGCTCCCTGATGGATCTTGTGTTTTTGTACATCGCGACAAATCGGGTTTAATGTCATGTGGGATTGAGCAGTCATACCGAGATAATAAAAGTAAGCATCATAAACCCATTTCTTGTCACCTATATCCAATTCGTGTAAAAAGATTTGGAGACATTGAGGCACTTAATTATGAGGAATGGTCGATTTGTCATGCGGCCTGTTCTTTGGGGGAATCACTGCAGGTGAGGGTAGTGGAGTTTCTTAAAGAACCATTGATACGTGCATATGGAGAGGAATTTTACACGGAGTTGATGTCTTTGAAAGATGAAATAATTTCAGAAATTGAAAAAGGCTCCTAGTGGAGCCTTTTTGCTAATGTGCTTCTTCTCCTTCTTTCAAAGGAACTGTTTGAGGAACAAAATCTTCTTCGTGAGCCGGATTAGAGTAGTCATATGGCCAACGATGAACAACAGGTAACTCTCCAGGCCAATTGCCATGCATGTGCTCAACAGGGGTAGTCCATTCAAGCGTATTGGATTTCCAGGGGTTTAGCGGCGCCTTCGGACCTCTAAATATACTGTAAAAGAAGTTGAATAAAAAGATCGCTTGCCCCAATGCTGCAATTATCGCAAATACCGTAATGATAACGTTTAGGTCCATCATCAATTCTAAACTAGCATTATCAAAGTCTTTATAAACTGAAAAATCGTAATATCTTCGTGGTGCACCTGCTAATCCAACAAAGTGCATGGGAAAGAATACTCCGTACGCACCAACAATTGTAATCCAAAAATGTACAAAACCAAGACGCGTATTCATCATTCGACCATACATTTTAGGGAACCAATGGTAAACTCCTGCAAACATTCCAAATACAGCAGACATACCCATTACTATGTGAAAGTGTGCTACAACGAAATATGTATCGTGAATGGCTATGTCTAGCGCTGAGTCTGCTAATATAATACCGGTAACGCCTCCCGTAATGAAAGTGGACACTAATCCAATAGCAAACATCATAGCTGGCGTAAACACCAATGAACCTTTCCACAAGGTAGTGATGTAGTTGAACACCTTCACAGCTGAAGGAATGGCTATTAGTAAGGTTGTAAATACAAAAACACTTCCAAGGAAGGGATTCATACCTGTTATAAACATATGGTGTCCCCATACAATGAAGGATAAAAATCCTATTGCTAAAATTGACGCAACCATTGCTTTATAACCAAAAATTGGTTTTCTAGCGTTGGTTGCAATAATTTCGGAGGATAAACCAAGGGCAGGTAAAAGTACTATATATACTTCTGGGTGACCTAGGAACCAAAATAAGTGCTGAAATAAAATAGGAGAACCTCCATGATTTGATAACATTTCGTCGCCAACAATGATATCAGATAAATAGAAACTAGTTCCCGCTAAACGATCCATAATGAGTAGAAGGCATGCAGAAAGTAAAACCGGAAATGATAGTACACCAAGAATAGCTGTCACAAAGAACGCCCAAATTGTCAATGGCATTCTTAGCATTGTCATACCTTTTGTTCTTAAGTTTAGAACTGTTACAATGTAATTCAGTGATCCAATTAAGGAACCGCCAATAAAAATGGCCATAGAAAATAACCAAAGTGTCATTCCTAATCCAGATCCAGGGACTGCTTTAGGCAGTGCAGATAACGGAGGATAGATAGTCCATCCTGCCATTGCCGGACCTGTTTCAATAAACAGAGATGTTAGCATCAATAGTGATGACACAAAAAAGAACCAAAAGGAAAGCATGTTTAAAAAACCAGAGGCCATATCCCTTGCTCCAAGTTGAAGAGGAATAAGTATATTTGAAAAAGTTCCTGACAAACCTCCTGTTAAAAGGAAGAACACCATGATTGTTCCATGGATGGTAACTAGTCCAAGATACATGTTTTGATCCATAATACCTTTGGGTGCCCAGCGATCTCCCAAGAATAAATTTAGGAAGTCTGAACTTTCGCCTGGCCAAGAAAGTTGAATTCTAAATAAAATAGATAGCATCATAGCGACCAATCCCATGAAAACAGCAGTCATTAAAAACTGCTTACCAATCATTTTATGGTCATGACTGAAAATATATTTAGAAACAAAACTTTCTTCGTGGTGGTGCTCATTGTGTTGAGCATGTCCATGATCGTGTGAATCGTGTGTTTGAGATCCCATTGTATTCTTCTTTTTTCGTTATTAAATTTCGTCTTCTTTTTTCATTGGAGCTGCCTCTCCGGAAGCAAGCTCTGCCGGCATGTCACCTGAAGGACTAGTGCCCTCTTTTGCCATATCACCCTCTTTTACATCAGGAGCAGCACCGTATTTTAATTTGAATGTCTCTTTCTTTTTAGCTAACATCCAAGCTGCAAATTCTGCTTTCGAGAGCACTTCAATATCCATTTTCATTTTATAATGTGCTTTTCCACAAATT
Source organism: Lishizhenia tianjinensis (assembly GCA_945902115.1). Lineage (GTDB taxonomy): Bacteria > Bacteroidota > Bacteroidia > Flavobacteriales_D > Crocinitomicaceae > UBA952. The sequence goes on along the minus strand of CAMDLY010000021.1, from coordinate 31,677 downwards.
TTATTACACAACAATACATACTTAAATTTAGGATCGTTTTTAATCTTCCTCATTTCATCCGTAGTCATTATTGGAGTAAATTTAGTTCGAGTAGTCATACCTGGAACCGCATTGATTTGTGCCCGAAAATGAGGAAAATAAGCAGAATGTAAAACATCCATAGCGCGGAAATTAAATTCGTATTCTTGGTCAACACAAAGTACTAATACTCCTTTAACGATAATATCGTCTTCGGCCTGCTTATCTAATTCTACTTTATGATTCTCTTTCAATTGATAAAGAGATCTCAAGATTCTTTCGTTATGAGATAAAGTAAATTCTTTTGTTTCAATGAGTGAATCACTCATGACTGTATCAGCGTCAGAGAGCAATTTATTGATGTCGTTCACTTTCTTTTCTCTATCGACGATGGCATCTTCAATAGTTTTGGTTGTGATAATACCTAATTCGTTGGTGCCAGTGGTTAATTTGTAATCAAATTTTCCTAAAACATTATCTTCACCAGAATAACGTGCTGTCCAGTCGAATTGTTTTGCATATAATTCAATGACTACTGCCTTGTCCGAACCGATAGAAGTTAAGGAGTTCCAAGTTCTCAAACCAAGAATTATAATTACCGCTAAAACTACCGCAGGAATAACAGTCCAGATCAATTCCAATTTATTGTTGTGCGAGATAAAGGTTGCCTTTACCCCTGGTTTTCTTACGTACTTATAGGAGAAGTAAAACAATAAAAAGTTAGTCAAGAAGAATACTGCACTAATGATAATTATGTTTAGGTTAAGTAACCAATCCGTTTCTTCTCCTTCGATAGAAGCAGAAGGACCTCGTCCTGTCCAACCATATGCCAACATTAGGTAGATATATCCACCAAATTGAAAAAACATAAATAAGAGCATTAACCAAGCGTTGAGGTTGTTGTCTCTGTCGTTTATATCGTGTTCACTTGTTTTTTTGAGTTTTAAGGTGTGTTCGTAAACTCTTACAAGTTGAGCAACAGCTATTGCCCCTAAAACGATGACCAAAAGAATACCTAATTTTCCCATTTTACTTTAATTCTATAGTTATAACTTTATATTTCGTGGTGCACACTTTCGTCCAAGAACGGATGGTTCACAGGGGTTAGAGGCACTTTTGTTAAATTGTTTAGTACTGTGTAAATAAATATCCCTGCCATTAACAGAGCCATTCCAATTTCTAGGGATCCAATATGTGCGTGCATTCCAAGGGAACCGCCTGACACCATGATATAAACATCTAACCAGTGCCCGCAAAGAATTACTAAACCAATTGATATTAACACTCCGATATTTCTTTTTGCATCTCTTGACATTAGTATTAACATCGGAAAAGCAAAATTGATTACAAACATTGAAAAATAAATTACTTTAAAATTTTCGATTCTCATTTGGTAATATGTTACCTCTTCTCCTATGTTGGCATACCAGATTAACATAAACTGTGAAAAGAATAAGTAAGACCACAAAAATGACGTAGCAAAAGTCCATTTTCCAAGGTCATGAATGTGTGAGTCGTTTACTTTTTCTAGGTGCCCAAGGCTTTTAAGGTAAAGGGTAGTCATGACCAAAACCACCATCGTAGAGCACCACATGCCTGCGAATGTGTACCACCCGAAAAGAGTAGAGAACCAGTGAGCGTCAATAGACATTAACCAATCCCAAGCAGATGTAGAACTAAATACAGCAAAGAAAACTAAGAATGTTGCCCCTTTTCTATAATTTTTGAAGTGCAATTCTGTTCCGCCAATTCTATCTTCTTCAATAGATCTTTTTTGGAATCCTCGGAGGAAAATTAAGTAAACCGAGAAATATACAAGGGTTCTTATCCAAAAGAAAATAGGGTTTAGGTATGCAGATTTCCCATCGATAATTTTGTCGTAGTGATGTGAGGTAGGGTCCGTCATGTCTGGGTCCATCCAAATGTAGATATGGGCACCGTGCATAAAAGTTATTGTCAACAGCACTAATCCGAATATGGCCATACCGTATGGTAGAAAACCTGCCACACCTTCTATAACTCTTTTTACTGATGCGTACCATCCAGTTTCTGTGGCATAAGAAAGTGCAAGGAAAAATAAGGCACCTAATCCTAATGAAAAGAAGAAGAATCCATTTATTATTCCATTTGTTAATAAGCGTGTAGAAAAATGATCATCTCCCATGCCGGTTGCTAATCCAATTCCTGTAAGAACTAATCCCGTTCCGATAAGGCCGTAGATTAAATTCTTTGCGTTTTTAGTAATTTGAAATTCCATCGTTTTCTCGATTATTTTTTACCTTTCTTTTTTGTGTCTTTTGTCGCAACTGCTTTGGGCACTGATTCTACAGAAGCTGTTGGCTTGACAGTACCATTATAGCTGTCTCCATATTGAAGAGACCTTACGTAATGTACTAATACCCATATTTCCTCTTTTGATAATAAGGGTGCATGTGCTCCCATATTATTTTTTCCGTATGAGATGGAATAGAACATTTGTCCGTCAGAAAGGGCCATTTTTGCCTCATCTTTGTAATTCAGGTTACCAGCACTTTTATAGGCTCCACTTACAACCATTGGTCCATTTCCGTCACCTGCTTCACCATGGCAGTGTTGGCACATGGAAGAATAAAGTGTTTTACCTCTTTCTAGTAGTTCCGTTTTATTCTTTGTCGTCATTTTAATAGCATTGTCTATTCCTATGGCAGCTAAATAAGTGTCTTCGTTTGTAACATCCCAATCAAATAAACCATGTGTTTCACGCATAGAAGAAGTTGGTTTCAAGAACGGCATCATCAAACGGATTTTAGCAGAGTCCCCTTTGATATACGGAATAGTATTTTTAGGAGGAATCATAGCCGATAGCTTACTTTTAAGTTCAGTTCTTTCCCGACCCCTTATTTCTCCGTAATCCACATATGCTTCAATGGCTGGAGACCTATACATATCAGGCATGTATTCAAGTCCAGGACTATCTGGGTCTGATTTACCGCATGATCCTAGTGTTGCAATAACTCCAATAGCAAACAGTATATTTATTTTATTCCACAATTTATACATGGCGATTTTATTTCTACTTTATATCTTTTTTATCGATTTCAATGAATCCTGTCTCCTTTATGATTGCGTCTAAATCGCCTTCCGACATGGAAGGATTTTCGTTTAACCTAATTTCCATTACAAACTTATCATCTGTAGTTCGTGGATCTGGGTTTTGAGCAGGCATTCCTGGCAACGTTTTATTCAGTAATAAATATGTTATTGCCATTCCGTGTGCTGCACACAATACAGTGAATTCAAAAGTTATGGGAACAAAGGCTAACATGTTTTGTAAATAGGAAAAGTTTGGCTTCCCTCCAATATTCATTGGCCAGTCTACGACCATAAAATAGCGCATGCCTAATGTGGCTACCGTTAAACCCGTTAAGCCATATAAAAAGGCCATGATTCCCAATCGTGTTTGTTTAACCCCAATTATCGGATCTATCCCATGTATTGGAAATGGAGAAAAAACTTCATTTATTTTAACTCCTTTGGAAACCAATTTTTTCGCACCGTCTTTTAATACTTCGTCGTCATCGTACATGACGTATATTACCTTATCTGACATACTTCAGTTAATTAATGATGTTTATGATAATCAGGAGCCTCTTTATAAGACTGCCCAGAACCTTTTAAAATTGTTTTCACCTCATTTAATGCCAATACAGGAAAGTAACGCGCGAACAAGAGAAAGAACACGAAGAATAATCCAATAGTTCCAATATAAACACCTATATCAATATGGCTTGGATAGTGCATACTCCACGCAGAAGGAAGGTAATCACGGTGAAGTGAAGTAACAATGATTACATAACGTTCAAACCACATTCCGATGTTCACTACAATAGAGATAAAGAAGGTGAAAAGTAGGCTTCTTCTCAACTTTCTGAACCACATTAATTGTGGTGAAATCACGTTACACGTCATCATCGCCCAATATGCCCACCAGTATGGACCAGTTGCTCTATTTAAGAAGGCGTATGCCTCATATTCTACCCCTGAATACCATGAAATGAATAATTCAGTGATATACGCTGTTCCAACAATGGAACCTGTTACCATGATTACCACATTCATATACTCTACGTGCTTGGTATGAATGTATGCTTCCAAGGACATTGCTTTACGCATAATCAATAAAAGTGTTTGTACCATTGCGAACCCAGAAAATACAGCTCCAGCCACGAAGTATGGCGGAAAAATCGTGGTGTGCCATCCAGGAATAACTGAGGTGGCAAAGTCAAAAGATACGATTGAGTGCACGGAGAATACAAGTGGTGTTGCCAATCCTGCCAATACCAGGGAAACTAATTCAAAGCGATTCCAGTTTTTAGCGCGACCTGACCAACCAAAAGATAATATTGAATACATCTTTTTCGCTACTGGTTTTTTCGCCCTGTCTCGAATTGTAGCAAAATCTGGGATTAGACCAATGTACCAAAACACTAAGGATACCGAAAGATATGTTGAGATTGCAAATACATCCCATAAGAGTGGGGAGTTAAAGTTAACCCACAAAGAACCAAACTGGTTTGGTAGAGGTAAAGTCCAATAACCCACCCATAATCTTCCCATGTGTATAAGAGGGAATAATCCTGCCATAAATACGGCGAATATGGTCATCGCTTCTGCTGAGCGGTTGATCGCCATTCGCCATTTTTGTCGAAACAACAATAATACGGCTGAGATAAGAGTCCCAGCGTGACCAATTCCCACCCACCAGACGAAATTGGTAATATCCCAAGCCCATCCAATTGTTTTGTTAAGTCCCCAAACACCTACACCGGTTCCTAGTAGATACATTATGCATCCGACACCATACAACCCAATGATGAGTGCAATACCAAACAAGATATACCACATTTTAGGTGCTTTATCCTCAATTGGTCTGCAAACATCTTCAGTTACATCATGGTATGTTTTATGGCCTAATATGAGTGGTTCTCTGATCGCTGCTTCTTTTTGCATGCTCTTCTTAATTTAAATTATTAATGATGAGATTTTGTGTTCTGCAATGTTGCAAGTTCCTTATTCTCTTCGTTTCTTACTTTTACCTTGTACCACATGTTTGGTTTAATACTCACTTCTTCAAGTGCTTGATAAGCTCTTTTGTCTTTAGAGCTTTTTCTTACAACAGAGGCTTCGTTATTCCAATCGCCAACAATTATTGCATTGGTCGGACATGCCTCAGAACATGCAGTCGCAAAATCAGTATCCCCAACTTTGCGAGACTCCACCTTGGCAGCGAGTTTTACTGACTGAATACGCTGAACACAGAAGGTACATTTTTCCATCACACCTCTTGTTCTGACTGTGACATCAGGGTTTAATACCATTCGTCCTAGGTCATCCTGTGCTGGATTAACTTCAGTGAATTTTTTGTACGATGGATAATTAAACCAATTGAATCTCCTCACTTTATATGGACAGTTGTTTGCACAATATCTTGTACCGATACAACGGTTGTATGTCATTTGATTAAGTCCTTCATTACTGTGTGTTGTCGCAGCAACGGGACAAACAGTCTCACATGGTGCATGATTACAATGATGACACATCATTGGCATATGAATAACCTTTGGATTCAATGAAGGATGTTCAGCGTTATCGTAATCGATATCTTCTGATTTACGCGTTCCAATTGTAGCCTCCTCGTCTGAGGAGAAATAACGATCGATGCGTAACCAATGCATTTCACGACCTCTTCTAACCTCATCTTTTCCGACTACAGGAACGTTATTTTCTGATTGACATGCGATTAAACAAGATCCGCATCCAATACAAGAGGATAGATCTATGGTCATCGCCCAACGGTGCCCAACTACTTCAACAGGATGTTCTTCCCAAAGGTCAAACTCGCTTACAGGTACCTTTACGTGATTTCCGTGCTCGTCGAGTTTTTGGAGAACATGTGCTGGGTTGTAAGCCTCCTTATCATTATGCGTATAAATACCAAGAGTTGTTTCCCTTACAATAGAGTGTCGCGCCATCACTGTGTGGTGAATTTGTGTCGCGGCGATAATATATTTTCCTTCCGCAGCAGAAATGGAACCAGCGCTTGTGTAATTGTAAGTGCTGTTTTCAAATTTGGTCATCGAAAACACGTTGGCTCCGATTGGTTTTGGATTCCCATTTTCGTCGGTTACATGACCTCCGTATTCTTTAGTTTGAAAGGCTGATTTACCAATTTTTTCACCGTTGGCCCCTCTACCATATCCTAAAGCAACCCCTACAGTTTTTAATGCTTGACCTGGCATAGGGTAAACTGGAAGCGTTACCGACTTTCCATTTACCGTGAGTGTTGCAAGGTTTAATCCATTTTCTTGGTCGTAGGTAGTGGCGTATCCAGCATCCTCCATTTCCTTAGGATTCATCGTTATGTAGTTATCCCAAGTAACTTTCGTTATCGGATCTGGTAGTTCTTGTAACCAAGGATTATTGGCATACTCACCAGATCGAATACCCGATTTTTGATATAGGATAACTTCCAGATTAGCTGCTTTAGGCAATCCGTTTATCGCAGCATCTTTGAAAACTATTTCATTGGCAGTTGCTACCACAAATGGTTTTTCAACACAACTATTATGCACCGTAAAATTAAAATCTGATAATCCTAAGCCGGTGTATGTTTCTGTAATGTAATCGTATGCTGCTTTGGAATCCTTACCTCCTCTTCCAGTTACACCTATCCACACCAATAATGTTTCTAGTGCAGACGAAGTTTTGTGTAATGGCCTAATTGTAGGTTGGGCAACAGCATACTCGCTTTGTTTTGCACTGTAGTCTGCCCAATCTTCTAAGTAATGATGAGGAGGACAAACATAAGTTGCTTTTGAAGCGGTTTCATCCATGTAGGCAGAAAGTGAAACAGTAGTTTTTATTTTCTTTAATCCTGCCCCAAACTCTTGTCCGTTTGGCAGGGAGTAAACTGGGTTTACACCTGACATTATCAATACATCAGGACCTTTACCTGCAATAACAGTTGAGACCAATTGATTGATTTTTTCGTCGTCTCCTTGGTATAAGTTGAGCGTATTAGTCTTGTCGATAGTAGAGCCATAAGCTCCGATCAACTGATTTAATTTATTAGTTAGTAGTTGTAGTCCGAGATTATTTGATCCACAGACAACCACCGCTTGATTTCCGCAGGAAGCTAATGCAGCAGCAGCAGCATCCGCAACTGCTTTTATCGGAGCAGGTAAATTACTTGCTACTCCTGTGTTAACACCTTTTTTGGAAATAAGATAGCTTAGAACGGTTGCTAATTCTGAAGGCTTTGTCATAGCCCTGTAATCTGCATTAGAACCTGTAAGTGACATTACAGACTCGAATTGAAAATGTTTTGACATCCACTCTCCGTCTGGGTTTCTTCTCTGCCCGTATTGAATAGCATATTCATTTGACATTAGCCATGTACCCAAGAAATCGGCATCTAGACTTATAATTACCTTGGCTTTAGAAAAATCATAGCTTGGTATGAAAGAGCTTCCAAAGTTTTGCAAGTTAGCTTTACGTATGGCACTGTATGAAATTGCATCATACTGCACATGTTCAAACTTTCCTGGAAATTTGACTTTATACTCTTCTATTGCACGTGTCATTGATGGGCTGATAACCGTATTGGTTAAAAGCGTTATAGATTTAGCGCTTGCAAGGCTACCCTTAATTTTGCCATCAATTGTTCCCCACTCGGAATCTTTACCATTTTCTTTGGGACCAGTAAGACGACCACTATCATATAAACCTAAAATAGATGCTATAATCTGAGGATTGACTCCACCTTTAGTAAAGCCATGTTCTTTATTTCCTTTAATAAAAATCGGACGGCCTTCTCTTGTTTTCACTAAAATGCTTGAATAGGAGATTCCATCATAATACGTAGATGCATACCATGTGGGCATACCAGGTGTTACGTTTTCTGGTTTAAAAACATACGGAACGGCCTTGATTACTGGGGCTTCGCACGCTGCAAGAGTAGCTGCCGCGACAGAAAAACCTAAGAATTTAAGAAAATCTCTACGCTCTGTTGAAGATTCTCCCAATTTTTCATCAGCAAGAAATTCTTCTATACTGTTTGGATTAGCAAACTCTTGATCTTTACTTTTTAGAAATGCGGGCGTTTCTTTTAGCTCATCAATTCCTTTCCAATATTTTTTAGTAATACTCATGATCTTAATTCGATAAGATTAAAATTAATAGTGACATTTAGCACATTCCCAACCACCTAGCTCAGCAACAGAAACACCTTTATTGTCATTAAGATGTCGCTTATATGTTTTCTGTCCTTTTTCTTTTTTCAAACGAGCGTGAATTTCTTCATAGTACTTATTTTTTCCGTCTCCTAAGTTGATTTGGTATTTTCCATGACATTCGATACACCAACCCATAGTTAAAGTTGGTTTGGATAACTTAAGGTTACCCTCTACCTCATTAAGTTCAGCGGTAGATTGTACTTTCACAGCTTCTTTCATTTTTGTCATATCACCGTGACATTGCTTACAATCAAGACCACCCGCCACAACGTGTTGGGAGTGATTGAAATAAACGTGATCGGGTAGCACATGTACTTTGTTCCAGACAATAGGAGATGTTTTATTGGTGTATGCTTTTGCACCCGGATCCCATCCAGCGGCTGCATAAATCTTTTTAACTTCCGCCTCGTACGGTTTCCCTGCTCCACTGATGTGTTTGTGACAATTCATACAAACGTTGACAGATGGTATTCCTGCTGATTTTGATTTTGTTACTGAGGAGTGACAATACTTACAGTCAATTCCATTGATGCCGGCATGAACGCTGTGGGGAAAGGCAATAGGTTGTGAAGGCTGATACCCCTCCATGACATTTATATTTCCTAGTGTCTTAAATAAAGTAACAAGCACTGATAGAACGAGTACAAGAGAGACTATTCCCACATATTTTCTGTATTTCCAGCACCACTCACGAAATTCTTCAAAGTAAGTTAATCTTTCTTGTTGTGGACTCTCGCTAGTTACGATTTTTAGTTGTCTTCTAACACCGCTTACTGAAAGGATTACCGTAATAAAAATAGTTCCTAAAATATACCATAGCCATCCAGAACCTTCTTCTTTATCTTTAGCTTCTTCACCGTCAGCCACTGCTGCCGCACCATCTTTTCCTTTCGCATCCCCGCCAGGTTTTTGAGAATCTACATAGGTTAGGATGGATTTGACTTGATCCTTGCTTAGATCGGTAAAAGTATTCATTACAGAACCTTTCCAATCTGTAAATATCTTATTAGCTCGCTTAGACTTTCCACTAGCTCTTAAAGCTGAGTTGTTTTGGACCCACTCAATGATTAGTTCTCCCTCCCCAGCATCTGTCCAGCGCTTCTGTGCCTCGTACAACTTTGGACCAGTTCCATCGACATGAATTTGGTGACATTGAGTACATCGCTGATTGAAAAGCTCTTCTCCGGTTTGAGCGAACACGGACGAAGAAGTACCTACACCCAATATTGCTAAACAAATAAATACAATAGAAAAGTACTTAATTAGTTGATAATTAGTTATCTTCATGTAAATTGAGGGTAAATTCATTTTATTTTTAGGCTGTTTGAAACGCATATGAACGAATTTTTACGCAGCAAAATTAGAAGATTCGTTAAATTTTATGACAATTCAATGACAATTTTATAGAATAGCCACCTAATTTAAATTGATTCTAAATAAGGTATTTTAACTGTTTTGCTATTAAATTTACACGAATGAAAAATAACATATTTATTCTAGGCATTTTTTTTCTATTGTTTGTGTTCCGAATTTATGGCCAAATAGAGGTCAATGTAGATGAAAGATTAGAACAAAAAGTTTCAGCACGTTTGGAAAGAGAATTATACGGTTTCCGCATTCAGCTAGCATTTGATTCTGATAAACAACAAGTAGATATTGTCAGAATGAATTTTTTGAATAAATTTCCCGAATTGGAGACCTACATTACATTTGAAGCGCCAAACTTTAACTTGAAGGCGGGTAATTTTCGGACCCAAATAGAGGCTGAACTTATTAAGGAAAAAATGGTCCTACAATTTCCTTTGAATAACATCATAAAGGAAAAAATTAATCTTCCGAGTATCAATTAAAATGCTTCCAGCCTTGGGCCTTAAGAGTAACTGCCGCTCCTTGTTTATCGATGTGATAAATACCATCCTTTTCATCTGTCATGTGCCCAATTATTGTAAAATTTGGATTGCTTTGAATAATTTCCAAATCCTTCTGCTGAATTGTAAAGAGTAATTCATAATCTTCCCCTCCATTTAAAGCGGCAGTCGTTGGGTCTATGTTAAAATCTATGGATGTTTGAACTGTCTGCGTATCCATTGGTATCTTTTCTCCATATACATGGCAACCCACATTTGAAGATTTACATAAATGTAAAATTTCCGACGCCAAACCGTCTGAAATATCAATCATAGAGGTTGGTGTTACCTTCAACTCCTTTAAAATGCCAACTACATCTCTCCTCGCCTCGGGTTTTAATTGTCGTTGGATAATGTAATCAAAGCCATCCAAATCTGGCTGAATTTCTGGGTTTGTCTTAAAGACTTCTTTTTCTCTTTCCAGTACTTGAAGTCCCATGTACGCACCTCCCAAGTCGCCACTTACAACAAGTAAGTCATATACTTTAGCACCTGATCTTGTTACTAAGTCTGTTTTATGGACTTTTCCGAAAACGGTAATTGAAATAGTCAATCCAAAGGGTGCTGCAGTTGTATCACCACCAACTAATTCAAGATTGTATTGAATGCAAGCAGCTTTGATACCAGCATACAATTCCTCTAAGGCTTCAATACTATATTTACTCGATATTGCCAAAGAAACAGTAATATACTCAGCAAACCCGTTCATTGCACAAATATCAGAAACATTCACAGCCACTGCCTTGTACCCTAGGTGTTTGTAAGGTGTATACATGGGGTCGAAATGAACTCCTTCCACCAGTAAATCTGTGGATATCAATTGAACAGTTTTGTTATCCAAGGATATAGCAGCAGCATCGTCCCCAATACCGACTATTATTTCCTTTTTATCGCTGTGAAAATCTCTTGTTAATTCCTCAATCAATGAAAATTCTCCCAATTCAGAAATATTTCTCAAAGGTTCTTGTTGTTTCATGGGGCAAAGTTACACATGTTTAAGATCAAAACATGAATCTATTCAATCATTCGTAAAGATGAGTTATATTTTTTTATCAGTTCATTGTATTTGAATGGGGACATTTTTGTTCACCTGATTTTTCTAGGTCACAAAATCAAAAATACTCTTTGTAGAAAACGATTGAACAAGGACTTGGGTTAAATTGTTATACAATTATGAAAACATTTCTATTAATTGGGGCGAATTCCGATTTGGCCTTAGAGACAAAAAAACAAATTGAGCGAGAGGGCAATACGGCTATTTGTATTTCGAGAAACTTTTCCATTCCTCTGCCAAATTCTTACACCGGAAATCCTGTAACGAATGATTTACCCGAGATAGAGGAAAACATCGATGGTTTAGTTTACTTCCCCGGAAGCATTACGTTGAAACCTTTCCGAGCGCTAAAGCAAACCGATTTTCAACACGAGTTAGAAATCAACGTATTGGGGGCGATAAATGCTATTCAGAAATACAGTTCCAAGTTGACAGAAGGATCTAGTATTGTTTTGTTTAGTACGGTGGCCGTTAAAGTTGGGATGCCTTTTCACAGTGCTGTATCAGTGGCAAAAGGAGCTGTTGAAGGATTGACCAAAGCTTTGGCAGCAGAATTTGCTCCCAAGGTGCGTGTGAATTGCATCGCTCCATCGCTCACCCATACCAAAATGGCTGAGAAGTTCTTAAACACTCCGGAAAAGGTTGAAGCAGCTGGACTGAGACACCCTTTGAAAAAAGTCGGTACACCCGGAGATTTGGCGAGTAGCATCATATTTTTATTGAACGATTCTTCCTCTTGGTTGACAGGTCAAATTTTACACGTTGACGGTGGAATGTCAAGTTTAAAAGTATGAGTTTCAAAGGCAATAAAGAGTACCTCCCTTCCAAAATCTGTTTGTCTTGCAAGAAAGAATTCACGTGGCGAAAGAAGTGGGAGAAAAATTGGGTAGAGGTAAAGTATTGTAGTGATAAATGCCGAAAAAACAAACATGAGTAAGACATACCGTTCTGTTAAACTCATTTTGGGGGACCAACTAAATATGGCTCATCCTTGGTTCGACAATGTGGATGAGGAGACTCTGTTTGTCATGATGGAGGTAAGAAGTGAAACAGATTATGTAAAACACCACATCCAGAAAGTAGTGGCTATATTTAAGGCCATGCGCACATTTGCGGAAGATTTACGAAATAAAGGTCACCATGTTCATTATATCTCTATAACTGATAAAGAAAATAGGCCAACAATTTCTACAAATCTAGAACGTATTTGCCAGAAATACATAGTCAAAGAATTACATTATCAATTACCTGACGAATACCGTGTAGATCAGGAAATGAAAAAATTACAAACGACACTCGATATTCCTTTTTTGGAAATAGACACCTATCACTTTTTAACAACAAGAGAAGAATTTGGGGAATATTTCAAAGGTAAAAAGTCTTATCTAATGGAGAATTTTTACCGCAATATGCGCTTGAAGCATAATATATTGCTAGATTCTGCAAACAAGCCAATCGGAGGGAAATGGAACTTTGATCACGAAAATAGAAAAAAAGTACCCAAAAATCATGCGCTAGTGCCTGTTCCCTTAACAGGTAAAAATGTTTCGGAAATCGTCAATGAAATTCAGCAAGCCCAGGTTAAAACGATTGGTAGTATAAGTGCAAATGAATTTTCTTGGACAACCTCGCGTTCAGAGGCCTTAGCGTTATTGGAGGATTTTGTTGCAAGTGCTCTTCCGTTATTTGGAACTCTCCAGGATGCCATGACCGAACAACACTGGTATCTATACCATTCTAGGCTTTCTTTTGCCTTAAATGTTAAATTAATTGGTCCTTTGGAAGTGATTCAACGCGTAGAGCGCGCTTACCATGAAAATTCGGGGATGTATGAATTGAATCAAATAGAGGGTTTTATTCGTCAAATCTTGGGATGGAGAGAATACATGAGAGGCGTGTATTGGACGCATATGCCAGATTATGCAACACTTAATTTTTTTGAAAACCGTCGTGCACTTCCTTCATGGTACTGGACGGGTAATACAAAAATGAATTGCTTAAAGCATGCTATTTCACAGTCATTAGAACATGCATATGCTCATCACATCCAACGCCTAATGGTAACTGGCAACTTTGCATTACTTGCGGGAATTCATCCTGACGAAGTAGATGATTGGTATTTGGGGATTTATATCGATGCTTTTCAGTGGGTGGAAATCACCAATACACGAGGGATGAGTCAGTTTGCTGATGGCGGAATAGTCGGATCAAAACCCTATGTTAGTTCAGCTGCCTACATCAATAAAATGAGTGATTACTGTGCAGGATGTCACTATTCTTTCGATAAAAAAATTGGGGGAAAGGCCTGTCCGTTTAATTCGCTTTATTGGAATTTCTTCGACGAACATTCAGAAAAATTACGCTCAAATCCGAGACTGGGAATGATGATAAATGTATGGAATAAAATGCCAAATGAGGACCGAGAAGCCATACTCACTCAAGCGGCTAAATATCTTGATCAAATAGAAACGCTATGAAGAAAATAGGAGTCGTACTGTTAACCAATGATTTGCGCCTTCACGATAATGCAACGTTGACGGAAGCGATAAAAGAGAACGACGAAGTAATTCCATTATTTTGTTGGGATGAGAAATATATGGATAGCCTGCAGTTTGGTTTCAGCAGAATGGGAAAAATTCGTAAGGCTTTCCTGAAAAAGGTATTAGAAGATTTACATCAGCAATTTAAATCAATAGGGGGATATTTACTCCTGAATCAAGGCAGTCAACTTGAAGTTTTTGAGGCCCTGGTTTCACAGTATTCTATTCATAAGGTTTACACTAAAAAGCAAGTTGGTATTGAGGAGAAAAGAGAGAATGATCGATTGAAAAACTTTCTTTTATCTAAAGGAATAGACTTTGAGGTATATAGCACAAGCACAGTGTATCATCCGTCGGACTTGCCTTTTTCTATGTCGTCAATTCCAGAAGTCTTTACAAAATTTCGTAAAACTGTAGAAAAAGAAGCCGTGGTTAGACAGCCGATTCTTGCGCCGTCATCTATTGCTTGCCCTACCATTTCGAAAGACTTACAGGAAATCGATGCTGTCATCCAAAATCTTCAATTGGATAGTAGGCATGCGCTCCCGGAATTAGGGGGTGAAACAGCGGCTTTGAAGTATTTGAACACCTACCTTTTCGAAAAACAACACATTCTTCACTATATAGACACCAGAAATGAACTTATTGGCATTGATTTTTCATCCAAGCTTTCGCAGTGGTTGTCCTTGGGTTGCATTTCGCCAAAACTAATTTATCATGAAATAAAACGCTTCGAACACGAGGTAACGTCGAATGATTCTACCTATTGGTTGATTTTTGAACTGTTGTGGCGTGACTTTTTCCGTTTTTCGTTCAAAAAACACCCTTTGCATTATTTCCAATTACACGGAATATTAGGGAAATCCGAACGAAAACCGACAAAAAATAGTGACATTATTGATTCTTGGGTTTTGGGAGAAACCCCAAATTCTTTTGTGAATGCAGCTATGAAAGAGTTAAAAGCAACCGGATGGACTTCGAATCGGATGAGACAAATCGTAGCGAGCTATTTCATTTACGATTTGGAACAGGATTGGAGGATTGGGGCTGCTTATTTCGAATCTCAGTTGATAGATTATGATGTGTCATCCAATTGGGGAAATTGGGCATATATTGCCGGAGTAGGGAATGATCCTCGGGCAGGGAGAAAATTCAATACGGAGAAACAAGAAGAACAATACGATAAAGAAAAACGTTATCAACGCATATGGAACGCGATTTAGTTTGTCATTACAGCGATTTACCCTCTCCGATGGCCTATATGCTGCCAAAAAAAGAGGAAACAACGATACTTTCGGAGGAAGATATTGACCGAATCATTGAGATGGCGTGGGAAGACAGAACACCTTTCGACGCTATAAAAGCTCAATTTGGGTTAAATGAACAGTCCGTTCGAAACCTCATGCGCAAAGAACTAAAAGTAAGTTCTTACAGAAGGTGGAGAGTGCGTGTAGAGGCTTGTAAGACAAAACATGTGCAGTCTAGGTCTCAAGAAATCGATCGTTTTAAATGCACGCGTCAGCGAAGTATTTCTCACAATAAAATATCAAAACGATGACTTGTTTAGATAAATCTTTTTTCGAATCTCTTCCTAAAGTTCCAAGATTGAATCTTATCAATTCTTGTATGGGTTACAAGTCGGCCAATTTGATAGGAAGCATTTCGAGTGAAGGTATTCCCAATGTAGCGGTGTTTTCGAGTATTACCCATTTAGGAAGTGACCCAGCACTCTTGGGTTTCATACTTCGTCCCCCAACGGTTCCTCGACATACCTATTCGAACATAAAGGAGGCGAAATTCTTTTCTGTGAATGCCATTACGGAATCTTTTATGTCTGAAGCGCATCAAACCTCTGCTAATTACTCAGAGGAAGTAAGTGAATTTGAAGCAACGGGAATTGAAGCGGAGTGGAAATCCGGAATTGAGGTACCCTTTGTAAAAGACAGTCCTGTTCAATTGCTGTGTAAGTACCTCAACGAATACATCATTCAAGAAAATGGAACTTTACATGTAATTGCCTCCATTGAAAAGATATTCGTCAATGAGGAATTATTGAACGACGATTATTGGATACAGTTGGATAAAGGGAATGTGGTGACGATTAACGGCCTCGACGGTTATGCAAAAACAACCTTACTTAGTCGCTTACCCTACGCAAGGGTTTAAATGAGGCTACAGATCAAAACTCTCAGGTCAATTTTTAAAACTTGGCTCCAATGGAGAAGAAAAAAGTTCTTCCATTTCCCGGCAACAAACCAGGTCCTGGATAACCCCCCGCCCTTCTTGTAGCGTAGCGCTCATCAGCAAGATTGTTAACTCCCAATTTCACGTTGTATTTACCATTTATCAAGTATGTGCACGTTAAATCCATCACCATATACCCGTCAATTTTACCAATTGTTGCTTTAGAATTTGCAAGTTCTGTATTAAGTGCATCCGTGTATACGGCCCCAACATGATTAGACTGTAATGAGGCAGAAAAGCGTTTGTATTTGTAGGAGATTCCGAATCTATTAATACTTCGTGGTGCATTTTCAACAAAATTCCCGCGGTAATCTCTGGCAGAATCTAAAACTGCAGCGGGGTCATCCCAACGTGTGTAACGGGCATCAATCAATGCAACATTTGCAAAGATTTTAAGATTCCCAAGTTTAGTATCTTGTTGTATAGCCTTGAATAGATCAATTTCTATGAATGATTCAATCCCTTTACTTACAGAAGCGCCTATATTCGTTTTTAGATTTTTCCCATTTACTGATATAGTACCGATTCTGTTGTCGTAGAATAGGTAAAATCCTCCGATGTCAAAAGTTATTGCTTTTCCCAATTCACCGCGATAGCCAAAATCGGCATTGTAACCAGATGCGTCTTTTAATGTGTTATCTATTGAATCTGTGGTCGCTGAAGGAGTTAATTCTGCATAGGTCACAGGCCTAAAGGCTTGTGTGAGGTTCGCATAAAGGTTAGTTGTCTTGCCTAATTTGTATTCTGCGCCAACGCCACCTATCAATACCTGACGAACTTGATTCGGGACATTCATTGTATCTCCAATAATCGGCTTGTCAATTAAACCGTTAGCAGAAGAATGAATCAACTCCCATCTTACGCCAGGGGTAATTGAGAAATTTTTGGTCAATTGAAACATGTTTTCGATGAAAACCGCGGCATTCTTGGTCCCGAACACGAGGTCTTTTTTGTAATCATACGATCCATTGGCAGACGTGTGTTGTTGAACGATAGCTATGTCAAAATCACTGTTTACTGAACCGATTGCACCTTGTCTTCGCTTGGTACTGCCATTGTATAATCTCGCACCGATGGATAGCGCCGATTCTTGATTCATTAATTTGTAAGAGGCTAAATACCTCAACTCAGCTCCTGTATTGTTGTAAAAATCGCGATCAATTTGACGTTGGTTGTAGAATGCTCCATTTAGAGAATCAACAAGGTTGATGTCTTTCGTGAAACCAATACTGTTTCGTTGAGCAAAAGTATTGAATACGCTTAATTTCAGCTTTTGTGCTTTGTTGATGTCATAGTCCACGTGAAAAGCTGACGAGTTCCATGGCGTACTGAACCAATTTCTCGACCTCACCGATTGTCTGTTGTCTTCTCTGAACAGAGAATCCGTAAGCCCACCCGGTTGTTGGCTTAGGTAATCCATCCGCGTATATTCTAAGGTGGCTGATAATTTTTCCGTGAACGCGTAGGTAATTGTGGCATGGCCAGTAGTTGTGCGGTAACGGCTATTTTCTCTCCACCCGTCTGCACTTCTGTGGTGTAAATATCCGTAATATGACAGTTTTTTTAGTTTACCGCCAATGGCATTATAGGCATTGAATAAGCCATTACTACCAATAGTTTGTTGAGTCTCTAAAGCAAAAGGCTTATTGCCGATAGACTTTTTGGTCACGTAATTCATTACACCACCGAATTGTGTTCCATACTGCAACGCTGATGCCCCTCTAATTATTTCAAGTTTTTCTAATGCCTCAGCGGGCGGTGTAAAATAGGCCTCCGGATAACCATAGGCTTCAGAAGAAATATCGGCGCCATTCATTCGAACGTTAAATTCCCATGACCTATTTGGACTCAATCCTCTCGAAGCTACTGATGTTTGTATGCCAGATCCGTCATTTTCCCAAATGGAAATTCCCGGCACTTTTGCCATAATTTGTCGGTAGTTGTTTGTTGAAAGGTCCGCGTTCAATGCGTTAAATTGAATAATTTCGTTTTTCTTACCGGCATTTATTCGAAGACCGTCAAGGGCTTGCAACCTCATCAGGTCACGAACTTCTGATCTAAGTAAGACTTCCGCCGTGGTTTTGGTTTTTAGACTATCACCTTTTATTATTTCTTGAGAAAATAAATTTAGAGAAAATAAAAAAATACCGATAGATAGGCCGTAATATTTCATGAGACAAATTTCAATAGTTTCTAAGGAAAGCACAATACCAAAAAAGTGGTATTTTAGAATTATTCTAAATAAGGATTATGCGTTCATTAATACGTTGCATCGTTTAATTTTACCAGACTTAAATGTATAAATATGAAAACAGTAGGCCTTTCTTTTTTTATTCTGGGCATTTTTTTTAGTTTGAGTGCTCAAGATACAAGTGCTGTTCAGCAAAATAGCATCACTGCCACTATGGGGATTTACGATTTTGACTGGCACATAAACCCTGAGTTAGTTGACAGGTCAGTCTTGGGTTTTCAAAATGATGGGTTTTCCGGCAGTGGGATCAACAATATTAGTCTGAGTCCTGTAATAAGAGATTCTGTAATAGCTAGCATTGAAAAACTTGTAGGAGAGAAAGTGCCATCAGTAGCAAAATGTATTTACAGAGTAAATAAAAATGGACAGAATGTATCGACGTGGTCTACTCAACATTCGGTCGGGGGATTGCCAACAAGTTGTCGTAATAAGGCTATTAGGTCCTTCGAAAGAGACTATTATGCGGATGTGTTCATTAGAATTGATGCAAATAGAGGCCTAATGATAGGCAGCGAAACGGGAACAAATGTTTCACGGCTGAGACCCTATGTCGTACTGAAAATTAAAGTATTTGACCAAGAAAGAAAAAGAGTTTACCGAAATAGAGTGAGAATAGGGAATTTTGATAAAATTACACGTTATGAATTTGGGTCTTTAGTGCTCAATGGAAACGGTTTAAGCCAAAAGCAGATTTCCAATATGGTGTCCGTGGCAATAGAAGCATTACGAAATAAATAAACGGCACGTCATGAGGCCATTACAACATCAGGACTTCGAAACTCTTTTAAGCGAAAAAGCTAGCCTCATGGCTAGCTTTTAGATTGGTTGGCGGAGAGAGAGGGATTCGAACCCTCGATAAGCTTTAGACCTATACACACTTTCCAGGCGTGCTCCTTCAACCACTCGGACACCTCTCCTATTTTTTTCACCTATTAGGTATAAAAAAGCGATGACAAAAGTAAGACATAATGAGAACAAAAACGAATGAAGTTCTTTTTTACTGAAAAATTGTTCACAGCCTAATATGAATATTTAATGCAACTTTATGAATATTTAATTTGGCATTTAAAATCAAACCGAGTAAATTTGTTACTCAATGTTAGAAGCATTAATCACATCAAAAACAAGAGTTCGCCTGTTGGTGAGGTTTTTTCTCAACCCAACTATGAAAGCATATTTACGCCAGCTAGCAGATGAATTTGGGGAAAGCACAAATTCTGTTAGGGTTGAACTTAATCGCCTGACTGAAGCAGGAATACTTGAAAGTGAAGCAGTTGGAAATGTGATAAATTACCGAGCCAAACAATCACATCCTTTATTTCCAGAAATCCGAAGTATCGTTTCTAAAATGACAGGCTTGGATTCCATCATTGAATGGGTCATCCAACGTTTAGGAGATGTGGAAAACGCCTATTTGATAGGTGATTACGCGAAAGGAAGAGACTCCGGTATTATTGATGTTATACTCGTAGGGAAAGTTGACAAAGTATATTTAACAGAATTAATTGAAAAAGCAGAGGGTTTGGTG
Source organism: Lishizhenia tianjinensis (assembly GCA_945902115.1). Taxonomy (GTDB): domain Bacteria; phylum Bacteroidota; class Bacteroidia; order Flavobacteriales_D; family Crocinitomicaceae; genus UBA952. The sequence goes on along the minus strand of CAMDLY010000021.1, from coordinate 11,862 downwards.
CAACGAAAAATCCGTTACCTCGTAATGAATCAAGTTGAACTAGATAAATACAAAAAACAGCACGAAGAACCAATTTTGTTACTTTGGAGTAAAACTTAATTGTTCCTCGTCATAGATTAACTGCCACTCATCACAGGATTCTCAACAAATAGCTGTGACTGAGAAGGGCGAAGCCGTAAAAAAAAATGATACTTGATTTACTAATTAACCGAAATCCTAGTGTAAAAAGACACCTTGCCAAAACGATAACATGGCGAATAATTGGGACTATCGACACTATGGTATTAAGTTGGATTATTACTGGAGATGCCATGATGGGATTAAAAATAGGAGGAGTGGAAGTTATTACGAAAATGATATTGTACTATTTCCATGAGCGTATTTGGTATCGGATGAATTTTGGCTTGACGAATAGAAAGTCTAAGTGATTAAGAAGCAAGATTTTTTAATAGACAAAGCAAAAAGAGCCTCTCACAACGGGCATATTTCCTGCGTGGTATGGTTATTTGGCTTGTCAGGATCTGGTAAGTCTGCTATAGCTAATTCCTTAGAAAAAAAACTCTTTGAACTGGGGAATCATACCTATGTGCTTGATGGAGACAATACCCGCTTAGGGCTGAATAAAGATTTAGGATTCACCGCCGTTGAACGTTTAGAAAATGTACGAAGGGCAGCAGAAGTTGCCAATCTTATGGCTGAAGCTGGTTTAATTGTTATTTGTTCGTTCATAACACCCTATGAAGAACAGCGCGAATTGGTAAAGCAAATTCTCATAAATCAACATTCCTTGCAAGTTTTTGTGGATTGCAGTATCGAAACATGCGAAAAGCGTGATCCCAAAGGACTTTATGAGAAAGCCCGTTCAGGAGAAATAAAAAATTTCACTGGAATTTCCGATAGTTTTGAAAGACCAGCTGATCCAGATATCATTGTGAATACGGAGAATTTTTCTTTGAATGAGTGCGTACTGTTGGTGGCTGAAGGAATTTTGAGACTAAGTACACAAAATAAAATATGAGTTATAGACTTTCTTTTTTAGAAGAGTTGGAGGCCGAGTCAATCCATGTTATTAGGGAAGCTTATGCTCAATTTGAAAATCCATGTATACTTTTTTCCGGAGGGAAAGACTCAATAGTGCTTACTCACCTCGCGTTAAAGGCATTTTATCCCGCTAGAATCCCATTTCCATTGGTCCATATCGATACGGGACATAATTTTGAAGAAACAATGACTTTCAGGGATGCGCTGGTGAAGAGGATAGGCGCAACACTCATTGTTGGAAGTGTACAAGAAGCTATAAACAAAGGGTTTGCTCACGATGAAAAAGGGGTCAGTGCTTCTCGAAACACAGCACAAATCCCCACCCTGTTAGATACGATTGAAAAACATAAATTCGATGCTGCGATGGGTGGCGCCAGACGCGACGAAGAGAAAGCAAGAGCAAAAGAAAGATTTTTTTCTCATCGGGATGAATTTGGCCAATGGGATCCAAAAAATCAACGCCCGGAGTTATGGAATTTATACAACGGAAGAAAAAATCAAGGGGAGCATTTTCGCGTCTTCCCAATCAGCAATTGGACGGAGATGGATATTTGGAATTACATAAAGAAAGAAAATATTCAATTGCCAAGCCTATATTTTTCTCATGAAAGAGAAGTGGTGAGAAGAGGAGATACCCTGTTGGCGAATTCACCGTTCTTAACCTTAAAACCCAATGAAAAGATAACGAAAGAAGTTGTACGATTCAGAACGATTGGGGATTTAACGATCACAGGAGCTATAGAATCCAAAGCGCATACATTGGATGAGATCATAGCCGAGGTAGCAACCGCCAAGGATACCGAACGCGGCAATCGTGCGGACGACCAACGCTCGGAAGCCGCCATGGAAGAGCGAAAGAGGGAAGGATATTTTTAAGATGAAAGAGGAGCTACTAAGATTTACAACTGCAGGAAGTGTCGATGACGGAAAAAGCACCTTGATTGGTCGTTTGCTCTATGATTCCAAAAGTATTTTTCAAGATCAATTGGCTTCCCTTGAAGCCGCAAGCAAACGAAAAGGATTGGATGAGATTGATTTTTCTCTGCTTACCGATGGATTAAAAGACGAGCGCGAACAAGGAATTACCATCGATGTGGCATATAGGTATTTTTCAACTCCAAAGAGGAAATTCATCATTGCTGATACACCTGGACATATCCAGTACACTAGAAATATGGTGACAGGAGCCTCGACTGCAAATGCCGCGCTAATACTTATTGATGCAAGAAACGGAGTGGTCGAACAGACTAAACGACACAGTTACATTGCTTCATTACTGCAAATACCTCACGTAATTGTCTGTATCAATAAAATGGATTTGGTAAATTATGACCAATCTCAGTTTGATAAAATTAAAGATCAGTACCAAGATTTCGCCGCCAAATTGGACATTCAGGATTTTAAGTTTATCCCAATTTCCGCATTGAAGGGAGACAACGTAGTCAATCGATCTGATAAGATGTCGTGGTATAACGGAGAAACTTTATTACACTCTTTGGAGAATATCCCGGTGGCAAACGACATCAACCACATTGATTTTCGCTTCCCAGTGCAAACCGTGATTCGTCCGCATACGTCCGCGCATCACGATTTCCGCGGTTATGCGGGAAGAATTGCCAGTGGAATTGTTCGTGTGGGGGATGAAATTACCGCAATTCCCTCTCGTTTAACGAGTAGGGTGAAGACTATCCATTTAGCGGAAAATCAATTGGAAGAGGCCTTCGCTCCTCAGTCTATTTGCTTGGAGTTGGAGGACGATATAGACATTAGTCGTGGAGATATGATTGTGAAAACTGCCAATCAACCCAATCAAAGTCAAGAACTAGAGGCAATGGTATGCTGGATGGGAGAAAATCCAATGTCACTCAATGGAAAATTCAGTTTTCAACACACGTCAAGAGTAGGAAAATGTGTGATTAAAGAAATAGTGTATAAAATAGACTTGAACGAATTGAAACGCAACCAAGGGGAAAGTACTTTGTCAAAGAATGATATCGCGAGAATCAAGCTTAAGACCACAACGCCTTTGTGTTTTGATGCGTACCGAAAAAATAGAAGCACTGGTGCATTTGTATTAATTGATGAATTTTCGAATAATACAGTGGCGGCCGGAATGTTAATATAATTAAAAAAGACATGAAGAACTATTATTTCAAAGATGTAACATCATGTGAAATGTGTGGAATCCCATCAACGAATCACAAAGTGATGGGCATGCGTCTGAATACCTCTCAAGGGAAGAATCCCAAAGCAAAGATTGGAATTGCTGTTGGTGTAATTCGATGCACAAATTGTGGGCTAGTCTATTCATCACCTCAGCCTATTCCAAAAGATATTCAAGACCACTATGGCACCCCCCCAGAAGAATATTGGAAAGCTCATTATTTTGAATGGACTGCAACTTATTTTAAAACACAAATAGATTTCGTCAAAACAAGAATCAATTTCTCGGATGGAATGAAAGCTTTGGATATAGGCGCTGGATTAGGAAAGGCTATGTTGTCTTTTAAGCACTATGGATTTGAGGCTTATGGACTTGAACCTTCCATTCCTTTTTACGAAAGAGCAATCGATAAAATGGGTATTGACCCGGAACGATTGAAGCTTGGAACGATTGAAGATTTGGAATACGATGATAATTCTTTTGATTTTATAACTTTTGGGGCTGTTGTAGAACATTTGTACAGTCCTAAACTTTGCATAGAGAAAGCACTAAAATGGTTGAAACCAGGAGGTTTAATACATATAGAAGTTCCGTCATCTAAATGGTTAATTTCAAAATACATGAATGCTTATTTCCGAATAAGAGGAACTAGTTATGTAACTAATCTTAGTCCGATGCATGTTCCTTTTCATTTATATGAATTTGACCTCAAATCATTTCAGGTTCTAGGAAATCGCATTGGTTATTCCATTGATCATTATGAGTATTCGGTTTGCGAAATTTATTTTATACCCAGATTTCTTCACCCTTTATTGAGATGGTATATGAAAAAGACAAATACTGGAATGCAATTGACAGTTTATTTAAGAAAGAATAATTAATCTTCTCAAAATCAAAGAAGACTAGGACCTCATAATTAAACCAAAACGATCACTATTCGAGATAGATTTCAAATCCATCTGCAGCAACAGATATTTGTTTAGTATGTTCCTATACAGCGATTTTGTTACCAGCTAAAGACAAAGGATTCTTGGTCCAATATTTTTCGTTATAAAACCAATTTTTACAGCATTAGTTAATTTTTTCGTTTTTGGAAATCTCGTTGCGTTATTTATTATTTTTATATTCCTTTTAGTTAATATTAAGAAAAGAGCATTAAAAGGGTCTAAGGACTTTCAAGATGAGAATGAGAGGGTTTTTATAGTTGAAAGCTTTAGGTTAGTTGATATGTGTTTTCTTTCTATAGACAAGGATAGAACAGTTGTAGAGTCAATTAAAATTATTTTTAATCAATTTGTTAATGAGTATCAACTTGCATTTGCAAATGGAGGCGATCAAAATAATGATACAATTCCAGAAAGACCAATTTGTGAAGAATTGCGGGTTGATTTGATAGATGGACTGGGAGGAAAGATTCTGTCTTCTTCTTGGCCACTTAAAATATAAAAAGTTAAATAGAATAAAGTGAAAAAAGCAATTATTACTGGAATTACTGGGCAAGACGGAGCCTATTTAGCAGAATTTTTATTGAACAAAGGGTATGAAGTACACGGTATTAAACGAAGAACCTCATTGTTTAATACACAAAGAATTGACCATATTTACGAGGACTCAAACATCCCAGATAGGCACCTTCATTTGCATTATGGTGATTTAACTGACAGTACGAATTTAATTCGTATTATACAGGAAGTTCAACCCGATGAAATTTACAATTTGGCTGCAATGAGTCATGTGCAGGTTAGTTTTGAAGAACCTGAATATACTGCAAATGCAGATGGTATTGGTACACTTAGGATTTTAGAAGCAGTTCGTTTATTGGGATTAACCGAGAAAACTAGAATATATCAAGCATCCACTTCTGAATTATATGGTTTAGTACAAGCAGTCCCACAATCTGAAACTACTCCATTTTATCCTCGTTCTCCTTATGCTGTTGCAAAATTGTATGCCTATTGGATTACTGTAAATTATAGAGAAGCCTATAACATGTATGCTTGTAATGGTATATTGTTTAATCATGAGTCCCCACAAAGGGGGGAAACCTTTGTTACAAGAAAAATTACAAGAGCAGCATCAAAAATCGCACTAGGAATGGAAGAGTTTTTATATTTGGGTAATTTGGATGCCAAAAGAGACTGGGGTCATGCAAAAGATTATATAGAAGGAATGTATTTGATATTGCAACAAGAAAAACCAGAGGACTTTGTCTTAGCAACTGGAGTTACAACCACTATTCGTGAATTTGTGAAAATGAGTTTTGCTGAATTGGGAGTTGAAGTTGCATTTAGAGGCAAAGGTGAATTTGAGCAAGGTTATGTTTTCAAAAACACTGGGGAATATAAATTAGAAGAAGGCAGAATTATTGTCAAAGTCCATCCAAAATATTATCGACCAACCGAAGTTGACCTATTATTAGGGGACCCAACAAAAGCTATGACTAAATTAGGATGGAAACCTAAATATGATTTAGCGGCATTAGTTAAAGAGATGGTAGCTTGCGATATTTCTTTATTTAAAAAGGAATTATATATCAAGCAAAGTGGATTATAATTAGTTTTTTTTTGTAAACATAGCAATATACCAAGAGTGTTTTATAAACTTTAAAAAATATATGAGTACAGTTAGTCCTAATGCCATTGTGCCTACAAATGACGATTTCTCAGACGAAAGAATTGTTAGGTTTAATCCATCTTGTAACTTACAAACCGTTAGAGATAGTAGAGGTGGGATATTTACTTGGGTTCCTCCTGAGCCAATTATGGAGTTTAACATGCTTATTTTTCATCCAAATAAAATTAGGGGTAATCATTATCATGGTGAGTTTGTAGAATATTTTATGGTTGTAGAAGGTTTTGGTGTAATGGTATCTAGAGATAAAGAGGGTAAAGAAGTATTTTTTCATTTATCTAAGGGACAATGTTTGAGAGTTCCAATTGGAATTCCACATGCATTTTACGCTATAGAATATACAACTGCAATGGCATTTTTAACAAAAAGATGGGATGATTGTAACCCGCCAATAGTCTTTGAACATATCATTAATAGTAGTAACGATTCCACTGCCTATCCTATTGCGAATTCTGATAACAAATAATATGTATGAATAAAGTTGCAATTATCGGGGCCAATGGTTTTGTTGGAAAAGCAATTACAAAAGCATTTTTACAATCCGGAAAAAATGATGTAGTTCAAGTTGTAAGTAATAACTATGAATTAATAAAAGAACAACAAACAAAATTTGATATCATCATTCACAGTGCAATGCCTTCAAAAAGGTGGTGGGCTGCAAATAACCCGATTGATGATTTTGATGCAACTGTAAAATTAACGGCCGATATTTTATATAATTGGAAATTTAAAAAAATTGCATTAATTAGTAGTGTTTCTGCAAGATTACAAACTAATCATACTTATGGGAGACATAAGCATCTCGCAGAGGTTTTAGTAAGCGACTATAGTTCAGAAAATGTCATTTTTAGATTAGGTGGTCTATTTGGCGAAGGATTAGACAAGGGAGTAATTTTTGATATGATTGAGGGCAATGAAGTATTTATGACTTCAGATTCGGCGTTTAATTACATTGCCACAGAGACTGCATCAAAATTAATTTTAAAATATATTGACGAAACGGGAATTATAGAAATTGGCGCAAAGGATACAATTAGTATTGGTGAAATTGCGAAATACTTCAATTTAAAAGTGCAATTCGGAAACAGAATAGAACATCAAACCACTGAATATCCAAAAAGTGACTTTCCCGAAGCAAAAGAAATAATCCCATATATTCATAGCTTAATTTCAAAAAAAAATGACAGATTATAGCAATAGTATTTTAGTAGTAACCGGGGGTACTGGGTTCGTCGGTAAAGTTTTTTTAGACAAGTTAAAACAATCTGATTTACAATTCAAAGAGGTTAGACTGGTGCGTTCCAAGGAGTGTGATTTAAGAAAATTAGATGATGCCAATCGTGCTTTTATAGGTGCCGATTACATTGTGCATATAGCCGGTATCACTGGAGGAATAGAATTTACTAGGAATAATCAGGGAAGTATTTATTATGATAATATAATGATGAATACCAATGTTTTACATTCGGCCTATTTGAATAAGGTAAAAAAAGTTATTTCGGTAGGTACTGTATGTAGCTACCCTAAGTTTGCTAAAGTTCCATTTAAAGAATCAGAAATTTGGGATGGTTACCCGGAAGAAGTAAACTCCCATTATGGTATGTCAAAAAAAATGTTGATTGTGCAAGGGGAAGCTTATAAAAATCAATATGGTTTAGATTCGCAAGTATTATTATTTACAAATTTATATGGACCTGGCGATCATTTTGAAAAGACCCGTTCACATGTTGCTCCAGCACTAATTGTGAAGTTCAAAGAAGCTATTGAAAATGGAGATAAGCAAGTTACTTTATGGGGTGATGGAAATCCTACAAGGGATTTATTATATGTAGAAGATGCAGCAGATGCATTGGTGCAAGCTCTGAAATCTAATTCATCTGTAGTTGCATTGAATGTTGGTAGTGGCCTTGAAGTATCTATAAAAGAGCTTGCAGAAACCATAAATGGATTAACGGGTGGCCATTTTGATTTATTATGGGATACAACAAAGCCAAATGGCCAACCTAGAAGAATACTAGACACATCGGTAACAGAAAGAGAAATTGGCTTCAAGGCAAAGTTTTCTCTGAAGGAAGGCCTAAGCAAAACTATTGAATGGTATGAAAATCAATTAGCATCCAAGATATAGGAAAACAAAGAGCGCTTTACGAGTTTTTAGAGGAAAATAAAAATTTTGAATTCGAAGAATTTCTAAGACACCGGACCTTTTGCAAAGCATTTATATAGTAAATCTAAAGTGAAACTAATTGAGAGTTTTTATTTGATTGAAATTATTATCAAAAAAACAACAGTTTGGAATTTAGATCAAAAAATTCATGGAGATTATAAATCTTAAAAGCAATAGTTTTTAGAAAGCATGAAAAATTTAAAAATTATCTTTCGATTAGTTTTTAGACCATTCATTTTTTTATTTGTTTACCAATTTAAAAAAAATAAAATAAATGTATCTCGAAACGGCACCCCTCTAAAAAATGGGATATCAGCTGTTGTAGCCATGAAAAATGAAGAGTATACTCTCCCTTTTTGCCTTGAGAGTCTGATAGGTTTTGCAGACCAAATTATAATTATCGATAATGGATCCGAAGACTCTTCACTTAGCATTGCTCAATCTTTTCAAGAAAAGCATTCGTTAAAAATTGAAATTGATATTATTGTATTACCGGGAGCTCTTCTGGGTGATTGCAGAGAAGCTGGATTAAACGCTACAAAATACCAATGGCATCTGAGATGGGATGCCGATATGATAGCTCAAACAGACGGAGAGTTTGATATGAAAAAATTGAGAGAGAAAGTTTTGAAAGACAATACTCCAAGAGCTATCCAACTTCCAAGAATTAACCTTTCAGGTGATTTACGCCATGTTGCTAAAGGTAAAGATTGGGATGTAGGCGAACCAATTTTAATGTGGTTTAATAAAGATATTTATTACAAAGAGTATGGGAAATTTGACACGATTAAAGTTCCAAAATACTATCTTCTGAAAAAAGAAAGAGTTAATTATTATTTTCATTGCGAGGGATTAAAGGCTGATGAAAATTTAATTCATCGATTTCATTATTTTAGGTGGAGAGAAAAATACAATTTATACAAAGACAAGCAGCGTCCTTCTAATATTGAATCCTATATTGAATTCGTAAAAGAAAGAAATATGTTTTTATTTGACACAACTGAAGTTTGTAAGGTAAAATATAGGTATCAAAGACAATGCGTCCAAAATTTTGAAAAAATGAATGTAACTAAATTCGGGAAATACCCTAAAGTGCTTAGAGATGAAATTGAAAAGAAGGACCAGCGATTTGAAATAATTTATGTGGACAACAAAATTTATACTCGCATTGATAGAATGGACAAACAGATGCTAAATTTTATCCCGGACAACGAGGATTTAATGTGGAGTACAGATGAGTTTTTTAATAAAATTTTAATAGAGAAATAATGCATTCAAAATGTGTGGAATAGCTGGAATTATAAGTTTTGACGGTTCGAAAATAAATAAAGTCGACCTTAAAAGAATGACTGATACCATATCTCACAGAGGACCTGACGGAGAAGGTCATTGGGTCAATCAAGAAAATAACATTGGCTTCGGACATAGGAGACTTTCTATTCTCGATTTATCGAAAAATGGAGCACAACCTATGACATACAATCAAAATACAATAACATTTAATGGGGAGATTTACAATTATGTAGAATTAAAAAATAGCCTAAAACTAAAGGGATATATATTCCAGACAGATACGGACACTGAGGTAATATTAGCAGCCTATTTGGCATATGGAGAAGAATGTGTTAAATTTTTTGATGGAATGTTTGCTTTTGTGATTTGGGATGAACTAAAGAAGAAATTATTTTGTGCAAGAGATAGATTCGGAGAAAAACCGTTTTTCTTTTTTAAGAACGAATCAAAATTCATCTTTGCGTCTGAAATGAAGGCCATTTTTTCCTGTAATATTCAGAAAAACACATCTTCCAAAATGATTTATAATTATTTGGCCTACGATATTGTTGAAGCCCCAGATGACAAGACACGAACTTTTTACGAAGAAATCCATCAATTGCCGCCAGCTCATTATTTTACCATTGATTTAAACGGAAAAATAGTCAAAAATAAATATTGGGATATTGATATAAATAAACAGACAAAACTGAGTAATGCAGAAAGTATAGAATATTTCAAAGAACTTTTAAATACTTCTATTCTAAGAAGAATGAGATCAGACGTCGAGGTAGGAACCTCCTTTTCTGGAGGACTAGACTCCTCTGCATTGGTAGCAAGCATTACAACTCTTTTCCCCAATCAAACATTGAACACATTTACAGCGAGATTTAAGGATCAAAATTATGATGAGGGTAATTATATAAACCATGTTAAACAAAAATTTAATTTTAATTCTCACTACACTTGGCCTTCAAGTCAGACGTTAATAAATGAATTAGATAAGGTTTTTCATCATCAAGAGGAACCTTTTGGATCAACAAGTATACTTGCACAATGGGAAGTCATGAAAAAGGCCAACGAACAAAATGTTACTGTACTAATTGATGGTCAGGGAGCAGACGAAACTTTAGCAGGTTATTACAAGTATTTCTTACCTTTTCTTCACGAACTTTATAAAAAAGATAAAACGTCTTTTAAAAGGGAATTATTTGCCATTGAAAATGATTTAGGATTAAAAAATTATTTACCAAAGTCATTTTTTATTGACAATAAATTTCCAAACATAAAACAAAAAATAGGAAATTTAATCAGACCATACAGAACGAATAACAATACTCTTGACTTTAATAAGGAGTTTTTAAATCACCATAAGAAAAGCCCAACACCCTTTAAACTATTTACTGATCTCAATTCTTTTTTATACTCTGATACATTTCACTATGGCCTCGGTAAGTTATTGAGGTATTCCGATAGAAATGCAATGGCTTTTTCTCGAGAGGTAAGACTACCTTACCTATCTCACGAATTGGTAGAATTTGCCTTCAGTTTGCCTTCAAATTTTAAATTGAATAATGGATGGTCAAAAAAAATATTAAGGGATAGCATGAATGGTATTTTACCCAACGAAATATCTTGGCGTAAAGATAAAAAAGGATTTCAAGCTCCCGAAGACTGGCTCTTGGACAAAAATGTAATAGACTTAAAAAATGAAAGTATAAAAAAACTCAAAAAAGAAAAAATAATTTCAGCAGCTGACGACAATAAAACATGGCAATATATTATGGTATATAAATTAATTGAAAATGCATCAAATTTGTAATTTAAGTAGCATCAATATTTTTACCCCGGAATAATTTAATAAAGGTTTGGAAATCTTTCTTGAATGCAAAAAGAATGATTCCAAATATTAAAAGTAAAACTGAAGATTTGATGATAATACTAATGAATAAATTGACTTTTAGTTCGATGAAAAATGGTAAAACAATAATTACTGACATTAGTATAAGACATAAAAATAAAAAATTGTAGTTATATAATCCAATGGATTCTTTTTCTAAACGACTGAAATATAAAAAAAGAAGTGTCTGTGCAGAAAAAGCAAGAATTCTTGATAAAGCTGCACCAAGAATTTTATATTCTGGAATGAGAAAGTAACAAGATATTATTTCCACAATAATTCCTATAAACGTTGCAATAAATAATAATTTACTGTAATTGCCGAAATAGTAAGTCTTTATGTTTAACAACTGGCCCAAAAATATGATGTAAAAACTAATTACGACTAATGGTATGTATTTGCTCGCAGCTAATAACTCTGAATTACTAGAAAGAATGGTCAAAATATCATTGGCTAAAAAACTTACGCAAATGCCGATAAATCCGATGATAACAATAACCATATTAAAAGCTTTAGATATAGCATGAACCTGGGAATTTATTTTAGAGTAAACCCATGGAGTCAACGCACTTATAATAGATTCCTTTACACTAGAAAATATGGCGGCAAAAGTTAATGCAATATAATAAATTCCTGAAGCCTCAACTCCTATTTCGGAATTAAGAAAAAATTTGTCTACTGAATCAA
>CAMDLY010000020.1 GCA_945902115.1 Lishizhenia tianjinensis | reverse complement strand
GACATCAAAGTTTCTTTGCCAGAAAAAATGTACGAAGGCTTAATGATTGCCTACACAGTGCGTCCTTTGTGGGGTATTCCTATGACTTGGATTACCGAAATAAAGACCGTTAAGGACCATCAGTTTTTTGTCGATGAGCAAAGGAAAGGGCCCTACAACATTTGGCACCACGAGCATCATTTCAAAGAAACTGACGAAGGTATTGAGATGACGGATATTGTCACATATGTTATTCCTCTTGGTATTTTAGGTAGGTTGATGCACCCAATAATTGTTAAGCCGAAATTAGAAGAAATATTCGATTACCGTTATAAAAGGGTAGAAGAGTTATTTAATTCATAGCCTTGTGCTAAATTTTGCATTAATTTTAAAGCATGGAACCAGGACCTATTATTCAAGTAAATTCAATTTCTAAATCTTTCGGTAGTTTTCAGGCGGTAAAAGATGTTTCTTTTCATGTGAATACAGGGGATGTATTTGGCTTTCTAGGTCCCAACGGAGCCGGAAAAAGCACCACAATACGTTGCTTGCTCTCGTTGATCAAACCAAATACTGGGGAAATTAAATTGTTCGGTGAGACATTTGCTTCAAACCGATCGATGATTTTATCGAAAATAGGAAGCATCATTGAGAAACCAGATTTCTACAAATATCTTTCGGCAGAGAGGAATTTAGAGATTTTCGCAAGAATTTCTGGTGCGCGCGTAAGTAAAAAGCAAATTCACGAAATGTTAGACTTCGTAGGCTTAAATGGTAGAGAGAAACATCGTGTGAAAGGCTTTTCCCATGGAATGAAGCAACGACTTGGTATTGCACAAACACTGCTGCACCAGCCTGATGTGATAATTCTTGATGAACCTACGACAGGACTAGACCCACAGGGGATCATTGAAATTAGAAATTTAATATTGCGCCTAAAAACGGAACAAAATAAAACAATTCTCTTGTCCTCACATCAATTGTCGGAGATTGAATTAATAGCCAACAGAATGGTAATCATCAACAAAGGCAAAACTTTAATAGAGGGAGATGTCAGTGAATTGTTGAATCAACAGGAGGTGATTATTGTTTTGCAAGTTGACCAAGTAGAAAAAACACTTTCCATTATACAAGATAAGTTTCCAAACGCTTCGGCAACTATAATAACTCAAGATCAGATAGAACTTACTTTGCAAAAAAATCAAACTTCCGAATTAAACAGAGAGTTAAACAATGCGGATATTGCGGTAAGTGCCCTGGAACCGAAAAGGAAACTAGAAGACTTTTTCATTAAAATTATTGGCTCATGATGTTTTTAAACAATACTTACAACGAATTCATCAAGATAGCTGCTAAGCCAAGAAGCTACATTGGATTAATAGCTCTGACCGTGTTGATCTCGGTTATTATTCTTGCCATGAAAGCGGATGGATCTACCTACATTTCGTTCGTCACGGCATCATTCGAGCAAACCTTATCGTTTTCTGGTGATATCATGAATGGTAACTTGATAGCCTTTATTATCCTTCAGATGCTTATCGTACACATTCCTCTTCTTGTAGCGTTGGTTACAGGGGATTTAATCTCAGGTGAAGCCAATATGGGAACCATCCGTATGTTAGCTTCAAAGCCCATTTCAAGAACTCAAATTGTGTTATCTAAATTTTTAGCAGGGGCCTTATATACTTTACTTCTTACGGTTTGGCTAGGTTTTCTATCACTTTATGTTGCACGTTGGATTTTTGGCACAGGGGACCTAATGGTCTTGACTTCTGATGGTCTTATTATTCATCCAGAATCTGACGTGGAGTGGAGGTATTTGTACGGGTTCCTAACGGCATATCTTTCGTTACTTACCGTATCGACATTGTCAATTTGTTTGTCTGCTTTTGCCGAAAACAGCATCGGACCTATTGTTTCCACGATGGCAATTATTATTTTCTTCACCATAATTGGCACTATGGATGTGACCGTTTTTGATGCAATCAAGCCATACTTATTTACTACCCACATGGCTGCGTGGAGAAGTTATTTCGAGGATCCTGTGCCTTGGGATGCTATCAACGAATCCATCCGTATTCTGATATATCACAACGTTATCCTCATTGGTATTGCCTTGTACCAATTCAACCGAAAAGACATCACCTCATGAGACAGTTATTTCTTATACTAAGCCTTGTATTCGTATCAAGCATTTCTTTAGCTCAACAAAGTAAAACCCTAAATGCTGTTGTAGTAAAGCTTAATTCTGTGAAGGATTACACCGTAAATGCTCGTGTGGTAGCAGCGGTACCGATGATAAAAATAAAAGAGGTAAATGCAGTTTTGTATTTTAAGCAAAAAGATAAGTTTAAAATCGATGCCAAAGGCATTGCAGTATTGCCAAAGCAAGGATTTATAGAGCTCAATAAATTTCTCACTAATACGAGTAAGTACATGGCCATAGAGTCAACGGGTAAAGTTATTGGCGGTGTTTCTACGCTCATGGTAACAGTAATTCCTACAGATGAATCTACGGACATAATTTTAGCAAAACTATGGATAGATTCTAAGAAGAGTTTGATCCTAGCCTCTCAATTGACTACCAAATCGAGTGGTGTCATGACTACTAATTATACCTACACCGACCAAGCGCAATTTGGCCTGCCAAGTACCATAGTTTTTGAAATAGACGTGAAGAGATTTAAAATGCCAAAAAGTGTTGCTGCGAATATCCATCAAACCGATAAACAAGACGACAGTAAAAAAGATAAGCAAGGTAAGATTACAGTTTATCTAACAGGCTATAAGGTCAATAAAGGGATTAGCGATAACATTTTTAAGTAGTCAAACTCTTTTTCCAAGTTCTATTAATTCAAGATTGTGTATTCTATCGTCTGTGATACAAAACCGCACAATTGTTTTAACCGCATGAAAACCCTTGTAACCGCAGGCTCCGGGATTCATCCACAGCATATTGAATCGTTTATCCATTTTGATTAGGGCAATATGAGAATGACCGCAGATAAATAGTTTAGGGAGAGCCTTAGCACTTAATTCTTCAAACGCGGGTTTAGCGTATTTCTCGGGGCTTCCACCGATATGCATCATTAGCACGCTCACCTGTTCAATCTGAAACCTCTCAATTTCTTTCGTTTCCATGCGGATTTGATGATCGTCAATATTTCCCCAAACTGCCCTGGTTGTTTTAAAAGCTTTCAATTCGTCCAACACTTCTAAGGAACCGATATCCCCGGCGTGCCATATTTCATCAACTTCAGAAAAATAGTGTTTTATCTTTTCATCTAAGTAACCATGTGTATCTGACAGTAAACCAATACGTTTCATTTAATATAAATCTAGAACAGCGCAGAAATTTGCTTTCTTATGTACCGCGAATTTTATACCCACTTTTGTAAGCTCAGGGTTTAAACAATTTTCCCTATGCCCGAGGCTTTGTACTTCATGATCGATAAGCAATTGCATGGCAATATCCAATCCTGTTTCCATGTCATAAGCGCAGCATTCCGCAAAATTACCTTTAGCGCATCTTTTTCGTTGGTGCCCCATGAGACCACTTGCTCCTTGTTCCTCGGCAAAGCATGTAGCGAATTCCTGTAATTCTTCGTCCCACAACAGGGGAGTCATAGGTTCCTGCTCGGAAATCAGCTGATCCATGAGGGATTCTTTGTATTCAGAACCGTCTAAGTAGCGGTTATATTTTTCTGGACCCCAATAATCAGCCAATTGAACTTTAGCAAATTTCTTAGGGTACAATCTAGCAAGATTGATATAGAGTATCGCTTCTTTCTCATTGTCCTCTAGTTCCGTGATTCCTTTGCATGTGTTAGCCTTATTAAGCTCTTCCTCAGTCCATGATTGTGCCGTAAGAGAAAAAGAGAAATACACTGTTGCCAATAAAATACCAATACGTTTCATAGTTATTCGATTATCTTCAAGTTAGCAAAACGCAATAAAACTGTTTTGGTACCATGATGTGGAAAAAAAATTGTTGCTTTTTTATCCGGACCAATACCTTCAACTTTAGTCACCTTACCTTTTCCAAATCTATCGTGTTCGACATTATCTCCAACAATAACATCTGCGGCATTGTTATTTTGCACATTGGGACTTCCGGTTACGTCCTTTAAGGATTTCAATGCTGGATTATTAGTTCCTAGTGTTTTATTAAGGCCTCCTGAGAATGAACGCTCAAAACCTCCGCCCATAAGGGATCGCCCTCCCGGTCTCGTAACGCCTTCAAATTCTAAATACTGTTTCTCGATTTCGTCTATAAATCTGCTTTGTTCACAGCTTATAGATTGCCCCCATGTAAATCTAGAGCTTGCATAGGTAAGGGTAGCAGTTTGCATGGCTCGAGTGATCGCAACATAAAATAAGCGACGCTCTTCCTCTAACTCGGTCCTTGAATTTAAGGCCATTTGTGATGGGAATAAATTTTCCTCTAATCCTACAATAAATACATGTGGGAATTCCAATCCTTTACTCGCATGGATGGTCATCAAGGAAACGTGGTTTCGCTCTTCCCCTTTATCTTCATCGGCATCGGTGAGTAGCGCAACTTCTATCATAAAGTCCGAAAGACTTCTAAATTCATCGTTAGCATCATTCTTACTAAATTCTTGAATACCTGCTAAAAGTTCTTCCACGTTTTGTAAGCGTTCAACTTCCTCAGGTCCCTTTTCTTTTTCAGACAGCATTTCACGCATGATGCCGGAGGACTTAGCTATTGTATCCGCGAGTTCGTATGCATTCAATTTATTTAATTGCGCATTGAAACTCATAATCATGGTGACAAAATCATTAATTTTTGATTTCGTTCCTCCATTTACCTCTGCGGGGTAGGCGTCGAAATCACTCATCACATCCCACATACTCACCCCGTATTGGTTCGCGGCGATAATTATGTGTTCGATACTTGTTTTTCCAATGGCGCGCTTCGGATAGTTGATTACTCTTTTTAGAGCTTCTTCATCGCGAGGATTGGCAGATAGACGGAAATAGGCGAGGAGGTCTTTTATTTCTTTTCGTTGATAAAAAGAAAGCCCCCCATATATTCTGTAGGGAATATTTAACTTCCTAAAGGCTTCTTCAAAGGAACGTGATTGCCTGTTGGTTCTATAGAGTAAGGCGAATTCGTTATAGCTTTTAGCCTGAGATTGCTTGATATCAAAAACGCGAGAAGCCACGGTGCGTCCTTCTTCATTATCGGTAAGGGTACGTATCACTTTTATCTTTGCACCGTCAAAATTGTCAGTCCAAACATGTTTATAAATTTGATCCTTGTTGCGTTTGATAATGCTATTAGCTGCCTCGACTATAGTTTTTGTACTGCGGTAGTTTTGTTCTAGTTTGAATAGTTTAAAGTCAGCATAATCTTGCCTAAAATTCAAAATGTTTTGAATATTCGCCCCTCGAAATGAATAAATACTTTGCGCGTCATCTCCAACTACACATATATTTTCATACGCAGCCGCGAGTTTTTTTACGATGAGGTACTGCGCGTAATTGGTATCTTGATACTCATCCACCAGAATGTATTTAAATTTTTGCTGGTAGTAATGCAATACCTCTGGGAAATCTCTAAGTAACACGTTGGTGAAATACAAAAGATCATCGAAATCCATTGCTCCGGAGCGCTGACATCTATTGGCATACGCGGTATAAATCCTGGCAATTTCTGGTCTCCGAGATTGCTTGTCTTCCAGTTGAATTTCTTCATTTTGCAGGTATGCCTCTGGGGAGATCAAGTTATTTTTTGCGGCACTAATTCTTCCAAATACATTAGACGGTTTATAGGTCTTATCGTCTAAGTTGAATTCTTTTATGATATCTTTGATAAGGCTTTTAGAATCTTGCGTATCGTAGATAGTGAAATTGTTCGGGAATCCTATTCTATCAGCATTGAAGCGCAAAATTTTAGAAAAAACGGAGTGGAAAGTACCCATAGAAATGTTCTTCGCCTCCGTACCCCCAACAATGGTGCTTATTCTTTCCGTCATTTCCCTCGCCGCTTTATTGGTAAACGTAAGCGCAAGGATATTGAATGGATCGACATTTTGCTCTATCATAAAAGCAATGCGGTACGTCAACACCCTCGTCTTGCCAGAACCCGCTCCTGCTATGACCATCGTTGGTCCGTAAATATTCTCTACCGCAACCCGTTGACTATCGTTTAATTCGTCTAAATACCCCATTTCTCTTAATATTTCAAAAATACAAATTGATTTAGCTGTGTATCCGTAAAAATTACTCTAATTGAGTCAAGTTTTTAACATCCTTACTGAGGATTCACTATTTTTGCATTTCCATGGAAAAAATCATCATTTACCACAACCCAAAGTGTACTAAAAGTAGGTGTGCATTAAATTGGCTTGCTGAAAGTGAGAAGACTGTGGAAATCCGTGATTACCTTAATATACCCTTGTCTACGTTGGAATTGAAAAATATTCTAGACAAGCTAAATCTTCTGCCAAGCGATATTTTAAGAAGCAAGGAAAAAGAGTATATAGATATGGTAAAAGGAAATTACAGCAGCGAAGAGCAACTGTTGGATTACATGATAAAATTCCCGAAACTTATTGAAAGACCCATCGTACTATGGGAAGGTGGTGGTGTTCTTGCACGCCCCCTGCAAAACTTGATTGAAAAATTTAACAACGAGTAAATAATTTAAGACGCGATAACATAAGATGAGAACAAAATACATTGACTTAATTGAGCAAACATTTGATTTCCCTCAAAACGAATTTAATCTTCGTGAGGATCGGTTGTTTTTTCATGGAATTGACCTGATGCGTTTAGTTGATGAATATGGTACACCTTTAAAGTTCAATTATTTGCCTCAAATTTCTAACAATATTCAACGCGCAAAAAGTTGGTTTCGAGAGGCCATAAATAACTTAGGATATTCAGGGAAATATTATTATTCCTATTGTACAAAAAGCAATCACTTTTCTTTCGTATTAGATGAAGTATTAAAAAATGATATTCATATTGAAACGTCTTCAGCCTTTGATATAGATATTGTAAATAACTTATACAACTCCGGGAAATTAACGGATGGAAAATATGTCATCTGTAATGGATATAAACCTGAGTTGTACTTAAATAAAATTGTTCGGCTTATTGAGGATGGCAACTTGAAAGTCATACCTGTTGTAGATAATATTGACGAGTTGAATAGTTTGCTAGCCAAGACAGATAAAGAATTAAATATTGGAATTCGCATCGCCTCTGAGGAGGAGCCTAAATTCGAATTTTATACATCTCGACTGGGGATTCGATACCGTGAGATAGTGCCTTTTCATAAGCAGGTATTGAAAGACAACCCGCAAGTGAAAGTGAAAATGTTACATTTTTTTATCAATACTGGAATTAACGATACCGCATATTATTGGAATGAATTAACCAAGTGTTTGAGAATATACAGTGATTTAAAAAAGTTATGTCCTGAGTTAGATTCCTTAAATATAGGCGGTGGTTTTCCAATAAAAAAATCCTTGGCTTTTGACTTCGATTACGCTTACATGGTAAGAGAGATATTAACTCAGGTGAAAAGGGTGTGTACAGAAACTGATATTCCTGAGCCACATATTTTTACGGAATTTGGATCTTTCACGGTTGGTGAAAGCGGGGGAGCTATATTTAGTATTTTACATCAAAAGCAACAAAATGACCGAGAGAAATGGAATATGATAGATTCCTCTTTCATGACAAATCTGCCCGATACTTGGGCAATAAATCAACGTTTCATTATGCTTCCAATTAACCGTTGGGATGATGACTACGAAAGGGTTTTGCTAGGAGGTCTTACGTGCGACAGTGATGATTACTACAATTCAGAACAACACTCAAACGCCATTTATCTTCCAAAGTTCGATAAATCCAAAGTACTATACATAGGCTTTTTTAATACGGGAGCATATCAAGAAACCATTGGTGGATTCGGTGGTTTAAAACACTGCTTAATACCTGAGCCTAAGCATATCATGATAAATCGAGATGAAAACGGGAAGATTTTCTCAAAACTATTCAGTGAGGAACAAACCGCTGAAGATTATTTAAAGATTTTAGGCTATTGAAAACATTTACTGCTTAATTAAGGATACATTTACAGAAGTTTAAGACCAGAGGGGGAAAAATTGAAAAATCAATTCATTAAAATTTATTTAAAACCGTCCAATCCGTTTTCAGATAAAATCAAATTTTGGGTTGAATCCAAATTTCAAGAGGTAATTTATATTAATGAAAAGTCATCAGATCATTTAAACGAGATTGATGGGTTGATAATTTTTAACGAAAATCAATCTATGTCAAAAGAAATTTCGGATATGAAAATGTTCGTTGATAAACAATCCAAACCGATTCACAAAATTGATATTAATGGTACACTCATGGCAGGAATTTCGAATCTTTCGTTGTGGTTGGAACGTTCGAGCTGTAATAAAGTACTGATAGTTGGGGGTGATGAATTAGTATCTAATCCAAATCTCGATAGGTATTTGTTATCGCTTTAATTACCTTAATTGAGCTCCTAATTCTTGTTCAAGTGCTTTTCTTATCTTTCCCATTATTGAGTCTATTTCATTGTCTGTAAGGGTCTTTTCTGAATGTTGAAAATGAAATGAAACGGCATAGGATTTTTTATCTTTCTCGAGTTTTTCACCTTCATAAACATCAAATAAATTGACGTTTTTCAACAGCTGACTATCTATTTTTCTAGATATATGTTCGATTTCTGAAAAGTTTATTTCTTTACCCAGGAGCAAGGAGAAGTCTCTGCGAACCACGAATGACTTAGGTAGCTCAGTGTATGCAATATTTACTGTTTCAAGCGTTTGAAGAAACTTTTTCCAATTGATTTCAACGATAAATACAGGTTTCTTAATGCCAAAATATTCTTGTATGTCCTCAGCTACTTGTCCTATTTTTATAAGGTCTTTTTTGTAAATACTCCCCGTCAGCCCTTCTGAAAATATATTGTCTTCGGTAGGTTTGAATATGGTTTTCGCTGCAAGACCCATGCGCACCAGTATTTTTTCTACTATCCCTTTAACAAAATAAAAATCCGTTAATTTCGAATCATTTATCCAATTTTCTTCATTTTTCCTGCCTGTTATAGCAAGAGTTAGCCAACTTTCTTCGATATATTTCCCTGAAATTTCTTTGTAGCTTTTTCCAAATTCGAAAAACTTTAGGTCCACAGCTTGCCTGTTTTGATTGTATGCAATATTTTCTAATAATCCCGGGATAAGAGATGCCCTAAGGTAATCTAGATCCTGACTTAAAGGGTTTAATAATTTGACAGCACTGGCCTTTTCTTTTTGTAAAAATTCTATTTCTTGGAAATAGATGCCCTTCGTAAGAGAATTATTCATGGCTTCTAGAAAACCATTTGCAACGAGGAATTCAGAAATTGTTGATCTAACATCTTCTTGGTCAATGCCATTCCTGGTTTGGATTGACATATGCATTCTTTCAGGAATAGCGACGTTATTAAAACCATATATCCTCAGGACTTCTTCAGCTATATCACATGGTCTAACTACATCTATTCTGTAGAGTGGCACATTAACAACCCATTTGGTATTTTTCTTTTCTATCTTAAAGTCAAGAGAACAAAGAATATCTTCAAGTTCTTTGTCTGAAATTGAAGTCCCAAGCAGTGAATTAATATCCTCCGGTGTAATATCTACTACTTTTTCCTCGAACTCAGTCGTTTGCTTGTCAATGAGTGGCGAGGATAAGGTTCCTCCGGCGATATCCAAAATTAAGCTCCCAGCGCGATGTATCGCTAATTCCGTTAAGGTTCTGTCAACACCTCGCTCGAATCTAAAACTTGAATCACTATTTATACCATGAAGTCTAGCTGTTTTTCTTACCGCTACCATATCAAAAACGGCAGCCTCTAAAAATATATCGCAAGTTTTTTCCGACACTCCGCTATGTAATCCACCCATCACACCTGCAATACAAACGGGCGACTTCTCGTCGCAAATAAGCATTTCACCGCCTTTAAAACTCCTTTCTACTTTATCTAATGTTACCAATTTTTCGTTGGGCTCGGCAGGGCGAACCACCACCTTTTCACCTAAAATACTTGCGTCAAAAGCATGTAACGGCGTTCCTAACTCACGCATAACGTAATTCGTAATATCTACTACATTATTAATAGGAGAGACACCCAGAGAACGTAGTTTCTGTTGCAGCCATTCTGGTGAGGGTGAAATGGTAACTCCCGATATACGCACACCCATGTAGCGATGGCAATTAGGATCTACTATATCAACATGTAAATTGCTAGTTGTATGTTTGTCAACTAGGAGCTTTGGCTGATGATTTTTTACCTTTATTTGCGTTTTATTATGGAAGGAAAGGTAAGCTGCAAGATCTCTTGCAACACCAATATGCCCCATGGCATCAGACCTATTTGGCGTTAAGCCAATTTCGAAAATAAAGTCATCAGAGAATTTGAAAAATTCTGCTGCAGGTAGGCCAGGAGAGGTGTCTTTCGGAAGAACCATGATTCCATTGTGATCATTGCCTAAGCCTAATTCGTCTTCGGCACAAATCATTCCATTAGATTCAACGCCTCTTATTTTGGCTTTTTTAATCGTAAAAGGTTCCTCAGGTGAAGGATAGAGTGTGCAACCTACTGTGGCGACTAAAACTTTCTGCCCAACGGCCACGTTCGAAGCACCACACACTATTTGCAATTTATCGCTGCCGATAAAAACTTCTGTTATGTTTAGTTTATCTGCATCAGGATGTTTGTCGCAAGAAATAACCTCACCTACCACAACTCCAGTTAAACCTCCTTTTACAGATTCGATTTTTTCAATACCTTCTACCTCTAGTCCGGTATCGGTTAGTATTTCTGCAACTCTTTCCGGAGTATATGGAATTTCTATAAACTCCTTAAGCCAATTAAACGAAATTTTCATGTATCAATCCTTCGTAAACAAAGGTAATCATATAATGAAGACCTTAAATAATATTCACTTCTCTTTCTAGTTCTATCCCGAAATTATGCTTCACATCTCTGATTATTTCAGTAGATAAGTCAAAAATTTCTTTTCCTGTACTTCCACCATAATTGACAAGTACGAGTGCTTGTAGTGCATGTACTCCGCAATTACCTTTTGATTTACCTTTCCAACCACATTTTTCAATAAGCCATCCTGCCGCTATTTTTACATGATCCGCGTCAGCAGGATAATGAGGAGTATCAGGATAATTCATTTGTATTTTTTCCAAGAGAGATTTCGCAATAACAGGATTTTTGAAGAAAGAACCCGCATTACCTAATTTCTTAGGGTCAGGCAATTTTGAGGTGCGTATGGAAATTACCGCTCGACTAATGTCTATAATTGTTGGAGATGATACGTTCATTTTTGCAAGCTCAGCCTCGATAGCTCCATAAGATGAATTTACTTTTCCTCCCTTTGTTAGCCTAAAAGTTACAGACAATATGATATACTGATTCTTGAGTTTTCGTTTAAAAACACTTTCCCTGTAGCCAAAGGCACAATCGAATTTATTAAACGTATGTATTTCTCCAGTAGCGATGTGGTATGCCTCAAGGCTTTCAAAGACATCCTTTATTTCTACACCATATGCACCGATGTTTTGCATTGGACTTGCACCCACACTGCCTGGAATGAGGGATAGATTTTCAATACCACCGTAGTTGGCCTCGGTCATAGAGATTACAAATTCATGCCATGACTCTCCAGAACTACATTTTACAACAACATGGTCTTGGCCTTCCTCTTGGATTTCAATACCTTTGAGTTCGTTTTTCAGCACAATCCCATCGAAATCTTTTGTAAACAATAGGTTACTTCCTCCTCCGAGTACGAGCATCTCTTCCGATTTTTTATGCTCTAATATCGATTGAATGTCCGAAATTGAGAAAAAAGGTGCAAACTCTTTGCTTGAAATTGAGATTCCAAAAGTATTGTAGTTCTTTAGATTAACGTTTTGTGTTATCATAGGATAAAAGTATATACTCCCTGCTAAAATGGCGTCGTATAAAACAAACAGTTTTCAATAGCGTGAGGTTAATAGTCGCCAAAATACCCGCGATCTCCTTTTTTTAAATCGAAAAACCAGTGGTAGTAGGCAAGGTGATGACTTTTCATGAATCCGAGTTTTAAACCACGAGTATTCTTTGGGACTCCGATTAAGCCTGTTGATTCAGAATCAGTTAGATTCTTTAAAGTGGTTTGTGGGGCAATTCCATCTTGTCGCCAAACAAAACGATATTTATTGTCGGTAAATGACGATGTATAGTGCCAAACGTTTTCAAATAAGGACCAATCGCAATTTGCATTCTGCGCACCTTCGGGAGATAAAATAATAAAATCTCTGAGGTCGGTATGATCCTTTAATTTTTCAATTATACCAAGTGCCACGGCAAAACCCTGGCTATGACAAACGATAGAAACTGTTGCTAAGGTATCCTTATCGCAATAAATATTGAGGAGCTTATCGCCAATTCTTCTTCCTTTTTCGACTCTTATATTGAATCCTGAATTATTTTCTTTCAGGTTTAAAATTCCGCGAGGGTTGCGTCTTAGGAAAAACAATTTCGTTTTGATGTAACTCCAAACTAATTTTGTCATTGTTTTGTGTGTGGAGGTACTTAAGGGGTGATGGCCATCAACATAGAGTGGATAGGCGTGCTGATATCGAGCAATTATGGAGTCGTCAAAATGAATATTTCCCGGGCTCCAATATCCAATAATCCATGCATCACTTTTAAAAGAGGAGTCGGAATCAAGAGGGGAAGGTTTTTTTGGATTTATAATTCTTCCATCTGTGGTGTAGTGGTCGAGACCAAAACCTCTGTAACCATTTACGAAAATCACAAAGTGTTGTTGAGCAGTTAATTTCTCACATACAATGATACCTAGTAGTATAAAAAAGATTAATCTACTCTTCATAATGGTCAAAGATTCCTCCGGCAAAAGGTGTCCAAAGAGCAGCACGTTTGCCAGTCGCAATTAATCCTTCGTTCACAAAACTATTGCACGTATAAAATAAACCATAACTACCTGGGGATTCGTAATAAGCGTCATTCGATTGAATGGTTTCAGGCATGTGTGGTATTATTTGTCGTGGTTTATTGTTTTCTAAAATTGCATTTTCTAGTATAAATATCACCAAATTTTTATATTGTTTTTCACTGACATAGATTATCTTATACTCATTGTTTATGGGGATCCCCGAGCAATAATTCACGTGCAGAGCAGCTTCTCCAAGCCCTAATGCAGCATTAATGGCAGTGTTGAAAGTGAGGTCATCCCATGTAGGAGTATTCAAAAAGAAATTCCTGTCACCCCATCCAATGGAGACATATTGAAGAGTGCTGTCTTTTTTTAATGTGTTTTTGATAGGGAAAATAGTATCCCAATTTACAACGCTGTTGTTTTTGGGTAGAATAAAATCCGTGTGAACACCTGAATTCACTATCACTATTTCTATGGGTGAATTAGCTTCGTTAACTCCCTCAATTGAAAATCTCGAAAGAACAAATGCAGCAATTAAATAAAGCAGGACAAGACCGATAAAGCTCAGTAGGATATATTTAATTACCCTTGCTGTTTGGCGAGTTCTTTTCTTTACGCTTTGTCGATTTAACAATGTTCTTTTTTATCAAAGTTAAAAACAAATGTGTGGTCTCGAAACTTTGATATTTAATTAAAAAAAAAGGATGAAGAACTAATTGGTATAACTATTTTTGTTTCTTGCGTTTAAGAAAAAAACATTATTTATGTCTTGGAAATTAATTATTCTCGAATCTCTCCTGCTAATAAGTAGCTGCTTCGTATTTGGTCAAAATAACGCATATAAGATTAGCGAGGTTTATAATAACATCAATAGGTTTTACGTAGACACTATTGATGAAAAAAAAATTAGTGAGGCCGCTATAATTGCCATGCTTGAGAAGTTAGACCCTCATTCGGCATATATTCCAAAAGAGGAATTAATGGAGGCGCAGACTTCAATTAACGGAAGTTTTGTTGGTGTAGGAATAAGATTCCAGCTCATAAAAGATACATTGAATGTTGTAGCAACCATACCAGGTGGTCCTTGCGAAAAGTTAGGAGTGCTACCGGGTGACAAAATTGTAATGGTGGAAGGAAAAAATATCGCCGGTATTGGTTTAAAAAATGACGAAGTGCGCTCAAAATTAATGGGGGAATTAGGTACTAAAGTGAATATTTCCATCGCAAGAAGAAGTCAAAAAGAGTTAATAGAGTTTACGGTGACACGGGACAAAATCCCAGTTAATTCCGTGGATACTTACTACATGATTGATAAGGAAAATGGGTATATCAAATTAAACTCATTTTCACGTACTACTGTGCAAGAGGTACAAGATGCCCTGAGATCCCTCAAGGCTAAAGGGATGAAGAATTTAATTTTCGACCTTCAAGGAAATGGTGGAGGCTTACTTGAAGCAGCGCATAAACTTGCAGATGAGTTTTTATCCGGCGATAAATTAATTGTTTACTCGGAAGGCAAAGCCTATCCTAGGGAGGATAGAAAAGCAAATAAACTTGGTTTATTTGAAAATGGACGCCTCATTATTTTAACGGATGAATATTCAGCTTCCGCGAGTGAAATTTTATCGGGAGCGATGCAAGATTGGGACCGAGGACTGGTAATAGGCAGAAGAACTTTCGGTAAAGGACTGGTGCAACGCCCCATGGGTCTAAGTGATGGTTCTGAAATCAGGTTGACTGTAGCACGCTATTTCACACCTTCTGGAAGATTTATCCAAAAGCCTTATGACGATCCTGAAGAATACAAGAAAGACATCACACAACGTTTTTTAAATGGTGAGTTTACCAACGCTGATTCTATCAAACTTCCCGATTCACTAAAATTTTATACCTTAAATAAAAAGCGCTTAGTCTATGCAGGTGGTGGAATTATGCCAGATGTCTTTGTTTCTTTAGATACATCAATGGTATCAAAATATTATAGCTCTCTTGTGCAATCCGGTTTGATTAATACTTTCTGTTTTAATTACGTTAATGACAATAGGTCGCTTTTGAAGTCGAGATACCCCACTTTCGATAATTTTAAGGCAAATTTTCAATGCGATGAAGCATTTATGAGATTATTCTTCGACTACGTAAAGAAAGAAAAAGAAGATCTCCAATTCGATGAGGAACAGTACAAGGTTAGCGAGAAAATAATTAAGTTAAGGTTAACTTCCCTTTTGGCTCAGGATATTTTTTCGTCTAATGAGATGTATGAGCTATTTAACCAAGACAATGAAATTTTGCAAAAAGCAATAATGATTTTAAAATCTAAAGAATACGACAAATTTGGTTTAGAAAAATGAGAAGAGTTGTAATAACGGGAATGGGGGCTTTAACTCCTATTGGAAATTCAATATCCGAATACAGAACGAATCTTTTAGCAGGAAAAAGTGGGGCAGGAGTGATAACCCGTTTTGACACAACTAATTTCAAGGTTTCCTTCGCTTGCGAGTTGAAAAACTACAATCCATTGGATTATTTTGATAGTAAGGAGGTTCGAAAATATGACCTCTTTTCGCAATATGCATTGGTTGCAGTGGACGAGGCTATTGAACAATCTAAGCTTAATTTTTCCTCGGTGAATTGTGATCGTGTAGGGGTTATTTGGGGATCTGGCAATGGCGGTATACAAACGTTTTATGATCAAATGATGGAGTTCGCCAAAGGTGATGGAGTTCCTAGATTCACTCCCTATTTCATTCCGAGGATATTGGTGGATATAGCTTCAGGAATTATATCAATAAAATACGGTCTTCGGGGTGTAAATTTTTGTCCTGTTTCTGCTTGCGCTACGTCTAATACAGCCTTGATTGAAGCATACAACTATATCAAATGGAATAAGGCTGATGTGATCATTTCTGGCGGGTCTGAAGCCCCTATCAATCCTTCTGCGATTGGTGGATTTTCTTCTGCGAAAGCGTTGTCAACGAGAAATGATAGCCCTGAGACGGCATGCCGTCCATTTGACCCCACACGAGATGGATTTGTGATGGGTGAAGGGGCAGGTGCTCTAGTAGTAGAGGAATTATCGCATGCGAAAAATCGTGGAGCAACAATTCTCGCTGAAATCGTAGGCGGAGGAATGGCGGCAGATGCATATCATCTGACAGGCACACATCCGGATGGAGCAGGTGCAATTTTAGGAATGAAACTTGCCATGGAGGAAGCAAATATTACTCCTGATCAAGTGTCGTGTTTGAATATGCACGCAACCTCCACGCCTCAAGGAGATTCCTCCGAACTAAAGGCCGTTGCTACATTATTTGAAGGTGTAGAAAATGTTTCATTAAGTGCTACGAAATCTATGACTGGTCATTTATTAGGGGCTGCTGGCGCCGTTGAAGCGATTGCTTCAATCATTTCTTTGCAAGAGCAATCTGTGCTCCCAACGATAAATACCTCAGAGATAGATTATCCTTTTCACTCTTTTCATATTCCTTTGGGAAAGCCTGAAAAGAAGAAAATCGATTATATAATGAGTAATACCTTCGGGTTCGGAGGGCACATAGCTTCCATTTTATTGAAAAAGTGGGACGAAACTAATGAGATGTAATGGATCCAACTTGGGATTTTGGTAGATCAAAAATCCAAATGAAATTTCCAATAAAATGACTTCCTGAGAAACCCAAATTAGAGTAGCTTTCCTTTGGAAAAAACACCCTATTTTGTTCAAGTCCTTTTACGGAGGACTGAGGGGCAATACCATCTTGTAAGCATTCCTCAATATTCTCATTTGAACCATATTGCCAAACTTCTTTCCATTCTAGTTTATTCACTCTCCCAGCGGATGGATTTTCTGGGCAAAATATATAATAACCACCGAAATTTATCTTTCCGCGTAAAGATTCAATAATGCCTTGTGCATAGGCAAATCCCATACTGTGACACACAATATAAAGAGTGTCTTTGGAGGAGCCAACTCTATTTTCAGCATTTATTAATTGAAGTAAATTTTTACCTGAAATTTTACCACTTTCACGTCTCTGATTGAAGCCGATGTGGTTAGTGATCGAGGGTAATAGTTCCCAAGTATTTTTTACTCCCAAATTCGGAATATTTACATATCTACACGTGTGCTTAGATAAATCTTTGCAGGTTGAAGGGAAGTGAGCTGCAGCAAAATAGAAATAGGATAAATTCCCAATATTATTGATAATTGATAAGTTAAATGGATTCTTTGTTAGTCCGTAGTTAGATGTTTTGATTGGGTGATGGCCATCTGCATAATACACCTCATGAGCTTGTAATTTTGCGATAAATCGATCATCAAACCTGTCCCATTGATTCCAATACTTAAATAAATCAGCCGAATATATCTTATTTTCCGTTGTGTTGATTTCAATTTTATTAGCTAGAATTTGTTTTAACATGACTGAGCGCGAAAATTCTTCGGTATTTAAGAACGGCGCCCTGTATCCGTTAATAAATAAAACAATCCGTTTTCCTATTTTCTCTTTTTGAAAACTAGTCGATACTTGTTCTTTTCCAGCATAGTCAAAAATACGTTCAGATATCAACTCATCATTATTTCCAAGTTTTTCTATTTTTATGAAATGTGTATTCACTTCATCTATTAAAGTATCTCCGAGATAAGTCAAAGACTCGGTACTTTCTTTAAAGCGTAATTCGTTTTTCGAATTCAATTGAAAAATCAGAACCGGTAAATTTCTTTGTATGTACCAATCGGCCTTCTTTTTTCTAAAGATTTGTGAACTCAAATTTGAGATTGTGTCTTTTTGAAAAAGTAATTCATCTTCAATTTTACTGAGTAAGGAGGATGAACTAACTTGCTTATCTATCTCTCGAATTTTTGTTTCTAAAACGTAATGATTAACATAGTATTCGTCAATAAGTAATGTGCTAAGTCCAACCACGAAAATAGAAAATAAAAAAGCCAATAATTTTACGACCACACCACTTAATTTAATGGACCAATTCCGATTTAGCGTTAATCTTTTTATTAATCGGAAAAAAATGAACAATCCAAAAAATGTAATGAAGGCAACCACCACGTGAGCAGGGCAAATCAGGGTTTCTTGTATACTCGTGAACGGTTTGAAAAACCAATTACCGGGATTCAAATATTTATAGCCATAATTTTCGCGCTTTCCACGTTTAATGGATAAAAGAGGATTATTTGGATCGTAGGGAATAACTCCATTTTCGTCCTCTTCCCAAATAAAAAATGCTGATAATCCAGTTTTGTCAAAATCTGTGAATTGGCTTACATCGTGCGTGTAATTTGGTGTTATTAATTTTAGTGAATTAATAGCAATACTATCTTTCAGGAAAGCGGCACTATCAGGCACGTGATTAATTCCTAAACTTTGAGCAATACTCCCTAAAATACGATTGTCATCATTCAAAGAAGTTGCATAAAACGCGTATCCAAACCTATCAAATCCCTGCCATGGAGAAGAGTTAGCAACTTTTGGTAAGCAAAAAATTGTAAGCTGATTAAACTGTTTCTTAGGGACTTTAGTTTGATAAGAATTTATTAGATTCTGCATTAAACGGTTAGGTAGTTTGCTGTCTTCGAGCCTCGGGATCATCAATGAATCGTACCTTATAGACTCCTGGGAATAGAGATTTATTCGAAATCCAGCGGTTTCATAATACCTCTGCACTCTTGAAATATTCCCGATGTTTGCTTTACAATTGACACCGACTAATCTAACATTCAAGACCTTATATCCTTGATTTTGCGCTGGTACGTATGAAAAATAAAGGATAGTTATCAATGTGTACAGGGAAACTCTCACATTGATGGAAGATTTCATACTTATTAGAGGTGCATGAAATTTTTCTTGGCCAATAACTCGTCTTCAGATTCTCTATATTCAGGGTCATCGACACAGCAATCAACTGGACAAACTGCTGCACACTGTGGTTCGTCATGAAAGCCAACACACTCGGTGCATTTGTCGTGCGTAATATAATATATGTCCATACTCACAGGTTCATGAGGGTGGTCTGCCAATAGTTCGCCTCCGTTTAAGGTTTCGATAATTCCCTTTAATGAGGTACCGTCAGAATATTTCCATTCAGCTCCCCCTTCATAGATTGCATTATTAGGACATTCAGGTTCACAAGCCCCGCAGTTTATGCATTCATCGGTAATCATTATTGCCATTGCAGAATTTTTTTTACAAATATAGCAACGTAAAAGGTCTTTATTTGTTCAAAAAGTACTTTTTTTGACGAATATTATGACAATAGAGCAAGAAATAAAGTGTTTATGTGAACTTGGAAAGGTCTTAAAGGCACATGGACATAAAGAAAAGTGGCATCCTGGGATTAGTTTTATCACAGAAAAACAATATCATTTATTTGAGCAATCAATTACTGATTCATTTTTTAGGAATGGCTGGTTTGAGGAGAAGGAGGTTAGAAGCTCTCTCAAGGAAATATCACAGTGGTTAACGTTAGATCAATTAGACGAATGGCAAAAGAAATATCCAACTATTTCGGCTCGTCACAAAACTGTTGCCATCATTATGGCGGGAAATATACCGCTGGTGGGTTTTCATGACTTTCTGTGTGTGTTGATATCGGGATTTAATGTGAAAATTAAGTTGAGTACAGAGGACAGTCTTCTGCTACCGGCCATAGTGAATTATTTAGCTTTGATGTCACCAGAGATGCATTCTCGAATATCTTTTACCGATAGGAAAATTGGTGACTACGATGCTATTATTGCAACTGGGGATCAACTTTCAACCAATACTTTTCAAACGTATTTTTCAGCCAAACCTCATTTATTTCGAGGAAACAGGACGTCAGTAGCTGTATTGAATGGGTCAGAAAGCGATTCCGATTTAGCGTTGCTTGGACAAGATATTTTTCAATATTTTGGCAGAGGTTGTCGTAATGTCACGCATTTGATTGTTCCGAAAGGTTTTCGATTGGATGACTTTTACTCGGCGATATTTGATTTTTCCGCTATAATTCAAAATAAAAAATATGGTAATAATTACGACTATAATAAAGCCATTCACCTAATGAATTTAGAGACTATTTTCGATAATAATTTCTTACTGCTTAAGAAGTCAGAGGTACTTCATGCCCCAATAGCTATGTTGCATTACCATGAATACGAAGCTATCGATGAGGTTTTATCCTATTTAGAGCTTAATAAACAGGAAATTCAATGTGTAGTTGGTGATCAATTTATTCCTTTCGGGGCTGCTCAAAAACCAAGCTTAGTAGATTATGCGGATAATGTAGACACAATGCAATGGCTACGTAGTCTTGACTTTTAAAATGCCTATCTTTGCCAATGACTTTCTTAAATAGATTCATGATTAAATACAAAACATCTGAGGAGATTGCCATAATGAGAGAAGCGGCTCAAATCGTAAGCCGAACATTGGGCTTAATTGCTAAAGACATAATACCTGGAAATACACCCCGACAACTCGATAGAAAAGCTGAAGAATATATTCGATCTCAAGATGCAGTGCCCGGATTTTTAGGACTTTATGGTTGTCCAAGTACATTGCTAATTTCAATTAACGAACAAGTAGTTCACGGGCTTCCAACGGATAGAGCATTTCAAGATGGTGATGTGGTTTCTGTTGATTGCGGCTCTCTTTATAAAGGTTACTACGGGGATCATGCTTATACCTTTGAAGTAGGAGAGGTAAAGCCTGAGGTACAACAATTACTCAAAGTGACCAAAGAATGTCTTTATTTAGGAATAGAACAATGCACAGTGTCAAATCGAATTGAGGATATTGGCTGGGCTATTCAATGTCATGCAGAGAAGCATGGCTATGGAGTTGTTCGCGACCTTGTGGGGCACGGCCTGGGTAAAAGTTTACACGAAGAACCTCAGGTGCCAAATTATGGAAAAAGAGGTAGGGGTAAAAAAATACAAAATGGTCTTACTATAGCCATTGAACCAATGATTAATATGGGTACTGAGCGAGTTATCACTTTAGAGGATAAATGGACGATAGTAACGGCCGATGGTAAACCAAGTGCACATTTTGAGCATAATATTGCTGTAGTGGATGGTCAGCCTGTAATTTTGTCTACATTCGATTACATTTACGAAGCCTTGAAAAAATGACTAAAGAAGGTAAGGTTGCTTTTTTGGCATTATTGTCTTTAGCACTCTATACCTTATCCTTATTTATTAGTTACAAGCAAGTGCTATTCCCTTTTCCATTGTTCGACCCTATTCTTTGGGTTGTAACCTTGTCAGTATTATACCTTCAATTTAAAAATAAGACACTGTCAGAATTTCGCTTCGGCATAGTCTTTTATCTTCTTCATATTCATTTGAATTTAATTTGTAACCCCTTCGTGTTGAGTTTCTTTATTTCTTTCGATGGCACAGAGGAGTATATAAATCAACCCCTTGTTCAGCTGGCAAAACTCTTTTCTTATATTTTTCTAATTCTAGCTTTAATAAGTTGGTTTATTTATAAGCTACCGATGAAAATTGTTTGGGCTTTACTACTCGTTATACTGGCTGTTGCCGTTCAATTTTATGATTCTCAATTTGGACACCTCATAATCTGTCCTTTGGTGGCAATACCTTTTTTTAAATTGAATCCGGAGAATCCATGGAGAAATGTCCTCTTGGTACAGGCATTTTTAGACCTTATCTTGTTATTCTACTTACTAAGGTAATTGGTAATTATTTTTGAATCTCTCCATCTCAGCAATCATACTTTCTTGTAAATCTCCTTGGAATAGTAAATTCCAATCGTCTCTGTTTTCCTCAATAATCCAACTTTTAATACGTACCCAAATCATATCATCATATGGATTAAGTTTATCGTCTTGCGATTTATAACTCACACTATAATGCCCTAGCCATTTCGCTGCCCAAGCATGTTGGAAGTTTATGTAATCGTTAATTTTAGCAAAAAGATCCGTAAAATTTAATGCTGAATTTATTGTTAATAGCATATGTTGTTTTACCTGCAAATAACTTGTGATAAATCGACTCGGCATGCTCTCATCAATAGAGTAATTTTCACTGTGGGAGACATTCTCTCTTTTTGTATTATCTAAAACAAAGAGGACTCGTTGGATACGTTCGGCTTCCTCTTTATATTTATTAAAAATTTTAAGGTGAAAAGGCTTTCTGAGTAACTTTTGTTTTATTTCGAACAGCAATTGCTCTTCCCGTTCATTCAGTTCATCTAAATCGTTACAACCTAAATAGGCCAGAGCCTCTTTAATCGTCATTCAGCTTTCTTTTTTCTCATTTTAATGTTTAACATCTCCACGATTAAGGCGTAGACGAGGGCAAAATAGATATACCCTTTAGGAAATTCTTGTCCAAAACCTTCTGCAATAAGAAGCATTCCGATAGCAACAAGGAAACTCAGGGCAATCATTTTTATCGTAGGATAGTCATGGATGAAATCCCCAATTTGTTTGGCAAAAATCAACATTATCACCATAGAAATAATTATTGCGAAAACGATGATTGCCATTGGATTGTGCTCTATTTCTTTCTCTAAACCATTAGTCATACCAATTGCTGAAATGATGCTGTCAAAGCTAAAAACAAGATCAATTAGCACTATTTGAGAAATAATTGCACTTAAATTCCCCTTTTTACTTGCCCCGGTTTCTTCATGACCTGAGATACTTTTGTGCATTTCAGCGATACTCTTGTAGATAAGAAATAATCCTCCAATTATCAATATTATACTCTGTCCAGAAAAATCTATACCTCCAATAATGAAAAGAGGCTCTACTAAATGCATTATATATGACACGGTTCCTAGCAAACCCAACCTAAAAATTAAAGCAATGGATAAGCCTATGTTTCTTGCTTTACGCTTTTCTTTCGGTGCTAAATGATCAGTGACAATACTGATGAAAATAATATTATCAATACCCAATACAATTTCCAACAGCGATAAAATCAATAGGTAAAACCATCCTTGCCATGTTAGAAATATCTCAAAAAAGTCAAAATTCATTTAATTCCTTTATAAAAGTTAGATAAAATATGTGGGTTCATCTCGCTATCTGTCACGATTTCAAGAAATTGAAATTCATTGTTACTAACAGATAGGAATTCCTTGATGTGTAATTCTAAATGCTCAAAAGAAGTAACGTTTAAGGCACTTTTTGAAAAAGCATTTACCAGAGAGATAACGTTTTGAGTATGCGTAGCTTCGAAATAGCGTGAAGATTTTGATGAATCTTTCGCCCCATCTATGATTCTAAAAATACCTCCACCTGCGTTGTTGATAATTATAACTTTTAAATTGGTAGGGAAGTTTTCAATCCACAAGGCATTATGATCGTATATAAATGCAATATCTCCACAAACGAATAAGTGGTTTTTTGAGGGACTTGCCATGGCTGCACCTACTGCTGTACTAAAAGACCCATCTATACCACTGGTGCCTCTGTTAGCATAATATACACTTCCTTTGACCATATCGAACAGTTGCATATACCGTACAACAGAACTATTACCCGAATGAATAACTGTATATTCAGGAACATACTGATGAATTAAGTATGTTCCTGAATATACAGTTATTCATTCGGGTAATAACTGTATATTCAGGAACATACTGATGAATTAAGTAAAAAGCGTATAAGTCGTTCAATCCCTTCAGCGATTCGGCAACAATTGGGACCTTGTCTTGAGCCATTATATCCAGTTGTTTCCACTTACCAAAAAAGTTTACTGAACTTTGTGATTGAAAATCTTTGAACTGATCAAAAAAATCAATGGCTGCAATGGAAACTTGAACCGTTAAATGCTTAAAGGTATCTTGAATAAGAGTATCTTCTGACAATCGGATTACCTCAAGGTTTTTAATATTTCTCAAAAATGTTTTAACTCGTTTTGATACGATGGCACCTCCGAGATGAATTACTACTTCCGGTAAATAATCCTGATCAGTCTCAATCATATGGAATACCCTTTCAACACATGATATGAAATGGGGATCATAGAGGTTTGATATATTTTCAGCCAAAACTACCGCTCCCGTATTCTTTGCAAAATGGGCTAATCTTTGAGTAAGCGAATTATTACTATCCATTTGGCCACAAATCACCATTATTTTTTTTCCATCTAATTTTGATTTAATTATCTGAAAAATATCAAGTTGTAAATTGCTACTTGAACTAAAAAAAGATATTTTTTTACCAAAATCACTTTTCTTTTCAACAACATGATAGAGTGGCTCTTTCAACGCAATATTGAAATGTACAGGTCCGTTCGATAACTTATGAAGAAGGATCGAAGTTTCACGTTGATAATACCAAAGTGTATCGTCTGATAAATGAATGTCTTCTAACTGAAAAAAACCATGCGTATGTTGCTCGAAAATATGCTGCTGTCTAATAGTTTGTCCATCGCCTTGATCGATCCAAGCTGCGGGCCTATCAGCAGATAAAATAAGTAGCGGAAGGTTTCTGTAGAAAGCTTCGGATATAGCAGGATAGTAATTGAGTAATGCTGAACCAGATGTGCAACAAAGCGCCACACTTACGTTTTTTTCTTGCGCTATTCCAAGGGCACAAAATGCTGCAGAGCGCTCGTCGTGGATTACAATAGTTTGGAAGAAATTATCTTCGTCAAATGCAATAGATAGCGGTGAATTTCTAGATCCAGGAGAAAAAACAATCGTTTTGACACCGTGTAACTTGCATTGGTCTACAACCAATTGAACAACATCCTTATCACTAGTAAGCATCTGCAAATTTACAACAAATCAACAAGGTCTGCGAGGGTTTTTCTCTTATTTTCAGTTTCGATCCATTCTTGTTCAGCAACTGAATCCTTTGTGAATCCGCCACCAAGGAAATAATGTATTTTCCCTGTAGTTAATTTGGCGCAGCGTAAATTCACAAATAACTTTGTTTGTTCTTTAGTTATTTCTCCGATGAATCCCGTATACAATTCTCTATCGTGGTCTTCAATTTGTGAAATAAGTTCTGCCGCAAAGTCTTTAGGTAAACCACAAACTGCAGGGGTTGGGTGCAAACTACGCAGTAGTTCGCGCGCTTGCGAGACCGAACACTCAAAAAGAAAGTCTGTTTTCAAGTGTTTAACTGGTCCTGCAAAATAGTCATAAGGGCCATGAGTTTCAATGTTATTAATACCTAGTTGAGTTAGGGTCTCAAAAATGTAATGGGACACATATTCTTGCTCAAGAATTTCTTTAACTCTCCACTCGTTAGTGTCATCTTTTTCTTTCGTTCCCGCAAGGGAGGTTGTAATTCCACATTTGCCGTGCTGCTCAAATAAAATTTCTGGTGAAGCTCCTATCCAAGTCCCTAGGTTCTTGTCGGAAAAGAAATAAACCAATGCTTCGGTATATTTTTCCTCTAAGGTGTAAAAGAGTTCTTTTGCGAAAGAGGTATCGAAATCATCCGTTTGAATTCTTGAATACACTACCTTTTTTAACCCTAACGAACGTATTGCATTTACGAGCTGGCTTGCTTTTAGTAAATAATCCTCACGAGAAATATCGTTGAGATGCTCCTGTTTCAGAAAAAGTAGATCTGATTGCTCGTCCTCTTGAAATCGCCAATAGCCAGTTCCGGTGAAGTTTGAAATAACAAATCCGTCTAAAGCATCGTGCTCGCAGGGGATGAAACTACCACTTTTACGGACAATATTTTTACCTGGAAAACGATAGAGTAACATCTATTTTCTTTCTATTATCATTACTGTAAGTCTACCCGTAGCGATTAACCGATCGGTACCATCTTCGTGGATATCGACTTGCCAAACATGTGAGCGCCTCCCTGCGTGCACTATTTTACCGGTGGCTACTACATATCCACTTGAAATACCGCTAACGTGATTACAATTAATTTCCAAGCCAACGGGTTGGTATTTAGTTATATCCACTAATAAAGATGACCCCATTGATCCAATACTTTCGATGAGTGCTGCACTTGCGCCACCATGAAGTAAGCCCATAGGTTGATGGGTTCTTTGGTCTACCGGCATCTTGGATTGGACAAAATCCTTTCCTAATCCAATGCACGTTATTCCTAGAACTTCCATGAGGGTATTTTTATTCATAGAGTTGATGAGCTCTAAAGAAACTTGTTTTAATTCCATGCAACAAAATTAAGGAATTGCTTAATGTCAATATATTTTAATTTGGAATTTTCCATTTCGCAAGAAAGTTCTCAAATGCAGAGCTCGAAGAAAATGAATTTACTGAAAATTGTATAAAAGAAGGTGTATGAAAAAATGTTTTTTCCATTCTTTTACCAAAAACAGCTATCAAAAATGACTTATCCAGCTTTTCAATAGAGGCTTCGTTAATAGTTAGTTCTCTATCCCAACCCTTGAGAAAACTTTCTTCTGTTTTTTTATAAAGGGAATTCCACGTGGTGTCTTTTGAATAGAAGTTATTCCATATTTTATTTTTCTTATCGTATTCCTCCTCATGTAAAGTTTTAGCTTGCATAGAAGATTCTTTTATTACGCGTTGCTGTTTTGAATTTTCTTTGTGATCTTTAGTTTTATTTATTTTTGGCTCAACAGCTTCCAAGGTACTATTTATCCTATTTATTTCTTGCTTTTTTCCTTTTGAGTGCATTGTGTCAATGGATATTTTTGCCCCATCATCTTGTTTTTTAACTTTAACTTGCTGTTCGTTTATGGAGTTCTCAGTGGCTAATTTTTCGTCAATTTTACCGTTTTGACAGGATATAAAGACGGTAAAAAAGATGAAAAGGGTTCGCATGACTCAGAACATTGGTGAATATAAAGTTAATTAAAGCTGAAGTTTTGGCATACTAAGTTCATGTTTAATTATGCACAGGTTATCATCGAAAACAGAATAAATACTTAACTTTGCACTCAAATTAAAATAGGATGGCAACAAATAAAACATTTACAATGTTGAAACCCGACGCACTCGAGAATGGTCATATGGGTAAAATACTTGATATGATTGTCGAGGCGGGTTTTATTATTAAGGCAATGAAATACACTAGACTTTCGGAAGCTCAAGCAAAAAAATTCTACGAAGTACATGCTGAAAGACCTTTTTACGGTGAATTAGTTGAATACATGACCTCAGGGCCTATTGTGGCAGCTATTTTGGAAAAAGAGAACGCAGTGGCTGATTTTCGCGCATTGATTGGTTCTACGGATCCGGCTGAGGCAGCAGATGGAACAATAAGGAAATCTTACGCTGAGAGTAAGGGTAGAAATGCAGTTCACGGTTCAGATTCTGACGAAAATGCCGCTATTGAAGGGGCGTTTCATTTTACTGCAAGCGAGATATTTTAACTATAATCAACTGACTTAAAGACTGCCTAGGCAGTCTTTTTTTTGTTAATAAATGAAGTATACAGAAGCCATAGAAAAACGCAGGACCTTTGGAATTATTTCCCATCCCGATGCCGGTAAAACAACACTGACTGAAAAGTTATTGCTATTCGGAGGTGCTATACAAACTGCCGGAGCGGTTAAGAACAATAAGATTAAAAAGACTGCAACCTCTGATTTCATGGAAATTGAGAAACAACGAGGGATTTCCGTTGCGACTTCTGTGATGGCATTTGCTTACAACAACAGGCAAATCAATATTTTAGATACCCCGGGGCACAAAGATTTTGCAGAAGATACTTTTAGAACACTGACTGCTGTCGATAGTGTAATCCTTGTAATAGATTGCGCAAATGGGGTAGAAGAACAAACAAAAAAATTGATGGAAGTATGTCGCATGAGAAAAACTCCTGTAATAATCTTCATCAATAAAATGGATCGAGACGGAAAAGAGTCGTTTGAGTTGCTAGATGAGCTGGAGAAAGCCTTAGATATTAAGGTAAGACCACTGACTTGGCCAATCGGAATGGGTGACAGGTTTCAAGGTGTATATAATATCTACCAAAAAGGATTGAATTTATTTTCAGCCAACAAGACGAAAATAGCTGATGATGTTGTTCGTATTTCAGATATTTACGATAATCAATTAGACGAAATAATTGGAATTAATCCTTCTCTAGAATTGAGGGAGGAATTAGAAATGATAGAAGGAGTATATAATCCTTTCGATAGAGAAGATTACTTGCGAGGAGATGTGGCACCTGTTTTTTTTGGTTCGGCTGTGAACAACTTTGGGGTTAAAGAATTGCTAGATACATTTTGTGAAATTTCTCCATCACCTCGGGGACGTGATACAGACACGAAGAGAGTGGAACCCGAAGATCCTAAATTTTCAGGTTTCGTTTTCAAAATACATGCTAATTTAGACCCAAAGCATCGAGATAGGATAGCTTTTTTACGCATTGTTTCTGGGAAATTTGAACGCAATAAGTTCTATCATCATGTCAGGTTGTCGAAGGATATGAAATTCCCCAATCCAACATCTTTCATGGCGCAAGACAAAAGTGTCATTGATGAAGCATTTCCTGGCGATGTGGTAGGGCTATATGATACAGGGAACTTCAAGATTGGAGACACTATGACAGAAGGGGAGAAAATGATGTACAAGGGAATCCCAAGTTTTTCTCCAGAAATTTTTATGGAATTGGAAAACTTAGATCCGTTAAAGTCAAAACAACTCGAAAAAGGAATTCGTCAATTAATTGATGAAGGTGTCGCTCAGCTTTTCATACAGCAACCTGGAAATAGAAAAATAGTTGGAACGGTTGGGCAATTGCAATTTGAAGTGATTAATTATCGCCTAATTCATGAATATGGAGCAAATTGCCGCTTCTCTCCAAGAAACTATTTTAAAGCTTGTTGGATCACCGCTAACGATGACGAAAAGTTATTTCAATTCAAGAGGGCGAAGTCTAATTACATCGCCGAGGATAAAGATGGGAATCTTGTTTTCTTGGCAGAGACTACATTCTTACTTCAAATGGCCGAAAAAGATTATCCGGATTTAACGTTTCATAGAACTTCAGATTTTATGTTAGAGTCAAAATAAAAAAGGTCGCAAATTTTGCGACCTTTTTTGGTTTATTTGAATGATGAGATCAATCAGTGATTCAAAGAATTTTTTTCTTGAATTTGTCTTTTAGCTTTTCCTCGCATTTTTTTCTTGCGAATTTCCTTTTTCTTTAACATTTTCTTTTTCATTAAGTCTTTTTGCTCAGGAGTAAGCAATTCACTGATCATTTGTTTTCTGACTTCATTATTTTGAATCTGTATTTTCTTCTGCTCTTCCTCTGAGAATGTTGAAGTTTTCAGCGCGTCGTTTTTTTGGTTTATCCCCAAATTTATTTCGTAAACTTTTGATTTTTGTTCATTCGTTAAATTTGCCTCTTGTGATATTTTCTCCGTTTGATTCTTTGCTCTTTCGGTCGCCGACTTTTCTGCTTGAGCGATTGTAGATCCTGAAATAAGAACTCCAATAAATAAAATAACCATCTTTTTCATATAATTTATTTTTCTAGATTTTCTCAAATATAATGCCATTTCATTACTAAATAGATTATCTGTCTTATTTTTACACATTGAGAAAATTGGTGAACTAAATTATTGTTTGAAAAATTCGGGTAAATTATATGAGTGAAGTAGAAGGAAGTACAGTTGTATCGAACACATCCATCAAAGAAATAAACTCTGTTTTCACGAGCCAGGAGGTATTGGACATTTTACACCCGGGATGGTCAGAGAAGAGGTTGGAAAACAACGATGTTTTCCCTTTCTTTATGAATAGCAAACTTGGAATTTCATATTGCCTTCAACCTTTTTTGACTCGTACAATCCCAAGCTATGAAAACTTAGATCCAAAATGTTGGAATGAATTTTTTCCAAAAATATGTCAATTTAATCTGGGTATCATCCCTAGAAATATTCCTGATAATTGGGATATTACGGAGATGAAATATCAACGTATTACCTTTGGTGATTCAATGGAAGATTTAGAAAAGACCTATTCATCGAATATTAAAAGAATCAAAAAAAAGCAGGA
This sequence comes from Lishizhenia tianjinensis, assembly GCA_945902115.1. GTDB lineage: Bacteria > Bacteroidota > Bacteroidia > Flavobacteriales_D > Crocinitomicaceae > UBA952. The sequence continues at coordinate 9,703 of CAMDLY010000020.1, read as the reverse complement.
TATTTTCTCTTTGGATTCCGACACTAGCCTGAGTACTTTCTTTACTTTTATGAAAAAGAATAATCCTTTTTTTCTTAAAATGAAAAATATTCTTTTTGCAAGATTTCAGGAGTTAATTCTTTATTTTGATAGTAACGGTATGGGCGAATTACTATGTTTAAAAAATGAAAAGAGAGAAATCGTAGCGATGAGTTATTATGTTTTTGACGGAAATTCGGTAATCGACTTTAAAGGATCGTCAACACGAGAGGGTAAAAAAACAGGTGCTGTCGCAGGGCTTCATTTGAAAGCGTTTGAAAGGTATCACAGTAATTTTAGATTTTATGATTTTTACGGTGCTAATTCGTCTCGTAGAGCTCATTTCAATAGAAAATTTGGTTCCCAACAAGTTTCTTATTATCAATTCACGAGAATTGATTACCATCGTTTTATAAAAAAAATTATTAAAAAAATATGGTCAATTTGATTGGTGCGATTAATACGCCCCAGACCATCTGCGAATAAACCATTCGATAGATAATGTCAAGGAAAGAAAAATCAATATTGGAATAAGCTGTATCAGGGATTTAAATGATAATTCCTCTCTTGTTATGATTACTATATCGTCCCTTGTTTTTAATTCTTCGATAAATTTAGCTTGGTTAGCCAATTCATAAAATTTACCATTCGACTGATTTGATAATTGTTTTAAGACTTCGTGATTAGCAGTTATCTCTGTTTTTTCAAAATCTATTTCTTCCACTAAAAAGGTTCCTGACTTACTGTATTTTTTACCGTTAAAAACACATGAGGCATTCCATTGGTATTTTCCTTTGGTTAATTTACCGTAATCCAATTTGTAAGCTTCACCATTCACTCCAAATTGTGAAGTATATTTTTTACCGTTTTGATCAAGCAAACTCAACGAAATCTTTGGAGTAATTATCGCCTCTAGGCTGGCATTGTAAAAGGATGCATTGAATATTATTGATTCGTCAGTGGTAAATCTCTTGTTTAAGGTAACACGCAAACCCATTCCTTCTTGTTTGACCATCACATAATTAGCTATTTTATTGAAAAGTTCATTGAAATGAATGTGGGAACCGGATCTTAAGTATTCATTTAAGCGCCAACGCCAAATACCTTCTCCATAGATGAATCCGTTGCGAATTTGCTTCTGCTGCATGAAAAAAATGAGTGGATCTACCTTTACGACTTGGCCAATTCGCTGGAAAAGTAATGTTTCTGTATTACCTCCTGTCTTTAAAGAGCCAAATTTCGATCTCAGAGGTGGGAAAAACTCAATGGCGGATTTAATTCCCTCAGATAGTTCGAAGGCATTGAAAGAAGCGTTAACTTGCCCTTGCACGTCGTCTGTTTGATTGGAGTTTTCGAAGGATATGCCAAGACTCAGAGAATTTAATGCGACACCTGTGGAACCAGAACCGATAATAAATACTTGAGGAATACCTTTATTTACGATGGCAGACATAATTTCTTTAGGGTAATTGATTCCGGGTTCGTGTATGACAACCAAGTCTACTTTATCCAGCTTTTTATCCCAATTGGCGAAGGTCTTATTAATTATTTCTAAGTTATCATTTGTTTCAAGTGCTTGTCTAAAAGCAGCTATATCAGGATGAGGAGCATGAGAAAGTATGAGAACCTTACTCCGCGTATCCATCACCTCTACATAAAAAGATTTTGTATTATTTATAAGAGTGTATTCCTCGTTGAGAGCACTCAACTCAACGACGTAGCGCTGAAAACCTACTTTCGTCGCAGGGATAAGAAATTTTATGGGTTGGTAATCGCCATTTTCAGTACCATAAGTAATAGATTGTGATCCTACTTTTTTACCATCATGGAATACAGATACCTGAGCCGTTCTACCTGGAAATTGGAACGAGGAAATGTCTACTTCAACCGGGAAATCATTGGCAAGGAAGGCCACGTCGTTTACAGAAACATGTTTAATTAAGTGATCTTTTTTAGGTATTGTATCACCCACAGCTAAAGAGAAGATTGGTGTCAAACTTATTTTCTCTGCAGCATAAATTGGGCTTGAACCAGTATTGAAATTTCCGTCGGAAATAAATGCAATTCCTCCAATATTACGATTATAGTACTGTGAGTTTATAAATTTAAAACCCTCCTCTAGATTAGACTTTTTCTCATCAAAGTTTATTCCTTTATCTCCAATGGAAGAACCACATGTTATGACTTCGTAATCGAAATTAGCCCCATTAGCAGATCGTAAACCGTTGATAAGCTGATTCGTTTGCTTGAGCACAAGATTGCTGTCTTTATAGTTTTTCATTGATAATGAATTATCAACCAGTACAATAAATAAAGGTTTTTCTTCCCTTTCTAAAATATATTGCATTGTCAAGCCCAACAAGAGCAGAAGCAAGGTAAAAATAGAAGATGATCTGAGAACAATTAACAGGTATTTCTTCCATTTTCCCTCGGAACTAAGCCAGTCATTTTTTCGGTAAAAATAAACACTTGCCGCAATGGCTAATAAAGCCATTGGAAAAATAATCCAGAGCGAAAATTCACTGATAATTTTCATGAAATTCAAAGTTAATCACAATTCATGATGAAAAACAATGAACGTGGCAAAGAAAAGAAGAAACAATAAACTTGTCGGCTTATTTCATGGATGAGGAGAGTTTAGTTATCTTCGCAAACAAAAATAAGAGTATGTCAAAGGAAGTCTTTATAATATCCGCAGTTCGAACACCTATGGGCTCATTTATGGGTTCATTATCTTCAGTGTCTGCCACAGAATTAGGTGCAATAGCCATTAAAGGCGCCGTAGAGCGAGCAGGAGTGGAATCTATTGCCATCGATGAAGTATTTATGGGTAACGTTCTTCAAGCAGGAGTAGGCCAGGCACCGGCGCGACAAGCAGCCTTAGGAGCAGGATTGGGAAATAATGTTCCTTGTACTACAGTTAATAAGGTATGTGCCTCTGGTATGAAGTCCATTATGCTTGGTGCACAGACTATCCTAGCAGGAGATAATCACCTTGTTGTAGCAGGAGGCATGGAAAGCATGTCCCAAACGCCACATTATGTCAACGGAAGAAATGGAACCAAATTCGGAAACATTACACTCTTAGACGGAATTTCTAAAGATGGTTTATTGGATGTCTATAACAAAGTACCTATGGGAAATTGCGCTGAATTGTGTGCGAAAGAATATGGTATCACTAGAGAGGACCAAGATAACTTTGCCATTACCTCTTACACTAGAGCTGCTGATGCATGGAAGTCTGGAAGATTCCAAGACGAAATTGTACCAGTACCTGTTCCTCAGAGAAAAGGAGATCCTATTTTGGTTACAGAGGACGAAGAATATAAAAATGTGTTCTTAGATAAAATACCTGGGCTCAAACCAGCTTTCGATAAAGAAGGAACCATTACTGCCGCGAATGCTTCTACCATAAACGATGGAGCATCTGCTTTGTTGCTTGCATCCGCTGAAGCAGTGGCGAAATATGGCTTGAAACCTATAGCGAAAATCATTAGCTACGCCGATGCTGCACAATCGCCAGAATGGTTCACTACAGCTCCTTCATTGGCAATTCCTAAAGCACTTGATAAGGCGGGTTTGAAAGCGTCAGACGTTGATTATTGGGAACTGAATCAGGCATTTTCTGTAGTTGGTTTGGCAAATATTAAAATCCTAGGATTGGACCCGGAAAAAGTCGATGTCAATGGGGGTGCCGTTGCTCTTGGGCATCCATTAGGGAATTCAGGGTCAAGAGTAATTGTGACGCTCATTCATGTGTTAAAACAACGCAATGCGAAAATAGGGGCGTCGGGAATCTGCAACGGAGGCGGAGGTGCTTCTGCGATGGTTATCGAGAATATCAATTAATTATAACATATTATGATGATTGGGCTCTTTATTAAGTAGCCTTTTTCATTTAAAGCGCATCAGTTGATTTCCTGTGAAACTCCACTCAGGAGTCATAAGTTCTTCGGCTTGTTTTTCGCTATACCACGGGCTGATGTTCTTGTTTTCATTGTTCCTCAATAATTGGATTTCTTGAGCAGGCATATAACTTTGAAGCAGGAGAAAAAGTTTTTCTCCGTTGGAGGTATTTACTGCCATGTCAGCTATTAATACGCAATGACCTGGTGAACCGCCCTTTATAAAGACATCGCCAACTTCCATTTGCGCCAGAGGTATTTTCGCAAGTTCTTTAGACAAAGAAAGCGTTCCAGCATAGGTAAATATCAATTCAAGGTATGACCAAAGGTCATTATATGTATTGGACGCCTGTTTGGATGGAACCCATGTTGGTTTTCCATTGATGAGTTTAACACGTTTCCCTTTCATCCACTCGCTGTAATCGCATCTCCAACCACTGGTGAAGTTGAAGTGTATTTCATCATACCTTTTGTTTTTCCAGAGCCATTCGGCCCTTAGTCTCATTACTGCATCAGCGCATTGATGTAAATCTCTTTTTCCAATTGGCAGAGCTACTACAGCATCGTAAACATCATAGTTTTCTTTGATAGAACCGTTGTGTGTGAGAACTTTTGATCCGTGCCTCTTAAGCGGTAAGTTTCTTAGATAGGCCGTATACGAGTCTGTATTCGCTTCAACTCTCATATACCCATCTGGAGCAATTATCCTTTTTTGTAATGTCAATCCGGCCGTATCGATTAAGCCTATTGAGCTTTTTTTCTTAACGATTTTCGCATTGTTTTCTATAACCGCAGGTTCTACTTGTTGATTATTTTCTTCTTGACTTTGTGCACAACTTGAAAAGCTTGCAATGACCCAAAATATAAAAAGGTATTTATTTTTATTTATCATGATATAAGGAAATTAATGTGGGTAAATGAATATCGTGTACTCCGTCGAATTTAATGACATTATAGTTTAATGATTCGTATGTATGCAGGGTATTTTTCATTTCTGCTTGAAAGTAAGGGTCTTTTGTCCCGACAATAAATGTTCCGTTAGTAACTTCTACATTCATTTCTGCAATATCTCCAGGAAATAGCGAGGCCCACATAATCAACGAATTGAATTTGTCTTTTTGGGAGCAATACCACCTTGCTGCCGTCGCACCGCCTTGAGAAAATCCAAGTAAAGCAACTTCCTCGAAATGCTGATGTTGTGAAATTTCTTCCAGTAATGCTGTTAGCCAATGTAAATTATCTTCAATATCAACAAGCCGATCTTCCTTTGTCATCCAAGAGGCTCCCACGCGGCCTGAAGTGCCATTTAGGTAAAAGCGATGCATTCCTTCGGGGAATAACAAGGAGCTGTGCTCTTCCATGCCCTCAAATTTTTTAGAGAAATAATGTATAAGTTGGCCATATCCGTGCAGTGCGATTAGTAATTTTTTCTTTGCTGAATAAGAATTCCCTTCCCTAAAAATATAGCGAAATTGTTTTTTTGCGGTGAAGTGTGACAATGCAGAAGACATAATTTTTCATATAAAAATAGTATTTTTGACCGTGCAACGGAAAGTAACTTTTAGATTATGTGCGCTTACGCTATGGTTCTTTGCAATATTGGCCTGTTTTTTGAAATCCATTGCTCAAAGGACCCTAGTTTTTTTATCTTTTTCAATGTTGATTTTAACTCGTAACAATAATCCAATAAGCTGTGCCACATGATGAGTAGATTTTCGATACTCTTTCAAATGGTAGTATACATGGGATTTTTCAAGAGCTCATTTGCCCAAGATAAAAACATCCGTTTTATTGATCGAGAAACCTTTCAGGGCATTCCTTTTGTACAAGTTGTAAACGAAAATAAAGAAATTGTTTTCTCCAACGAAAAAGGTGTTGCGAACGTCAAGGTCGCCTCTTATTTTACTTTTCGCCACTTCGAATACACGTCTTTAAGTTTAACTTATGATCAATTGGCTAAGTTGAATTTTAGGGTTTTATTACAGTCAAATTCTAACACCATGGAAGAGGTAGTGCTGTCTGCAAGTAGATTCGAGGAAAAGAAAAAAGACGTCGCACAGAAAATTCAGGTCATTCGTTCCAAAGATATTCAGCTGATGAACCAATCGTCAACCGCTGATGTGTTGGCAAATACCGGTAATGTCTTTGTGCAAAAAAGCCAACTTGGTGGGGGTAGTCCAATCATTCGTGGGTTTGAAACAAACAAAGTGCTTTTAGTTGTCGATGGTATTCGCATGAACAATGCGATTTACCGTGGCGGACACATTCAAAATGTAATAACCCTCGATAACTCAATAATGGAGAGGGTAGAGGTGTTATATGGACCGGGTTCTGTAGTCTACGGATCTGACGCACTCGGGGGAGTGATGAGTTTCACCACAAAAAATCCTATGTTTAGCACTTCGAGCAAGGTATTAGTCAAAGGCGGTGCATATACACGTTACTTTAGTGCTGCTAATGGATATGCTGCTAATGCTCATGTTTCACTTGGTAATAAGCATTTGGCTTCAATTACCTCTTTCACTTATTCCAAGTTTAACGATTTGCGTCAGGGAGCCAGGAGGCAAGCATTTGTGGGCAATTTTGGTTCAAGACCGTGGTATGTACAACGTATCAATGGCGTCGATTCTATGGTAATGAATACTGACACCAATTTACAGGTGGGTTCTGGGTATTCTCAATACGATATTCTTCAAAAGTTTTTGATTAAACAAAAAGGTGGAATAACTCATAGCCTGAATTTTCAGTTGTCAAATTCTTCCACCATCGATCGGTATGATAGGCTGACACAAGTCAATGGCAATGTTCCAAGATTTGCAGAGTGGTATTATGGCCCGCAATTTAGGATGCTGGCGGCTTACGCTTTAGAGCAAAGAAAGAAGACTATGTTCTATGACCTTGCCAAGGGTACTTTGGCTTACCAAAATATCGAAGAAAGTCGCATGGATAGAAGATTTAAAAAAGACTTTTTGAACCATCGCAAAGAAAACTTGGATATTCTGACCCTAAATATTGATTTCTTCAAAAAGATAGGTGCTCATGAGTTACGTTATGGCGCTGATGGGTTTTTTAACAGTGTAAAATCAACAGCTTTTCAAAGAGATATTTTGGCAGATACCATAGCTCCTTTAGATACGCGTTATCCAGACGGAGGATCATCCATGTACTCTTTTGCATTGTTTGGAACACATACTTGGGAGATTAGCGAAAAAGTTATTTTGAATGACGGTATCCGATTCAATTATGTAGGCTTATCGTCTCAATTCAACGACACAACGTTTTTCCCCTTCCCCTTCAACGATATCAACCAGCGAAATGCGGCAGTGAACGGAAATCTTGGAGTCATTGTATTACCTAGCGACGATTTGCGTATTACAGTTAATGCCTCGACAGGTTTTCGCGCACCCAATGTGGATGATTTAACTAAGGTTTTTGAATCCATTCCTGGAAAGGTCGTTGTGCCAAATCCAGGCTTGAAATCGGAATATTCCTATACAGCAGATATCGGCATGTCTTACCTTCTCTCAAAAGGCATAAGGGCATCGGTGAATGGTTATTTCACTTATTTAATCAATGCGCTAACTGTATCAAAAGGAGCCTTTAATGGTCAAGATTCTGTGATTTACGACGGTCAGACGAGCGAGGTCTTAACCACTACCAATGCAGGAAAGGGATTTGTTACGGGACTGGAAGGAACCCTTTACGGAAAACTCAATGAGAATTTTGCCATCGCTGCTACGGTGAATTATACCTTTGGTAGAATTTTATCGGAGCAACAGACGATAGAAGGTAGGGATTCTTTGATGCCTCGGGATCATATTCCTCCCTTATTCGGTAAATTCAGTTTAACATTCAATAAGGGCAGGATTCGAAGTGAGTTTTTCATGAATTATTCCGCATGGAAATTGCTGAAAGATTACAACTTGAACGGTGAGGATAATTACGGCTATGCGCTGCCGGAAGGAATGCCAAGTTGGTACACAGTGAATGTAAGGGTGGGTTATATCTTCAATAAAAATATGATGCTGCAAGTCGCTTGTGAGAATATCTTGGATCGGAATTACAGAAATTTCGCAAGCAATATCTCCGCCCCAGGAAGAAATTTCATTGTCACCTTGCGAGGTAATTTTTAAGTATGGCTTCGGGCAGAAAATAGGCCCTTGAGTGCTGGCCTAAAATATCAATCAGTAACTTTCGACGAAACAAATCGTTGCACACGATAGGTCAAATACACATTCAATAGAATAATGACAATTACCACATAGCCCAGTATATCGAAATTTTCTAAGGGGCTCATTTCATTCTTTTGAGTGACAATCCACCCACCTACCAAGGCCGCTACACCACCTGCCAGTTGCTGAAGCGAAGAGTTGATACTCATAAATGCACCTCGGTCTTTCATTTCAGGAATTGACGCTGCCAATGCTTGGGAAGGAATCATTCTGGCCATTATCCCCATCATCATGAGTACATTTACTAATATTAACGTTGTCAGTGATACTTGTGGTAAGTGGGTGTATATAATAACGGAAATCACCATGATAAACGAGGAAGCAGCAAACACATGAAATTTACTGTATTTATCACTTAAAATCCCGGCTATTGGCATAATGGCAAATGTTGCGAGTCCCACAATCATAAACATCAACGGAAGATCTTCTTGCGAAATACCGATGTTATTTACAGAATAGGCACTTCCCCAGGGCATCATCAAGTAGCCCCCTAGTGACATAAACATGGTAGCAACGAATCCAATTTGGTAATTCTTGTTTGACAGGGTTTGAAACATATGCGCTAGGGCAGGGGAGCGCTCCAAGGAAAGATGTTCTTTTACGGGTTTTAGAAAGAATAATAAGACAAGTAATATCAAAACGGCAATTCCTACAATTAGGAAAAATGGCATTTGCCAATTCCACTGATTGGCGATATAAAGACTCAGGGGTATACCCATTATTTGACTCATGCCAAAGCCCATTTGAATAAAGCTCATCACACGGCCACGTTGGTGGATGGAGAATAAATCTGCGACGATTGCAAGAGAAATAGACGAAATTACACCTCCAAAAATACCTGTTATTATGCGTGCAAATACCAAGAAAGAATAGGAAGTAGAGATGCCGCAGAGCATTGTGCCGACAATAAATCCTGAATAAAATACCACTAATAGTTTTTTTCTATCAAACTTATCTGCAAAGGTGGCCGTAAAGAACCCGGAAACACCTGCGGAAATAGCATAGCATGAGACCACTACACCAAATTGAGAAGGGCTGATTTTTAGTTCTTTAATCAATAAATCTCCGAGGGGAGACATAACCATAAAATCCAATACAACAGTGAACTGGGTGAGGGCGAGAAGCAGAATAACGAGTGATTGATAGGAGGTAAACGTTTTGACATGCTGCATACATCAAAGGTACATGTATATCTTGGGATTTTGATATTGGCTTCCGTTCATCCAAGAAAATATTGAATATCCTCACCGTTTGATGATTTGTAAATATTATTTGTATTTTAGCTATTCCCTACTCTATGAGGCCAAGCGAACAAATGCTTGTTGTGCTTGAGAGAGATTGTAAGGGTTATAAGTAAGTTGGAATCAATCAGCGTAACCCGGTCGGTATACCCTGATCGCTGGAGTGCTTAACTTTATTGAATACAAACTGATTTTTACTTTTTAGAGTTCTACGCTGGCAGCGGCCAAATCCAATAGATTTGAAACGATGACTCGTCAACGAACTCAAAGTTACTGAAAATAATCAACAAAATCAAGTGTATTGCTA
>CAMDLY010000019.1 GCA_945902115.1 Lishizhenia tianjinensis | reverse complement strand
TGTATTTACAACTCGTAGCGAACAATTTTAACTCCTTTCTGAAACTGAAATTTTTTAAAAATGTTCTTGCAGAAATTTTAAAAATTAACAGTTTCAGTTCAGTAGCTAAAACCAAGAAATTCAAGGCCGAAGATTGTTCGGTAATATTCTCAAAATAGCTCTCTCTTCGATTAAATTATTGATTTTCAACATTTAAGTATTTTACTGGTACGATTGCGAACACTCAAAATATTTTTTTTGCGCATGAGAAGAAGCAAAATAAAATATAAGTATTGCTGAAAATACTATTTTCATTTTTGGGCTTTATTGTAATACTTCAGTCGTTTTACCTTCTTCCCATTGACCAACTACAGAAGTTGCTATCGAGTTACCCAAGACATTTGTTGCACTTCTAAACATGTCACAAAAATGATCAATTGGTAGAATTAGGGCAATTCCCTCGATGGGTATATTAAACATTCCACAAGTTGCAGCAATAACAACCAAGCTAGCTCTTGGGACTCCTGCAATTCCCTTACTGGTGAGCATTAAAACGAATAACATGGTAAATTGGGTGCCAATATCAAGAGGAATTCCATACGCTTGAGCAATAAAAATACTTGCAAAAGTCATATACATCATGCTTCCATCCAAATTAAAAGAATAACCAAGTGGCAACATAAATGAAACAATTCGATCTTTAACACCAAAACGTTCAAGTTCTTCTGTTAACTTAGGAAAAACAGCTTCACTACTCGTTGTTCCAAAAGCAATCACCAAAGGGCTTACAATTCTTTTTAACAATGTTTTTAAGCGCTTACCAAGAAAGAAAAAAGCCACAAGTAATAAAACAAGCCACAAGGATGCAATTCCTACTAAAAAGGAACTAAAAAACTTTGTATAAGTAAGCATTAAATCAGAAATGTCTTTTGTTGCAAAAACAGCAGCAATAGCACCGAAGACACCAATTGGTGCAAATTTCATGACGTAATTTACCATTTTTAAGATGATGTGCGAAGTATAATCAAGAGCAGAAATAACAGGTTTCACTTTATCGCCAATTGATGCTGCTGCTAGTCCAAAGAAAATAGAAAATATCACAATCTGAAGTATTTCATTCGTTGCCATGGCCTCAAAAATAGACTTTGGAATTATGTGTTCAACAAAATTCTGTATGGAAAATGACTGTGTCTTATCTGTTACTTCTGAAGCAGTTGAGACGTCAATGTCTGAAAGATTAAGTCCGACGCCTGGCTGTAAAAAATTTACCCAAAACATTCCTATTAAAAGTGAAATCAAAGAAGCTGAAAAAAACCAAGCAAGCGCCTTACCCCCTATTCTGCCAACAGCTCTTATATCTCCAAGTTTAGCAATACCAACAACCAAAGTTGTAAAAACAAGTGGAGCAATAATCATTTGCACCAAACGAATAAAAATAGTTGCTAATAATTTAATATTTGTGCTAAAATTAAGAACTGAAGCCTTATCAAAATTATAATGAATATAGGATCCCAATATTGCGCCAAGAAACATAGCAAATAAAATATAAAGAGTTAAAAAACTTCTTTTTTTAGTTTTTGGAACTAATTTTTCGCTATCAGAATTCATTAATTTAGTTTAGTTTATTTGTAAATTTAGGTAAAAGACAAAACTTAACAAGTAATTAATTTAAATTGATCCCTGGGTGAAACTAAAAGTGGTGAATATCATTTGTTGACATTTTGTATATTTACACTTCTAAGTATTTCATATGGCAATTTCAGAAAAAGAACTAGCATTTAACTTTAATGAAGATCAAATGCGTCTGAAAATAAGCGCTCTGGAGATAGAATTAGCCAAAATTTATGAAGGTGGAGGAAAAAAACGGTTAGAAAAACTGCATGAAAGTGGAAAACTAAGCGCAAGGGAAAGAATAGATTTATTACTCGACAAAGAGTCACCGCGATTTGAAGTAGGTGCCATAACCGGTCATGGGATGTACAAGGAATATGGAGGTTGCCCCGCAGGAGGCGTAGTGGTGGTCATCGGATATGTGAAAGGAAGAATTTGCATTGTGGTGGCGAATGATGCGACCGTAAAAGCAGGGGCTTGGTTTCCTATCACAGGTAAAAAGAATTTGAGGGCACAAGAGATTGCCATGGAGAATAAAATCCCCATTATTTATTTAGTAGATTCTGCAGGAGTATTTTTGCCCATGCAAGACGAGATTTTTCCTGACAAAGAAAACTTTGGACGAATTTTTCGAAATAATGCCCACATGAGTTCTGAAGGCATACCGCAAATAGCCGCTGTAATGGGTAGTTGCGTGGCGGGAGGAGCTTATCTTCCGATTATGTCTGACGAGTCTCTCATTGTCGATAAAACAGGAACTATATTCTTAGCGGGTTCTTATCTAGTGAAAGCGGCTATTGGTGAATCTATAGACAACGAAACTCTCGGTGGGGCTACTACTCAAACTGAAATTTCAGGTATTTGTGATTACAATGTTCCTGATGACAAGACATGCCTTTCTACCATTCGAGATCTTGTTAGTAGACTAGGGAAAAAGCCTGTTGCGGGATTCGATAGAATTGATTCAGTCGACACAAAGGTGGATCCTAAAAATGTATATGGGATTATGCCTGCTGACAGGTCGAAGCCTTATAACTCCAAGGAGCTGCTAAAATGCCTTGTAGATGACTCTGTGTGGACTGAATACAAACCCAACTACGGAAAATCTATAATAACAGCCTATGCAAGAATTGATGGTTGGAGTGTTGGCATTGTAGCAAATAACCGAGAAATCGTAAAGAATGCCAAAGGTGAAATGCAGTTTGGTGGTGTAATATACTCTGATTCCGCAGATAAAGCTGCTCGGTTTATTATGAATTGTAATCAAAAAAATATACCTCTTGTGTTTTTGCATGACGTCACGGGATTTATGGTTGGTTCAAAAAGTGAACACGGTGGGATAATTAAAGATGGCGCAAAAATGGTCAATGCAATGGCCAATAGTGTTGTTCCAAAATTCTCAGTTGTGCTGGGAAATTCCTATGGCGCCGGGAATTATGCCATGTGCGGAAAAGCTTATGACCCAAGGTTGATAGTAGGATGGCCAACTGCGGAAATAGCCGTTATGTCTGGTGCTGCCGCAGCTAAAACTTTACTCCAAATTGAGGTTGCTTCACTAAAAGGTCGCGGAGAGGAAATAACGCCAGAACGTGAGACTGAATTGTTCAATAAAATAAAGAACAAATACGACGAACAAATATCACCTTACTATGCTGCCAGCAGGTTGTGGATTGATGCCATTATCGACCCAGCAAAAACGAGGGAATTTTTATCCTTAGGAATTGCAATGGCTAATCAGGCGCCAATAGAGAAAAGATATAATGTAGGGGTAATTCAGACCTGATACTATTCGCTATCCAACCAAGGTTCGGATTTTTTTCCGTTGAAATAATAAGTGTATCCAAATCCTAGCGTAAAACTTCGCGCTTGGGATTTAGTAGTCGATTCATCGTAAACGCCAGGAGTGTTATTATCACCTTCGGAAGATGTTGCATATGCCCAACTCCCCTCCCCTAATGTCCATGGCTGAAACTTGAAATTATAAAATGGAAATCCCACCACAAATCGATAACTACTGTTCACATCACTCGAAATGACAAAAGCGATGGTTGGCTCAATAAATACCCCATTCATACGGCGAAACATAACATTCTGAGATTTCAATAAATCACTAATTACAAAAGTCTCGGAATATCCCATCTTCACTCCAATATCAGTTCCTAAACGTTCTGTCCAAAATTTTTCATGACCTACTTTAAGATAAGAAACACCTTGGTGCATTCCTCCAAATATTTTTTGAGTTACTCGAAACTGATTGATGTTAAAATAGCTGTAGTTCACACCGACTCCAAAACTTAAGGTATTTTTCAGTGTGTATTGGTAATATGGAGAAAAGCTAACAACTCCTTGCATTATTTCTCGAAAAGGTTTGTTGGCTATACTATTTGGCAAACAAATCTCGAAAGTAAATGAATCATCTGGGTCTATCTTTTGTGAGAACACCTTTGCTATTCCCAAACAAAAAACCACCATCAGAATACTTCTTCTCATAATTTACAAACGATATTTTCAAGTTAACGTTGCGTTTTCTTTTTTAATTTAACTATAAATTCTTTCAAATATTGTGTAGATTCTTGTTCTAAGTTGAAATAAAACACAGGAAAAATAAAGGCAAAAAGGATTAAAAACCATTTGATAACGATAGGAATGATCAAGCTCGAAAATTCAAACGTATTTAACACGTATACATTCATCATTTCCATCAATATAAAAAAGCCGGCAAAGTATAAAAATAAGTAAAGTTGTTCCCATTTTAGTGGGTGTAATCCATAGGCTGTATAAATATATAAACACCTTAAAATGTTATATACAATATAGGCCATTGCTGTAGAAAACGCTGCACCAACAACACCATAAATGGGAATCAGCCAAATATTTAAAAAGAAAACACTGATACAAAGAAACACCGAAAAGAGAAGGTCGTACTTAAATTTTCGTGATGTCGAAAAAATGGTACCGTTTAATCCGCAAAACATATCAACCATTCTACCGATCATGATAAAGAAAAAGACGTTCACACCGGATTTATACGCTGGAAAAAAAGAGAATATTTCTTGTACAGGAAACCAAATAACAGAAAAACTAAGCAAGGCAAAATACAAGCCTACAGAACTCGACTTACTGTAAAGCAATTGCAAAGCATTAATGTCTCGATTTTTCCAATGTAAGGCCACTAATGGAGAACTTACCCGAATTAATGAGCGGTAGGGAACCATCACGGCACTCGTTAAATATAATACGGTCGTGTAGACCGCTGTCGCCTTTAAATCAATATAATGGGCTATCATCATAGCATCCATTGATATCACGAGCATTACTGCCAAGGTATTCACGTAACTAAATCCGCTGAAAAATAAAATCAAGCGTCTAAACTTTTTAGACACTTGCATGGATTTTATAGACAAGGTTAACTCCCCTATTTTCCTGAGATATATGAAAAGGAATACGGCGGGAATGAAAAAAAGTAAGGCATGGGAAATAAAAAATTGATGAAAACTAATCCATTTTAGGTATAAGAGTACTAGCAAGAGCGTCACCATCAATCGAAGAAATATTTCGTTTAAAAATACAGATACGACATTTTTATGCAGGCCACGTAAATAGTTATCAAATAGCACATAATAAACATGAGCAACCCCAATAGGAATAACCCATAAGTAATAATCCACAAACAAGGCAGATTTGTCACCGTACAAATAGACTATTGTATCCCTAAATAGAAATACCAAAAGTGTCATCATAGTTATACCCACGAATACAATTATCATATTCAGCAACAAAAAGCCATAATGTCCTCTTTCTTTATTGCGAAAAAATGGGAAAAATCTCCAAACGCTGTATATTGTACCGAGGTTTGAGAATTGAGAGAACAACAAACCAACTGTGACTGTAAGATTGACTAATCCTACTTGTTCCGGCGAAAGTAAAATGAGAAATAGAACTGCTTTATTTAAATAACCTAAAACCAGCCCAGCAGACGATAGTAAAGTAGTTTTTAATGTTTCATTTTGTACTATTCCCATGATGTTAGTAATATCCGAATGATATCGGTAATCTCATAAAGGTAGGCTCGAAATATTGACTATTGCAATATATAAAATATAATTGATCCCATTCACTGCTTGCAAACGAAGAGTCATTCATTCTTTTTTGATCAAAGTCAATTTTCAACTGAGGATTTGAGGAAAATATTTCTGAAATCTTATCCTTGAAAACGTAACTCGAAAAATATTCCTTTTGTTGTAAATAGGAATCAAAAAAATTCCAAGAAGTAAATGAGTCCTCAGCCTCAGGCCAAAGAACAGCATGAATATACATTGCTTTTTCCTGCTTTGCGGGTATTATCCAATCTCCTTTTTTTAATTTCGTTAACTGCTTGAAAGGTGGAGCAATCTCTATCTCTGAGTGTTTGAAATGTCCTTCATAGGGCCTTTGTAAACTTTTGAATTGCTTCACCATGAAGTGGTACAGATCAACACTCGTGTCCCCAGGAACTTCGATAAAGTCTATTTGATTCAACTGAAGCATCGATTTGGCCATTTTCTCTTGCGCTTCTAAAACATAAAAATCTGGCACCTTTATGGAGTCCGCCGCCGCGTAATGAGAATAAACAGGAATATTTCTTGAAAACGGTTTAGAACGATTATAATTGAGGTGAGTCAAGCCAGTATAGCTATTTTCAATATACTCTGCCTCAAAACCTTTGAATAAAATAGAATCTTGTCTCTCCAATAATTCATAGTTGTATTGAAAAAAAGTTTTTGTTTTGGTCCACTCACGAGCTTTCATTCTTTCAGACTCTATCGATTTCGCATGGCCACTCATCCAACAAATAAGTTCATCTAAAAAGTCGTGTGTAGCCTTTACTCGTTCAGGAAAGGGTTTTAACATGTGTGTCTCAACAGTAAAGCTGATAGTATTGAAGAGGTTTGCATACCCCATTGCATAACGAGGTAAATCATTGAACGCAATGATGCCTTCCTCGGGTGTTTTTCCTTTCAACTCGACATAGGGAAACAAATCCCAACTATTCTTTCTTAATACTTTTGTCATGTAGGGAATCAACTGACCATATGTCAACTTTCTTAAACTTGGCGCCATCCTTTCTTTCACAGAGGCGATGTAAGTAAGTGTATATTGATAATCTGCGCCATTACTCACATGATTATCTACAAAAACATCTGGGTCCAAGGCATGAAATATACGCGTGAACGTTTTGGTGTTCTCTGCGTCTGCTTTTATAAAATCCCTATTTAAGTCAAGATTTCTTGCGTTACCTCTAAAACCATATTCTTCAGGACCATTTTGGTTTGCTCTACTTGTTGAAGAACGGTTAAACATTCCTCCCACATTGTATGCTGGAATGATAGCCACAACAGGCATATCTGGAATGTTTTTTCCTTTTTTTATCCAATTGTCAATCCAAATGAGACATGCATTTACCCCATCAGGCTCTCCCGGATGAATGGCGTTATTTACTAAAAGGGTTGTCTTAGATCGCGCTTTCGCAAAGGTCAAGGTGGAGTCTCCAGCTCCGTTCATCAGCAAAACATAGATGGGTTCACCATAATCTGACTGCCCCATCGCATATAACTCTATTTCGAGATGCTCTTTGTCTAGCTTTTTAAGGTAATTGATGAGTTCTGGGTAAGTAGGTGTTGTATTTTCATCCCATCTTAGCTGAGCGAAAAAACCACTCGAGCTGAGCGAAAAAATCAACAGACAGACTAAATTTCTAAATATCCCCACCGCCATTTTCGTTTAAGTTGGATTTTTTAGTTGAAATTTCAAGTTTACCAAATTTATAACTTAAGGAGAGATAATATCTTCTTGTTAGCCATTTAAAAGTTGACTCCTGCGTGACTGTCGGACGATCAACCAAAAAATAAAAACCTTGAACATTGAAAATATCCGATACTCTTGCTCCTACAGACCACTTTCCCTTTGCTAATCTTTTTTCGAATGCAATATCAGTAGGTCCTTGGCGCTGCGCTATTCCTTGGACAGTGATTCTTTTACCATTATAGGTAACGCTAAGCTGTATGGAGGCAGTTTTTTTCCAAAATTCCACGGATGTATTAAACTTAAGATTTTGAAAATAACCATCTCTATTAGGTAAAGACTCTTGATTTGCGAGGTAGTAAATATAGTTGCCGTTCCAAGAAATTGAAGCCTTACTCCACGATGAAGGTTTTACCGATAAAATAACTTCAGAACCTAAACTCCTCGTTTCAGCAATATTCATGAAAGTCACCGCGCTAGTATTATTGTCATAAAATTCCTTTACCCTACTGATAACTCCTTTGGAATTACGGTAATATAAACTACTTGTAATACTGTATTTCTTTCTTTCATGGATATGACCCAAATCATACGAATCTGTGTACTCTGGTTGGAGATAGGGATTTCCGATACGCAAATTATATGGGTCTGAATAATTAGTGAATGGGTTCATATCTGCAGAGGATGGTCTTGTGATTCGCTTGCTGTAACTCAAGCTAATCTCAGATTTCGGAAAGATCTCGTAGCGTATATGCACTGATGGAAAAACATTGAAATACGGAGGATTATTGATGTTTAAACCTTGAGATACCAAATTTGGTAATTGGTATGCTTGCTCAAAACGCAATCCTGCTTGGTACTTAAATTTACCCAATTGCTGTCCAAATACACCATATGCACTATAAATACGCTCTTTGTATTCGTAAAGGAAATTAGCAAGGGTATCTTCACTATATTGATTTATTAAGTAATCAAATGTTTCAGATTTTGTATCAACTTCTTGATCGCGTAATATTGCTTTAACACCAGTTTCTATCCTTGCTGCGATACTAGGAAACAAAAGCGTTAAATCTGCCTGCATGGTTGTAATATTGTTTTTTTCCCTATTATCCAACTGCTGTTTCAAGGAGTTTTTAGCACTGTTCGGAATGGAGTCTGGTAGAAAATAATTTTCTTGATAAAACCCTTGGATACCTTCCTTACCAAATGATTTGGATGCATCTATCACAAAATTTCCTCTGTCATTTTTCAAATCATATCGATAATTTGCATTAAAGTCTATGTTCTGTTGTTGCGACGGGTCGTCGCTCGTTCGTTGCCATAACTCAATTCGATTATCCAAGGTATCATAAACCGAATTCCACAAATCACCTGTCCTATTTCTTTCACCCAAATTTCCTGTCATGGAGAATCCCAAAGTTTGCCTATCCTTTAGGTTAAAGTCGGCGCCAGTTCTGAAAGTAGGACCAGCGTTTAGGTCAGTGCCTGTACGATTTTGATCTAAAATAAAACGACTGCCGTCAGTATTCAACTGGTTGATATCAGAGTAATTGTTCCTAAATCCATCCAAGTAACGAAAACTATAAATACCAAAAACATTTACCGCACCATTTCTATAACTCAAAGAAAGATTTGTTTCAGCTACATTTCCCTTTTTGATGTCTCCAGAACCGAGGTTTGTTGAAATCGCACCGTTGAAACCTTTCAACATATTTTTTTTCAATACAATATTGATGATGCCAGAATTACCGTCGGGATCATACTTAGCTGAGGGGTTGGTAACAATCTCGATGCGTTCTATAGAACCTGCCGGCAAAGCATCCAAAAGTGTTTTACCATTCGCTCCAGATATCGAGCTTGGTCTTCCATCGATTAAAACAGTAACAGTTCCTTCACCGCGCAGTGAAATCCTCCCCTCTTGGTCAAGCTCAACCGAAGGTAAGCGCGTTAAAATATCGTTCGCCGTACCACCCTTTACTGATAGGTCTTCAGAAACATTATATATTTTTTTATCAATACCTGCTTTCAAGACATCTAAGTTGCCAGATAAATTGACTTGATTTAATTTTTTGGTGTCGACACTCAAACGAATTACAGCACAGTTGTAGACATTTACAGTTGGGGTCAAAGGAAGTATTTTACTGAAATATGTCTGAAATCCCACCCTGGACACTTTTAACATAAACTTGTCATAAGATAAATTCTCAAATTGAAATTTACCAGAGGCATCTGTGTAAATACCCATCACAACAGATGAGTCGCTAGCTTTTAATAATCGAACTGATGTATATTCTAGCGCTTGGGAGCTCATATCATCGATTACTTTTCCGAAAATAACCCCATCATTGGAAGCCTTTTGAGCAACAATATGGAAACTAAAGAACAAAATTACTAACGAGAGGTGATTTTTCATGAAAGCAAAAATACGATTTTAAAAGCAATCGAGGAATGCAGGTTTTCTTTGATTTATAGTACATATTTCTTACTTTTGACTGCATGAAGTGTTCTCTACTGGTGCTTTTTCTATTTTATTCTATAATTGCCTCTGCTCAAACAAATAAACTTTTATTATCGCTTTCAAAAGCCAATTACGCCTACGAAAAGCAAGATTACCAAAAAGCAAAAAAATACTACCTGAAAGTCTTGACTGTTGACTCGATGTATGCTAAAGCATATGTTCAACTCACAAATATTGCCTGCGAAAATCAACAATTTGATGGTGCACTAAGCACAATTAACAAGGCGATTTCTATCGAAAAAGCAACGGAAAGGAATGAAACTGAACTTGCTTATATGTATTCCATTCGGTCATTTTGTTATTTTAATCTTGATAAAACTGAGGAATCATTGAAAGATATTTCCACAGCAATAGCATTAAATACAGAAAATGCTTCGTATTATTTCATGCGTAGCTTAATGAAAAGAATGAATGGTGATATAAAAGGTTGTTGCCAAGATTTAAAAAAATCTCTTGAATTAGGGAATAGTTCAGCAAGCGAATACATGTCTATTTATTGTCTTAAATGAAATATAATTTATCAGAAATAACCGAATTAATTCGCAACAGGCGAACCATCTACCCGGAGCAATTTTCAACAAGAAAAGTGCATAAAGATCAACTTGAATTAATTTTGACAAACGCTCAATTCGCCCCCACACATGGAAACACCCAACCATGGAGGTTTCATGTTTTTACTGATGCGGGACTTGACAAACTGAGCGACTTTTTAGGAAAAACATATTTACAACTGACCCCTGAGGAATCTCAAAATGCACAAAAATTAGCAAAACTAGTTCGAAGGCCAAAACTTTCCTCGGTAGCCATCGCTGTATCGATGAAAAGACAGGAAGAGCAACGTATACCCGAAATAGAGGAAATCGAAGCTGTTGCATGTGCCATACAAAACATGCAATTAACCTGTACTGCCTACGGTCTAGGTGCTTTTTGGTCTACTCCAAAATTGATTTATCACGAAGCGATGAATGAATTTTTAGGTCTCGGGCATCAAGATAAATGCCTTGGCCTTATTTATATAGGGTATCTTTCTGGTGAATGGCCAGAAATAGCGCATCGAAAACCGTTAGAATACAACACTACATGGATAACTGAATAATTTGAAAAAATTTGCCCTCTCCTTCTTTTTGTTGTCAAGTTGCTTTTCTTTTATTGGACAGAGAGAATACCGAGAAGAATTCAATGAAGATTTATCCTTATTCTTCGGAGTACAAATGCGATTAATCATGCCTGGTTTCGGTAGTGAAATCCCAATGGTTTTATCCGATTCGATGTATTCGTCTTCAACAAATTTCCTCCCGGGATATTCATTTGGTGGGATGATCCGTAGAGATTTTGAAAGAGGCTTCAGTATTGAAGGTGGCATCAATTATACCCAACGGCACTTGAAAGTTTCCATGGCAGTGGCTGATTCTGGGATATCCCTTCAAAATAATATAACCTTTGTTAACTATGAATTTCCAATTCAAGGACTTGTATTTGTAAAACTGACCAAATCGATCTTCGGCTCAGCGGGTCTCGGAACCTCATTTTTTTACAAGCCCACGAGTGTTAGAGTAAATAATTATACGGATGGTAAAAGTAATTTTGTGCATTATGGCTATTCGAGATGGAAATTCGGAGCTGAAATAAACGCACAAGCAGGATTTGAATTTAGGACTAAAAAGTCAGGATATTTTTATTTAGGAACTACAGCGAAAATTGCTTTGGCTCCTCTTTTTGAATATAATGGTCTGTATTTTTATGGTACCCAACTAAAAGCAAATGACTTTCGTCAAGCAAGCGGTGCATTTTTATCTGTTGATTTTCGCTATTACCTGCCAAAAATTAAAAATACCGGTCGTCAACCTTTAATAAATCCAATTGAGTAAATGAATACACGAGTTAAAGAATTAGTTGAATCACTTCAATTGCATCCTCATCCCGAAGGTGGTTATTATAAAGAGACTTATCGTTCAACGGAAAATACACAAAACGGTCTTTCGTTGATGACTTCCATCTATTTTTTACTTACCTCAGATTCACCGTCGCGTTTCCATCGTATTCAAAGTGATGAACATTGGTATTTTCATGAAGGAAGCCCTTTAAGTATTCACATATTAGACAAAAGTGAATTAACGACCATACATCTTGGTCTTGATTTAACAAATAATGAAACTCCACATGCGTTGGTAAAGGGAAATACAATTTTTGGAAGTGAAATTGAACTCACAGAAGGCTATGCATTAGTATCGTGCGCAGTTTCACCGGGCTTTGATTTTTCTACATTTGAACTGTTCTCAAAAGAGGAACTTATGAAGTCTTACCCAAACCAAAGTGAGGTAATTACGAGACTCACTTAATTAGTCAATCATTGACAAATTAAAGTATCCAAGCTTGGTGAATATCCCGCCCAAATTCCTAAGGCACCGCCGATGATGTTAGAGGGAATATTTACGGGGGTGGAAAATGGGTTTCCGCCACTGTAAATTTGGTTGTATTTTTTATCGAAGAACTGAAACTCTTTTTGACCTATGGTGGACAACCTTACCACAAGCGTATCCCCTTGTTTAAAATATCCTCTTACTTCAGGAGCTATTGTTTGGTCGTTGAAGCTCATGGGGTTAGGATTAGGAAAATCGAAGGTTAACCCGTTGTAAAACCTATCATCTGAATAGGGTCCAAAGGGTTTTGAAAACGATACGTCCGAGATATATTTTACATCCCAACGATAAGCATTTCCCGTTGCTGGCGGATCGCTCAATTGTGACCAGCAAAAACCGTAACCAGGAGCTCCCGCCTCTTGTTTCCAATAAATACTGTCTAGCGCTACGGGTTCTAGAATACGTGTTTGAGAGGTATATGTATTCCCTTCATCCACGATTGTTAAGTCATATGTCTTACCAACTTCTCCAACCAACTGATCGGAAACATAAAAACATAAATTTAGGTTAACAATTTGCTCTACGGGCAAACCGAAAAAAGCCGCTACCGTTTCTTCAGATCCAGGCGGTAGATTATTAGTACATACTTCT
This sequence comes from Lishizhenia tianjinensis, assembly GCA_945902115.1. Lineage (GTDB taxonomy): Bacteria > Bacteroidota > Bacteroidia > Flavobacteriales_D > Crocinitomicaceae > UBA952. The sequence goes on along the minus strand of CAMDLY010000019.1, from coordinate 30,020 downwards.
GACAAGGTATCGGTGATTGTTCCATTAGATACGATAACTGTTGCACCTGAGACAAAACCATCTATATAATTTTGAATGTTCGTTCCAGCGTAGATATTATTTGTTTTACTTAATAAAACTACAGCAGGCACACCTGTTTCGATGAAGCCATCGACAACTAATTGCTCCTTATAACCTGGAATTTCAATCTGCACCTCTTTAGTACAAGATGATAAAAATATTATCGTCAAAGGTAGGGTACTAGCCAGCGTAAGTAATAATTTTCTACTCATCAGAATTCAAAGTTCCAGGTTACACTTGGTATGACAGGAAATAAAGTAACCTGCTTAACCGATATTTTAAAGTCTCCGTTGAGAAAGTCCCCATCGTTGTCTACGTACAAGAAAAAAGGATTGGCTCGATTATAAACATTGTAAATCGAAAATGCCCAATTGTGTCTGAAACGTTTTTTCACTTTGACCTCTATTCCAGTTCTTGGATCCAAAATTGTTTTTTCGGCTTTATCATACCATGTTGCAGATAAATCCAAACGGTGATATACCGGCATTCTCGTTGAATTTCTTGCCCCGTAATTGAACAGTAAATTTTGCTCCTGGACATACCATGAGGATGGCAGCGTGAGTGTATTCCCGGTTGCATAGATAAATGCGCTGCTAAAAACCCATCTGTCATTAGGCTTATATGAAGCTACAATACTTAAATCATGGCGACGGTCATATTTTGCAGGAAAAGGATTTCCTTCATTCAAATCCTCGAATTTTCTTTCTGTTTTGGCCCAAGTATAACCAACCCAACCCGTAAACTTTCCGAAATTTCTTTTAACAAAAAACTCTACTCCATATGCCCAGCCAACACCATACACCAAAAGATTATCCGTATTATCATTCACGTTATCTCCAGGTAAGGCGCCTTCTTTGTATTCAACTAAGTTTTTTAGGCCTTTATAATATACTTCAACGCTCGTCTCCCATTTGTCGTCGTCAAAATTTCTAAAATATCCCAAGGACAATTGATACCCCTTTTGAGGTTTTGCCAAATCAGTTGTAGGAAACCAAACATCTGTTGGTAACGAAACTGCACTCAATGAGGTTAAATGTACATATTGGTAGTTGTAAGCATAACCTGCTTTTATAGAACTTTTGTCGGGCAACAGATAACGCAAAGAAATACGTGGTTCTAAGCCGTGATAAAATTTAATGATATCCCCACGACCATAGTTAATAGTCGTATCGGGAGTACCAATATCTCCTTTTATGTAACGCGTAAAAGGTCCGGTAAAGGCGTAGGCACTGTATCGTAAACCAACGTTCATACGTAGTGACTCGCTCACGTCGAATTCGTCAAGGACGTAGGCAGCTGTCTCATGAGACCTCAATTGCTGCGCTAAACCAGTATCGAATACGATGCTATCAGATTGGGCCGAAATACTAGTCGGCGTAAAGGTATGGAACGTATAATCACCTCCCCATTTTAGGCGATGTTTCGTATTCGGAAAATATGTAAAGTCTACTTTGGCGCCAACATCGCGCACTCCGGAAAGTAAGCCAAATTGAAATTGGTCTTGTGCAGAAGCGAACTCAAATTGATAGTCTGTAAATGTCCCCGTTACATTCATAAAGAGTTTATTCGAAAACAAATGATTCCAACGTAAAGCCATAATACCATTTCCCCATGGCATATCTACACTAAAGTCGTCCTCGGTGGAACCAAAACTAAATACATCCTTTCCGTAGTAGCCACTAAAGTAAACTCGGTCTTTCTCCCCAAGTTTATAATTTGCCTTAAAATTAAAATCGTAGAAATAATATCCACTTCCCGAAAAAGGCGAAGAGTCAGGAATTGCCGCCTTCAAGAGAATGTCTATGTAGGTTCTTCTACCCGAGATAATGAATGAACCCTTATCTTTTTTTATAGGCCCTTCGACTGTGAGTCTTGAAGAAATCGCACCGATACCTCCGGTGACTCTTACACGCTTGTAATTTCCTTCGTTCATGTTAACCTCTAAAACTGATGACATTCTTCCACCAAAATTGGCAGGCATTCCACCTTTTATCAAATTAACCCCTTTCACAGCATCAGCATTAAACACTGAGAAAAATCCAAATAGATGAGCTGCATTGTACACCACTGCCTCGTCAAGTAGAACTAAATTTTGGTCAGGTCCCCCTCCCCTAACATAAAAGCCCTGTCCACCTTCTGATACAGAAGATACTCCCGGAAGTAGTTGTATGGTCTTGATTACATCAACCTCCCCCATGAAAGCAGGTAAGGTTTTAATTGTTTCCATTTCTAAAGCAATCTGTCCCATTTGGGTAGAATTTACATTCTCACCTTTTTTTCCACTCAACCTTATTTCATTTAAGTCTTTTGTACCGACTTCCACACTGAGTCGTATATCTTTGGTTAAATCTAGCTCCCTTGTCTCCGTGGAGTAAACTCCCGAACGGAATTCCACGGTATACATTCCTGCTGGAACCGTAATGGAATAAAACCCATAATTATTTGTGGATGATCCCTGATTAAGGGAAGGTATAACAACCTTCGCGCCTATGACGGCCTCACCGCTCTTAGATTCTGTAACGTATCCACTCAATGTAAATTTAGACTGAGCTACCAAAGTCTGTAATGAGAATAGAACTATTAAAAATAATATATTTTTCATATTTGTCATAAAGCTAAGAACAACTCATTAAGTAAATAGTTTATTGTTGTTATTTTTACTTAAAATTACCGACCGAACAAAATATGAGTTACGAAGAAGTTCCTATTTGCATTTTCAATAGTAATAACGGAGACAGATTAGTTGGTTTTGAATGCGAAGACTACCTAGTTTCTACCTCTTTTGAATCCAAAGAAATCGACACGTATCTCTCCAAACATAAAGACGACTATACGTTTCTTGCATTGAACTACAATTTAAAGAATCCTCTAATGGGCTTGACTTCAAAACTTGAGGATAAACAAGAATTTCCAATGTTATTGTTATGGTCGCCCAAATTTGTAGTGAATTTCAAAAGTGAAGGTCATGCATTATTAAAAGGAACGTCATCTTCAGAAGTTATGGCATTTTTAGATTGGTTGATGGAAATGGAGACCAATGAAAATTACCACTCCTACTCTATTCCTCTGCGTGCAAAAACGAGCAAAAATGATTACCTATCTCGGGTAAATCAAATAAAAAAACATTTGCAACGAGGGGATATTTATGAGGTGAATTATTGCCAAGAATTTTTTGCTAATGACGTAGAAATTACTCACCCGTTGGATTTATATTTTAAATTGAATCATTTTACGCAAGCTCCTTTTTCAGCATACTTTAACTTTAACGAACATTTTCTTTTTTGTGCGAGTCCTGAAAGATTCATACAGAAAAAAGACGGAAGAATAATTTCTCAACCCATTAAAGGCACAGCAGCGAGAGGAATTACTGAAGAGCAAGATAGATCAAACATTGACTTATTAATGACCGACCCCAAGGAGCACTCAGAAAATGTAATTATTGTTGACTTAGTGCGGAATGACCTTTCAAAAATTGCCACCAGAGGCTCTGTGAAAGTAGATGAATTGTGCAAAGTTTATAGTTTTCCGACAGTACATCAATTGATCTCAACAGTCTCTTGCGAACCGAATACAGAAAGTTTCTATGATATTATTCGTGCGCTATTTCCAATGGGGTCGATGACCGGTGCACCTAAAAAAAGAGCACTAGAAATTATCGACGAAATGGAGGACTTCAACAGGGGGTTGTATTCAGGCTCCATAGGTTACATAGACCCTAAGGGTGACTTTGATTTGAATGTAGTAATTAGAAGCTTGGTTTATAATAATAATACTAAACGAATGAGCTGTGGCGTTGGTAGCGCCATCACCATATCTTCGGATCCTGAAAAAGAATATGAAGAGTGCCTAATTAAAATTGAAAAAATGCGCAATGTCATCACTAGTTAACTGCGTACAAAGCGAGCTCAAGAAAATAGTATTCGATCATTTTTTTGTTGCCATATCGTCAGGAAAGGACTCTGTGGCACTTGCCCATGCTTTGTATTCATTGGGTTATCCTCTAACTTTATTGCACGTAAATTATCACCTACGCGGAGAGGAAAGTAATGAAGATCAGCGCTGGCTTGAGAATTTTGCGCAAAGCATAAATACCCCATTGATTGTTCATGATGTTAAAATTCCGCTGGCAACATTGAACAAAGGGAATATTCAGCAGTTAGCCCGTGACATACGCTACTCGTTTTTTGAACAAGAAATAAAAAAAATCAATAACTCATGTATACTCGTGGGACATCATCAACAGGACCAAATAGAAAATTTCTGGATACATTTATTCAGGAATTCAGGTCGAAGCGGGTTGAAAGGGATGTCGCTTTCCGAGAATCAAGTAGTTAGACCAATGTTGAATGTAAAGCCCAATGAAATAGAAGAATACATGGCTCAACATGAGCTTGGATGGAGAGAAGATAGCAGTAATAAGAAATCTATTTATTTGCGTAATTCAATCAGAAATCGATTGATTCCAGAATTATCTCAGACATTTTCGTCACTTAGAGATGCCATTCTATTGATTCAAGAAAAACTGAGAGAACAAGAAATAGAGGATAAAAATTCTCTTCAAAAATTCCTAGTAGCGTATAATGGTATTTTTCCACTGAAAGAACTCAAAGCATTCTCAGACGATAAATTACTTCTTTTCCTTAAACAATTTGGCCTAAAAGGAAGTCAACTCATGGAATTTCGTAATTTTTTAGATGCACATAGTGGAAGCCTTTTCGAAGTAAATAAACAGGCCACTTTTCATAAAGATAGAACGAAAATTATCCTTAATTTAGGTGAAGAATCATTACCGAAATACGCAATATGTGTTGAGGATATCCTTCAACCTCCAACTACATATAACAAATCGAGTCTTTTTCTAAATAGTGAAAAATTAAAAGGCCAGCCATTTATCCGATTCTGGAAAGAAGGTGATCGTATTTTTCCGTTAGGGATGAATGGTTCAAAATTACTTTCTGACGTATTTACCGCTGCGAAAATCCCAAATTCAAAAAAGACGACTATACCTATAATTTGTGATGAAGATCACATTTTATGGTGTTATGAATTGGCTATTGATAGAAGGAAAATAGCCACAGAAAAAGATAAGAAACTCACAAAAATCACTCTACATACGGCGTGAATTCATCAAATAATCTTCCAGAAGACTTCGAACGTAGAATGCGAGAACAATATCCGTTTGCGCAAACTCTTTTCGAAGAGCTGAATACAAAAGCTCCAATATCCATTCGGAAACACCCGCATAAAAAAACTGAAGGTTATGAATACAAGGCCAAAGTGCCGTGGTCAAAAAATGGGTTTTACTTACACGAAAGACCAATTTTTACCTTAGACCCAAATTTCCATGGCGGCGCGTACTATCCTCAAGAAGCTGGTTCCATGTATCTCGAGACCATGTTAAACCATTTGGACTTAACGGATTCACCCCTTGTATTGGATGCGTGTGCTGCCCCAGGGGGGAAAACATCCATTCTCGCAGAAAAACTCTCAAATAGAGGAATACTTATCAGCAATGAGGTGATCAAATCTCGAGCTGCGATACTCGTTGAGACCATCACTAAATGGGGTTTTGTTAATCAAATAGTCACCTCTAACGATACAAAGACTTTTCGAAAATCCACGTTAAAATTTGACCTTATTGTAGTTGATGCCCCTTGCTCTGGAGAAGGAATGTTTCGCAAAGATCTAAAAGCAAGAGATGAATGGTCTGAGCGAAATTGTGCCCTGTGTGAGACGAGACAGCGTGATATATTGGAGAATTTAATTCCCATTCTAAAAAATAATGGGTATTTGATATATTCCACGTGCACTTTTAACCCCAGTGAAAACGAAGAACTCCTGCGTGATTTTATAGTAAAATTCAATCTATCCGTTTGTGAAATACCTCAATTTGAGGGTATTATAAAAGATAAAGAAGGCATCGGGCAGTACTTTTTTCCAGGAAATACAGAAAGTGAAGGATTTTATTGCGCTGTTTTAAGAAAAAAGGATAATGACAACATTGAGAGCAGAAAAACAATAATTTCCTACATCAGTGAAACGCCTTCATTTATTATAGAAAATCCGCTTTCCTTATCCTGCATTGAATCCAATGGATACGTAATTGCAAGCACGCAAGAAGTATTGGCACTTTCCAAACAAATGAAAGAAAATTTTTATGTCTTAAAGACAGGAATAACCGTGTCTCAACTTTTTGGGAAGAAAGAAGTTCCGCAAATCGATTTGGCGCTCAGTCCTTTTCTTGGCTCTTCTGTCGAAAAAATTAATTTAGAAAAGCAAGAGGCCCTAAAATTTCTCAAAGGAGAAACATTCCCGATAGATACGACCAAGGGATACAAGGAAATAACATTCGGCGAAATTTCTTTAGGTTTTATAAATCATTTAGGGAATCGATTCAACAACTTGTTTCCAAATGATTGGCGAATAAAGATGAAAATTGACTAGGGCAACATCGTGTTGTCTATCAAATTATTCGAGTACTGCTGATAGATTGCTTTCATTTTTTTTACCAACAGTGCCTCCTTCGCTGAAAATAAAGTCTTAGAGTCATTCCATAAAAAAGGTTTTCTCCCCCATGAAAAATGAATGAAGTTTTCTTGATCGTAAACCATATTAGGCATGTTTTTTTGCTGAAAATAAGAAGTTCCGATAGCAAAATAAGGCTGTTTTGAATTGACTAAATCAAGAACTGTCGGCATAATATCAATTTGCTGAAATGCCCTGTTTTCAGGCACCTTGGGTAAGCTTACAGAGGGATGATAAAAACCAATTGGTATACGATATGACCATTCTAAGTTTGTTCTATCCGACCGACTTGTTGGCCCGACATGGTCTGCGACAAAAATAAATAAGGTATTATTAAACCAATCTTGCTTTGAAATTTTTTCCCAAAATTCTTTAAACGCAAAATCAACATAAGATAAGGTGCGGCAAATAGGATCAGGACCATTTTTCACTTTTTCTTTATAGCCTTCTGGTACTATGAACGGATGATGAGAGGAAATGGTAAATATTGATGCTACAAATGGGGGTTTCATTTCATTCATTTTATCGATGCTCCAATTCATAAAATAATGATCAGAGATACCCCAATTTCCATCGAAATGTTCGTCATTGTTGTATTCGTTTCTCCCATAATAGCGATCAAATCCAGCTGCATTAGAGAACGCATCAAACCGCATCGAACCATTATTTGCCCCATGAAAAAATGCAGAACTGTAGCCCTCTTTTTTCAATATACCTGGCAATCCCGAAAACTGGTTCATGCTATACGAGGATAAAATAAAGGACTCATTCATCCAAGTAGGAATTGACAAGACAATAGCAGGTAAAGCATCCATGGATGTTTTGGAATTAGAAATACCGTAATTAAAATACATACTTTTTGAAAGTATGGAATCAAGAAAGGGTGTGAAACTCTCGGGATTTTCCGGGCCAACATACATAGAACCGAAGCTCTCAAAAATAATCATTACCACATTTGGCTTACCTTCCAATAATTTAAGTTCTCTAGTTCGTTGATTAGGGTTAAAAATTTTTTCTACTTCGTTTTTACTGAAGTAATTCTTCTTTTCTATTCCCTGATTATTAAAAGTTTTTAAAATGGAGAAAGCTGAATTAAGCACTGCTGGGGCATTTTCGAGTGAGGTATAGTTCGTTGCCTCTAGTACACCAACAGGTTTAAATTGAAAGCCTCCCCTTCCAATTACCACAAAAAGAGCTACTCCCACTGCAAGCGTTACGTAATTTCTCCATTTGTTGGCTGTTGGGGAAATTCTTGGTATTGCCAAATAAATAAAAATTGTAACTAGGTAGATTACAACAAAGAATAACAATAGCCACCAAAACTCAGCAAGGAAATCTCCTGCTACCTTTTCGGCAGTGTTGTCCGAAATCATAAACTTAAAATAATCGTATGAAATCCTTTTTCGTGTGTATGAAAAGTAGGCAATATCCCATGCCGAGAAAAAATAAACCACGAAAGTGGTAATGGAAAAAATAAGGGTTGAAATCCAATGCCTTACTTTATGCATAATTTCGGGCAGTGGCATTATGCTGATCACTAAATATGGGAGATAGTACAGACAAATCGTAATTAAGTCAAACCATGTCCCCACTAAATAATCCGAAAAGCTAATTTTAGTAAAAAAGATATTGTTCTTAAGTAAGAAGACAATTCGAAAAATCAGTAAGGCAGCTACAATCAGTCCAAATCTTACAAATAGGTTTAACCAAAGTTGTTGCTGAATCGAGCTTTTTAATTTCTTAAAAAGAGGTAAGTTTTTTAATCGCCTCATGAAGTCTTTCCTGTGGTAAAAATTGTTTTTCAAGGTTTACGGCAAACGGAACAGGGGTATCCATAGAAGCCACACGTAGAATTGGGGCATCGAGAAATTCAAAACAATGCTCGGCTATAAGTGCGACCAATTCACCACCGATCCCTCCTGTCATACAATCCTCGTGCAACACAATAACCTTTCCTGTCTTTTTCACCGCAGAAAAAATTGCTTCTTGATCCAGAGGAAGTAAGGTTCGTAAATCCAAAATCTCTGCCGTATATTCAGCGTTCAAGGCCATTGCTTCTTTTGCCCAATGAACACCCATTCCGTATGTAATAATTGTTAGGTCCTTACCTTCGCTTACGGTTGCGGCTTTTCCAATTTCAACGGTATAGTAGTCATCGGGGATATCTTGCTTCAAGCTTCTGTATAGAAATTTATGCTCAAAGAAAATCACAGGATTGGGATCTTCAAATGCTGCGTTTAATAAACCTTTTGCATCGTGAGGATTCGAAGGATATATTACTTTAAGCCCTGGTGTGTGAGCAAACCAAGCTTCGTTACTTTGAGAATGAAAAGGACCTGCGGCCGTTCCTGCACCTGTGGGCATTCTGACCACCACGTCTGCATTTTGCCCCCATCGCCAGTGTATTTTTGCGAGGTTGTTTATTATTTGATTGAAACCACAGGTAACAAAATCTGCAAACTGCATTTCTACCATGGCTTTCATACCGTTAATAGAAAGACCCAGACCAGATCCAACAATAGCCGACTCACAAAGTGGCGTATTTCGAACTCTCGATTTTCCAAATTTTTCAACAAGACCCTCTGTAACTTTGAATGCTCCACCATATTCTGCAATATCCTGACCCATTAGCACCAGCTCTGGGTAACGCTCCATTGATTGAATTAATGCATCTTGAATAGCGTCGATAAATCTTTTTTCGCTTTTATTTCCTGTTGCATTTACAACTTGTTGCGTAAAAGGCGCGTATACATCCACCTGCTCGTTGTTATTTTTGGGATCAATTTGAGGCTCTGCATTTGCTGCATCAAATCCCGTTTGAATTTCCTGTTTAAAGGCCTCCTTTATTTCATTCTCTGTTTCCTGCGTCAATAAACCAATCTCTTTCAAATAAAGTTCGAAATTTATCACTGGATCTTTCTTTGACCACTCATCTTGCAATCCTTCCGGATAATACTTAGTTCCTGAAGACTCCTCATGCCCTCTCATTCTAAAAGTCATCAATTCGAGAAGGTAAGGTTTTGGGTCTCTTCTGATCTCTTCGTTTATTTTTCTCACTGTCCGAATAACCTCGAGGATATTGTTTCCATCAACTTGAACAGCATTCATTCCGTATCCGATTCCTTTGTCAATGAACTCATTACATTTAAACTGCTCAACAGATGGTGTCGATAAGCCCCAACAATTATTTTCAACACAAAAGATAACGGGTAAATTCCAAACTGCTGCTACATTGAGTGATTCATGAAAATCTCCTTCGGAAGCACCACCGTCACCTGTAAAAACCATTGTTGATTGACCATTTCCTTTCAATATGTTTCCTAAAGCGATTCCATCAGCAATTCCGAGCTGCGGACCTAAATGGGAAATCATACCAACCAACTTATGTGCTTGGGTTCCAAAATGAAATGAACGATCTCTTCCTTTGGTAAAACCTGCTGACTTTCCTTGGAATTGTGCAAATAAATTCTTTAAAGGAATTTCACGAGTGGTAAAAACACCAAGGTTTCGGTGCATAGGAAGTATATATTCTTCCATAGCCATTGCATAAGCGCATCCTACAGATATACCTTCTTGTCCCCAACCGGAAAACCATTTTGTAATTTTTCCTTGACGGAGAAGAATCAACATTTTCTCCTCTATCATACGTGGCTTCAACAACTTATTGTATATCGCTAGTAATTCGCTATCGTCAAAACCCTCTCTATTGAATGTAATCGTGCGTGTGGCAATTTTTACTTCTTCCATTTTATTATATTAAGGGTGTCCCATCGAGATTTGGAACGCCAATTATATCTAGCCATTTTAACATTGTCGGCATCAAGTCTACGCTGTTTAACTCATTTATTACTTGCTGAATTCCATTCGGCGTTCTGACAACAGTCCAAACCTTTCTAGTCTGTGTTAAATGATCCTGTCCCCCATGTCCGGTTCCGTTGCCACCATGATCTGTGGTAAGTACTACCATCCATTCTTCACTGAAGGAAGACTCTCTTTCTCTTATTACCTCCATAACTTGCCCGAGGTAAAAATCTGCTACTTCAATGGCACCAATGTACTCTATGATATCCGGGGAAAATCCTAAACGATGTCCTATGTAATCAGGATAATCCAAGTGCAAAAACATCATATCTGGTGTGCAATCATTGAGCAATTGAATAGCAGCGGAAGTGACTTGTTGATCATTTTCATATCGTTGGGCATAATTTTCATTGCTCGTAATTCTCAAAAAATCGTCCCAATTCGTCAATACAGTAGCGCTGAGGTTAGGTTTGAATTGCTTGGTGATGGTAATAATATCTGGATAGTCGTCGTATCTATTATTACGAAAAGAGTTCTCTTTAAGGTTGTGTTTAGCGGGCCAGACACCATGTAAGACAGTAGACCAACCTGGAACACTTACTGTATGCTCTCCTCGGTCACAATTGTAACTTACAAGAGAATTTTGTAATAAACTGTCTAAATTTGGAGTGTTTGCTTGCTGGAGAGCATCTGAACGAACACCATCCCATCCAATAAATAAGATTTTTTTTGTAGGTTCTGAGCCTTGTACACAATTTGTAATAATTTCTTTACCTGGATTAAACCTATCACAGGAGATCACCCCAAACGAGATAACAATTAAAAAAACTAAGGATTTTAGCACGTGTTAAACTTTCATTCCTTTCACCACGCGTTCTTTTCTCTTACTTCGGTCTAATCGTTTTTTCACAACTAAAAGGTGAACATTCCGCGGGTCGCTCGTTACATTGGTTCTTACTTTGTACTTAGACGAACCATAATTTACAAAAGAACCTGAATTTGTTACCTCAGGTGAAAAATAATAACGCTTGCCGGTTGCAGATCCACCTTCTCTGACATTGAAAGGAATCACTTTCTTGTCTCCAGTTTCAAAACGTACCATCAATTCACCTTTTGGACCAAAACCATCAAATACACAGCGCGTGTTGACGGGAATTATTACGCTCTCTTTACTAGAGGATGAACTTGAAATCAATGTTCCGTTTTGGGTTGTATTTTGGTTATCACTCCTTTTTTCTTCATCCAAGAAAACAATCCCAGAAATAAAAAACTGAACCTTCCCCATCTTATCGTCAGTATCTAAACCAAATTCATCTCTGATTTGGGTGGTGTATGGAACTTTCACGCCACAGGACAATAGAAAAAAAGCTAACCCAAAGAAAATTAAAAACTTCATATTAAATATTTTTTCACAAAATTACGAATAAAAGCCCTTGGTGGCTTAAAAATCGTGTTAAAAAACCTAATTTCGAAGCATGAGATTCTTATACTTAACGTTTGTCTTTTTCATTACTCTATCTTGCAGTCAAGAAAAAGATAGAGAGGTATTACCGGGGAGTTCTGTTATCAATAAAGAGGAAAAAACAGATACCATTTCATTTACTTCCAAAAAAGTCAATCAGTTTAATATTGACACAGCCTTGCTAAATGAATCACTCACTTCTGACTCAATAAATCTTGATATTTTCGTTTCAGGTATCCAGAAAAATAAAAAATTTTTAGATCGATTTGCGAATGATAGTTCCTTGCAGATGACTTTTAAACACCTTACTAAACCTCAAATTGAATTATCAATTCATTTTTTCAGTGACTCCAGTGAAGGGAAAAATGCTTTTTTCAATTGGCTTGATGAGGTTAAGCTGAGTAAAGTGGGAAGTCCGCTATCGTTAAGTAAAAAGAATTCTATTTTTATATTGACAGAAAAACACTTTCAGACCATAACATCATCATACCCTTTAGATGAAACAAAGGCTTTAAGAATTTTTCGTTTTTTCTCAAAAAATGAAAGGTTGATTTACTTCATGAAAAGTAATCGAAAAGAAACTATTTGGTATACTTTTGAAAAAGATAAATTAATAAAGAGTCAAAATGAAGCTAGTAAATAGAGGTTTTATACTCGCCACCCCCACTAATAAGTTTAACGAATGGGCGAATTCGCATAATGAAGATTCCATTTTTTCGAACAATACCATTAATGAGGCTTCCTGCTACCTTATAGAGGACGAATTTTGGGAGGAGGACTCCCTTCTTGAAAAATACTTCAAAAAAATTAGCCAACAAGAATTCTACCCCGTTTCACAAAATAATGAAGACTGGCCAAAAATAGAAAATGTGGATGCTTTCAAAGAATATTTCACAACTGAATTCGGGTCATTTGTTTATGACCTTTTAGCGAAAGATTTAAGCCGAGAGAGTATTTAACGTCGGATTAGATTTACGTTATAATATGCTGGATCATAACTCACCTCTTGCGCAAACCATTCGGGTAAACTGAATTGCTCGTCCTCATGTGCTAGCTCTACTTCCGCGAGAATTAATCCGTCTAATTTTCCTTCAAAAACATCCAATTCAATCGTTAAGTGGCCGTGCGGGATATAGTATCTTTTCTTTCTTAGGACTAAAATATCAAAAGATTGAATAAACTTATGCGCAAATGCACTATCGATTGGAATTTCCAATTCCTGCCTTTTTATTCCTTCTGTTTTACCTTTAAAAGTTAAAAATGCGCTTTCGTTTTTAAGTCTTAGTCTAATCGTCAACTCTGGAATCGATGATAAATACCCCTGCACGATGATATCACTTTTGAAGCCTTCTAACGATGGGATTAATTCATTATTTACTAGATACTTCCTTTCGATTTCAACTGACATTACTGATATTTTTTTTTCGGATTATGATTATATTTGTACAAATATAACTTCATGAAAACATTTGCTCTTCTTTTCTTACTGTTATCATCACATAATTTTATTTTTTCACAACATAAATTTGAAAAGAGTGGAGTTATTATCATAACCAATTCAATAGAGGTCAGAGATAAAAATTCAACCGAGTTCGGATGGATATTTGAAATCGCTCAAATCGAGAATAGCACTAAGACCAAAAAAAAAATATCTTTTCATGTTGACATGTATTATGATGGTATTTGTAGTAATTGCGGAAATAAAGAATACCAATTTTCTTTCAACCTTGAACCCGGTGAAATAATTAAAGGTAATTTAACGGATAGAACAAGTGGTGGACTGAAATATTTTAAAGAAGATAAGAGTAGACGAATTGCTGCTATTTTATCTGATTTACAATTGACTGCTTTTACCGTAGAGTAAGATAATGACTATATTTTCTTTTAAGTCTCGCACCCCTCGTTGGATAGTTCTGGTAGCTGATCTCGGTATTGCAGCCCTAGCGCTCAGTATTGCCTACCTGCTCAGATTTGACATGACAGCGGATTACGAAACAATTGAAAAAGAGTGGAACCAATTATCAAAGTCATTGTGGCTCTTCTTCCTGATAAAATTTGTTGTTTTTTATTTATTTAAAATCCATCAAGGATTGTTACGACATACTTCAACCGAGGACTTAAAACGCATATTTATAGCCGTATCGACCATCTCAATGTTGTTTTTTATTGGTGGCTTCGTTCGGTATTTTATGTTCGACGGATACTACCTTTTTCCAACATCGGTTTTGATTATGGAGTTTATGGCAAGCTTTGTCTTCATGGTAGGAAGCCGTTTTGTGGTGAAATTAACTTACTTAGAATCGAAGAAAAATATAGACGCAAAAGAAGCCGTAGTTATTTTTGGGGCAGGGATTTCAGGTTTAATTACCAAAAAAACTATTGAACAAGATACCAAAAACAACCAAGTCGTTGTTGCTTTTATTGATGACAACAACAAATTAGTCGGAAACAGAATTGAAGGTCGAAAAGTATATAAATTGGATGACCTTCAAAAATTAAAATCCCAGTATAATGTGAAATCATGCATTATTGCTGTTCAAAAATTACAGGTAAATCGACAACGTGAAATAGCAAATATTTGCCTTGACCACGGAATTTCCATAAAAAAAGTTCCCCATGCAAAAAGCTGGATTAACGGAGGTTTTAGCTCAAAGCAAATCACACAAATTAATATTGAAGAATTATTAGGCCGGGCAACTATAAAGTTGAGTATTGACGAAATCAAAGCTAATCTCGAAGGAAAAACTATACTCGTAAGTGGCGCAGCTGGTTCAATTGGTTCGGGACTGTGCAGAGAAATCGCAACCTTTAATCCAAGACTATTAATTCTTTTGGATCAAGCAGAATCTCCGCTCTATGATATACAACATGAGTTAAAAGAATCGTATCCAAAGTTGAATTATGAAATCGTAGTAGGTGATATTTGCAACGAAGAGCGTATGCATAAGCTTTTTCACGCATTTTCATTTGATGTAATCTTTCATGCCGCTGCTTACAAACACGTCCCCATGATGGAACTTAACCCGGCCGAGGCGGTATTGAATAACATAAAAGGCACAAAAATCCTTACAGACCTAGCCAACGCTTGTGGCGTTGGGAAATTTGTAATGATCTCTACGGATAAAGCCGTTAACCCCACGAATGTTATGGGGGCTTCAAAACGAATTGCTGAAATGTATACCCAATTTATAAACAATAGCAGCAATACAAAATTTATTACTACCAGATTTGGCAACGTGCTAGGATCAAATGGCTCGGTAATTCCATTATTTGAAAAACAAATCAAAAACGGAGGTCCAATTACTGTAACCGATGAACGCATAACTAGATTTTTCATGACCATTCCTGAGGCATGTCAATTGGTTATGGAAGCCGGAACTATAGGAAATGGCGGTGAGATTTTTGTATTCGAGATGGGAGAACCTATCAAAATTATTGAGCTTGCAAAGAAAATGATTACACTGAGTAATCTTGAATTAGGAAAAGACATCGAAATTAAATATACAGGTCTCAGGCCTGGTGAAAAACTTTACGAGGAGCTATTGGCGAATGAAGAAAATACATTACCGACGCATCATGAGAAAATTTTGATTGCAAAAACGAGAATGGCCGGGGTTGATTCCATGAATTATATTTCTGATTTAATCGCATTAATTCCTACTCAGAAAAATATGGAAATTGTAGCATTGATGAAAAAAATCGTTCCCGAATATATCAGTAATAACTCCGAATACGAAAAATTAGATTTATGATAAGTCCTGCACAAATACAAATACGTTTTGCCGATATTGATGTAATGGGACACGTTAATAACGCGGTATATTTAAGCTACTTCGAGATGGCTCGTGTACATTATTTCAAGCAAATACTTGGCGAAGAATGGGATTGGAATTCAGATGGAATTTTATTAGCAAGAAATGAAATTGACTACCTCTCACCTATATTATTACATGACTCCCCTGAGGTTAGTATCTCTGTAGAACACATTGGAAGTAAAAGTTTCACATTAAATTACCTAATTACTGTGAAGGAAAGAGTCGTAACCAAAGGAAAATCAGTTATGGTTAGCTTCAACAACGTTAATAATTGTACTCAATTGATTCCCGAAAAAATGAAAATGCGTTTAATGGCACTAAATTCGTAACAATAATTAAACGAATCATTCCTACAAATATGATAAAATTAATTTCTTCCATTTACGTGAGTTTAGCGATGGCCTCATTCATATTTGCCCAAGAGAGTGCGCCGTGCTACAAAAGAAAAAAAATATGTCCTCAAAAATATAATGATTGTAGAAATCTTGTCGCCTTCGATGAGGAGTCGAATACCTATCTCTCAAAAAGGGATAATTCTATGTTGTTTTCGGGAACGTGTATCAGTTGTTACCGCAATGGTGTTATGCAAGAGCAAATTTCAATCATTGATGGAAAAAGAAATGGCCAAGATACTTCATATTATAATTCAGGTTGTCCACAGTCCGTTCAAAATTTTGTTTTAGGGAAATTAAACGGGACAAGTGTGGTATTTTTCGATAGTACCTACCGAAAAGAAAGAGAAATTACACATATAAACAATGTAGTTGATGGTAAATATATTTTATTTGAAAACAATACAAAAAATGACACCATTTACATGGAGGAGTATAAAAATGGTAAGCCCAATGGCGTCAAAATTGAGTATTACGAAAATTCTAAACGCGCCAAAATTGTTCGGTACAAAGACGGCCTATTAGACGGAGCTCACCAAACCTACGCCCCAAATGGAAAAATAGAGGTCGACTATTATTACAAGGACGGTAAGAAACACGGTAAGTGGAAAATTTTCTATCCCGATGGAAAAGAGGCAAGAGTAGAAGAATGGAATAATGGCTTAAAAAATGGTGAATTTAGAACCAGCGATGAGCAGGGAAAAATTGTAAATCAGGCTTTTTTCAAAAAGGATATTCCTGAAGGCAAGCATATAGAAAATTACACTGATGGAAAACCTAAACTAGTCACTGTTTATGTTAAAGGAAAGAAAATTGAAGAATATTCCTTCGACGATTACGGCATTCGTACCGATATTATCAAACTCGAAGAGAAAAAAAAGAAAAAATCTCCCTGATTACTCACAAAAGTAGGTAATTAGTTCCTTTTTTATTTTACCATTCAATTCAAAATCATTAACTTCGCGACCGCTTTCAAGGTGAAAGCAGCGTTTCCTATACAACGCTAAGTAATTATTTCTTTCAAATAGTAAGGATTTTTGAAATACAATTAATTAAGCCAAATGGCAGAAAATACAGTAAACACTGCTGGTACAGCAGATTTTGATTGGGAAGCTTTACAATTAGATGGCTACACCAGAGTACAGCGTTCAGAAATGTCTGATCGTTACGAAAAAACCCTTACTTCAATAAACGAAAAAGAAGTAATCCAAGGTACAGTTGTACTAATCACAAAAAAAGAAGTAATCATAAACATTGGTTATAAATCTGAAGGTGTAGTTGCAGCAAATGAATTTCGCTACAACTCCGAATTGAAGATTGGAGACGTTGTAGACGTATATGTGGAATGCAGAGAGGACAAAACAGGTCAGCTCATCGTCTCTCATAAAACTGCTCGCATGCACAGCGCATGGATTCGCGTAAATGATGTTTTACGCACTGGAGAAATTATAACAGGTTATGTAAAGTGCCGAACCAAAGGTGGTTTAATTGTTGACGTTTTCGGCATAGAAGCATTTTTACCTGGTTCTCAAATTGATGTAAAGCCAATTCGTGACTACGATGTATATGTTGGAAAGAACATGGAATTCAAGGTGGTTAAAATCAACGAGGAATTTAGAAATGTCGTTGTTTCTCACAAAGCGTTAATTGAAGCAGAACTTGAAGAACAGAAAAAACAAATTATTTCTGGCCTAGAAAAAGGACAAATATTAGAAGGTATTGTGAAAAATATTACTTCTTATGGTGTTTTTATCGACCTAGGTGGTGTTGATGGCTTGATACATATTACTGACTTATCATGGGGTCGTGTTACACATCCCGAAGAGATGCTTGAATTAGATCAGAAAATAAATGTTGTAATTCTCGACTTCGATGACGAAAAGAAAAGAATTGCCTTAGGTCTTAAACAACTACAACCGCATCCTTGGGATTCATTAGACGGTAATATTTCAATAGGAGATAAATTATCAGGAAAAGTAGTGGTGATAGCTGACTATGGAGCATTTGTTGAAATTGCCCCCGGTGTAGAAGGACTTATTCACGTATCTGAAATGAGTTGGTCACAACACTTACGTTCTGCACAAGACTTTATGGCTGTAGGAGACACAGTGGAATCCGTTGTTTTAACCCTAGATAGAGAAGATAAAAAAATGTCTCTTGGAATCAAACAATTGATGCCTGACCCATGGAATGATATTGAGGTAAAATATGCTGTTGGCTCTAAGCATTCTGCAAAAGTTCGCAACTTTACAAACTTCGGCGTATTCGTTGAATTGGAAGAAGGGGTAGATGGCTTGATTCATATTTCTGACTTGTCTTGGCAAAAGAAAATTAAGCATCCATCAGAATTTTGCAAAGTAGGCGAAGAAATGAATGTTATAGTTTTAGAAATCGACCGAGATAACAGAAGAATTTCTCTAGGACATAAACAACTTGAGGAAAATCCTTGGGATGTTTTTGAAGCTACTTTTGCTGAAGGAAATATACACAGTGGAACTATCATTGACATGAAAGATAAGTCAGGTATTGTCTCTTTACCTTATGGTGTAGAGGGGATTTGTCCAGCTAAACATTTGAAAAAAGCAGACGGAAGCAACGCTAAAGTTGAAGAAGTTCTCGACTTTAAAGTTATCGAATTCAATAAAGATGCTAAAAAGATCGTTGTCTCACATACACGTACCTTCGAAGAGGGTGAGGATAAGCCAAGCGCTAGTTCAAGTGCTAAAGGTAAAAAAGCTACAACATCGACAGGTAATTCTGCCGTTCAAGCGGTTAATCAAGCATCTGAGAAATCAACGCTTGGTGATATCGATGCCTTAGCTGAGTTGAAAGAAAAAATGGAAAAAGGCGAATAATTGCCTAGATCTTTACAGAATGAAAAGGGAGCTATGCTCCCTTTTTTTTGGTTAAAAATATGTTGATAAACATTTGTTATAAACACTGCACACAGTCAGACTATTATTAAATTTGTTTCTTAGGTTTTACATGGATTTAAATGAAAAAGTAAGGGTAATTTTCTCGTCCTATTTAGAACAAAATGGGCATAGAAAAACACCAGAGAGATTTGCAATACTGGAAGAAATTTACAATTACGAAGGACACTTCGATGTTGAGTCTTTGTATATAAAAATGAAAAATCATAACTACAGGGTATCAAGGGCCACACTATACAACACCATAGATTTGCTCCTCTCTTGCAATCTAGTTAGAAAGCACCAATTTGGAAAAAACATCGCACAATTCGAAAAATCGCACAATAATAAACAACACGACCATATCATTTGCACCGATACGGGAGAAGTCATTGAATTTTGTGATCCCAGGATTCATCAAATAAAATCTACCATTGAAGAATTATTTGGCATTACAGTCGATCATCATTCCCTTTATTTCTACGGAACAAAAAATCAAAAAAAATGAGTCTTTCAATTAAGATTAAATTTCAGGATGATTTCAAAATAATTGAAATGGAAGGTCGAATTCTGTCCGAAGCTGATTTAGAACCTGCTCACAAGATGTTAAACGAGAATAAAAATTGGAAATTGGTATTTGATTTATCGAAACTACAACACACAAATTCTAGTGGTATTGCATTTCTTGTGAAATCTTTGACAAGATCTAGAATTAACGGTGGTGAGGTGGTAATATTGAAAGTTGGTGAAGGGATTAAAAAACTATTTGAGATTACAAAAATGGACGAAGTATTTCCAATAGTTGATTCGCTAAATGAGGTAAAATCTATATTTAAATCTTAAGTATGAAAGTGGATGTACTTTTAGGTCTTCAATGGGGAGATGAAGGAAAAGGAAAAATTGTTGATGTATTGACACCATCTTACGATATCATTGCACGTTTTCAAGGCGGGCCAAACGCAGGTCATACCTTAGAATTTGAAGGAATAAAACATGTTCTACATACAATACCCTCAGGTATTTTCCATAGTAGCGTCATAAATCTTGTCGGTAACGGTGTAGTAATAGATCCTGTTATCTTTAAAAATGAACTAGATAAATTAGCTCCCTTTGCTATCGACTTTAAAAAGAGCTTATTAATATCAAAAAAAGCTCACTTGATTCTTCCAACACACCGGTTGTTAGATGCAGCATCTGAGCAGCTTAAAGGTAAAAACAAAATAGGATCAACTTTAAAAGGAATTGGCCCAACCTATATGGATAAAACGGGAAGGAATGGTCTACGCGTTGGGGATATTTTTTCACCGAAATTTAGAGAAAAATATGATGCATTGGTCGAAAAACACGAGGGAATCCTCAAGCACCATGAAAATTTTAGCTATAATTTAGCAGAACTGGAAGGCCCTTGGTTCGAAGGTATCAATAAATTAAGAGAATTAACAGCCGTTGACAGTGAGCATTATCTGAACTCAGCGTTTCTCTCGGGTAAAAGGGTTCTAGCTGAAGGTGCGCAAGGAACAATGCTGGATATCGACTTCGGGACATATCCATTTGTTACATCATCTAACACGGTTACAGCAGGCACATGCACTGGGCTTGGAATAGCCCCAACAAGAATAGGGAAAGTTATTGGGATATTCAAGGCCTATTGCACACGAGTTGGAAGTGGCCCCTTCCCTACTGAATTAGATGATGAAGTGGGAGAGGAAATTAGAAAAGAAGGTAAGGAGTTTGGTGCCACTACCGGAAGACCAAGAAGATGTGGATGGATTGACTTGGTACAAATGCGCTATGCTATAATGATTAATGGCGTCTCGGAATTATGCATGATGAAATCAGACGTATTGAGTATTTTCGATGAAATACAAGTGTGTACGCATTACCTTATCAATGGAAAAGAAGTTTACGACTTTCCTTTTGATGTCAACGATGAACAAATTACACCGGTCTATACTTCCTTAAAGGGATGGTCGACTGATTTGACAAATCTAACGTCGTATGATGAAAGTCCTGAACCATTAAAACACTATGTTTCTTACTTAGAAGAACAATTAAACGTCCCAATTAGCGTTGTTTCAGTCGGACCCGACAGAAAACAAACACTCATTACAAAAAAGTGAACCAAAAACTAAACATAAGAAAAACTGCGCAGATCATCTTCGCGGTTTTTTTTGTTACAAGTGTTTTATCTCAAAAATATCCTATCGTTCTGCTTCCTGGATCTCAAAAAATTGAATACAACAAAAAGACTGGTGAACACAAACTTTTAGGCACGGTAAATTTCACATACAAAGGAAATCGAATGTACTGTGATTCTGCTTCATACAATGAAAAGACACAAACAATTAAAGCATTTGGTAATGTCCATGTTCAAAAAGACCAGATAAACCTCTATTGTGATTCATTTTATTATAAAACTTCAGTTAAATATGCGAAGCTTTGGGGAAATGTAAAAATTAGAGATGCTGAGTATAAAATAAGTACAGACTCCATTGATTACGATGCAAAAAATGGAAGGGCTATTTATAGGAATTTCGGAAAAATAGAATCAATTCTTACAAATGAAAAAATCACTAGTAAATCAGGATACTTATATCCGGATTCAAAAAATGTTTCATTTAGTGGAAAAGTCAAGTACTCAAAAGATGGATTGACCATGACTACCGATACGCTTAAATTCAATTATTCCAAACAAATAGCCTATTTCTATGGACCTACGAATATAAAAAATGATAGTGTCCAAATTTATTGTAAGAAAGGATGGTATGACGTCAGCAACGAACGAGCACAACTTTTAAAATCTGTCCAGGTTAATAAACACGATTTATTTTTATCTGCCGATACCATTACATACAATGCTAAAATCAACGAATTCAAAGCAAAAGGAAATGCAACTTACACCGATAAAATAGAAAATATAAGTTGCTCAGGAAGGCAGTTATTTTCCTCAGATCAAAAAAAAATGGCCTATGCTTCGGGCCAAGCAATAGCGACGAAAATTATAAAAAACGATACATTGATACTCCGAGCTGATAGTATTAAACTTTACAAGGACAGTTTATTAAATCTTCAAGAAATGGTAGCATTTAGAAATGTGGCTTTTTGGTATGGAAAAGTAAGCGGTATATCCGACAGCAGTCAGTATTTATTGTCCAATAAAAAAGTCACACTCTTTAATTCACCTATTATATGGTCAGAAAATACTGAATTAAAGGGTGACAGCATGCAGATATTTCTTAATGACTCGATTATTGACTCCGCATTAGTACTTGGTCATGCTACGGCATTAATGGAGGTGGACAGTGGGAAATACTACAATCAAGTATCTGGAAAGGCTATACATGCCTTTTTTTCAAACGAGGAACTCACCAAAATAGATGTCAAAGGAAATGCTTGGACCATATTTTATCCTACTGATGAAGAAAAAAAAGACACAGTAATCACTATAAAAAGATTGGGGATGAATCGTTTATTCGCTGCGGAACTGAGAATATACTTGGACAGCGGAGAGGTTCGTAAAATAACCTACTTCGATAAACCAGATGGAATATTTTTTCCTC
Organism: Lishizhenia tianjinensis; assembly: GCA_945902115.1. Lineage (GTDB taxonomy): Bacteria > Bacteroidota > Bacteroidia > Flavobacteriales_D > Crocinitomicaceae > UBA952. Next base: position 7,493 of record CAMDLY010000019.1, on the reverse strand, counting down.
TAGACAAAATTGATGAAAAAGAAAAATGGATAAATGGATTTCAATGGAATCCCCAGCTTAGGCCTCGTCGGAAGAAATAAAAAAGGCTGTCCGAAAGAACAGCCTTTAAAAAAAGTATGGGAATCTTATTTCTTCAATACCTTCATTGTTCTGTAAAGACCCTCCATTTGAATGTTAACAAAATAAACTCCAGCGTTCAATTGACTCATAGGAATCACTTGAGACCAAGATCCTTTATCAAGTTCACTAGCTTGTGAATAAATTACTTTTCCAGATACATCAGTTAAAACAGTTACAACAGATGATGACTTCTTTAAGTTAAAATACAATACAGTTTCGTTATCGGCTGGATTTGGTGCTACTTTTACGATATCGTCGATTTGATTTTCACTCGCTTCAAAAATACCAGCATTACTTCCGTTAACATAACCGTTTGATACCGCCTCTGTAAGGGTAGCTTTTCCAGCATTATCAATTCTTCCGTTCGGATCAATTAATAAACCTATTATATGAATTTCATTTTCGTCCCAACCAACAGGAAGCACGAATGAAAAATTAATCGTATGCTCCTCACCAGCATTCACCGAAGCTGGAAAACTATTCGTGTAACCGTCAAAACTTGGAGCAATCGCTCTTGCTACATGGTCATATACCATCTGAGCCGCAGGAACCGGATTTCCTAAAGTTTCATATCCTCCCATTACACCATTTGATCCACCTGCATAAGCATTCGATTGGTTATATCCTGAGCCTGTGCCAGTTACTGCGTCTTCCGTAAGAACACAAGCTAATTTATAATTACTATTGGCAGTTGCTTGAAAATCAGCTGTTACAGAAACATTCAATGTCCTTGATGCAGCATCCCATATTGCTCCATTTGTAAGAATAGCTTTGGGTGCAATTTGAATGCGAGTTAAAAAATCCGGTGTCATTCCCGAAGGATCTACATCTCCTCCACGATCTACAAGAGCGCTTGGGTATCCAGCAATCAATGAGCCAAAAGAAGCATCATAATCAGTCACAGTCATTGGGTCCCCGTTATGAACAGCAATACCTGCCCAAAACGGGCCGTATTTCGTGTTGAATTGATCCATGAAAACACTACCACGTGGGCACCACTGACACCATGTTCCAGTTCCTTCCTCGGAAACAACAATTTTTCCTACCGCAGGAACAACAGGATTAATGGAACCTACTAAAGTATCATCTGAACTTACATCATCCATAGAAGCTCCGTTAACATTGGACACTGTTGCTGTGTAAATTTGATTACCAGCAACAAGCGGTAAAGAATTTAGGCTAACCGCATAATTTGCAGTACTCGCGATATTCACTCCAGAAACAGTTTGAGAATAGTTATTTCCTCCGTAGTTTAAGTTCACGTCGAAAGAATTAATTGCCGATGTACCTGCATTTACAACAGTCAGCTTGGGTGTTACATTCTGACCTGCTAACTCACCTCCTAAATTTGCCATAGCCATCATTCCATTTACGTTTGATAGCGTATACGGAACATGATTGAAACTTATATCGTCAACATAAAATTGACTATTTTGAATAGGGAATAAATCTAGAGACGCCAATGCATTGACTCCATTAATCCAGGTACCGACTAAAACTCCGTCTATGTATGCCTTCCAAACTTTTAACGTTAAATTCGCCTCTATTTTTAAGGTAAACCAAGAAGCTTGAGGATAGGTACTCACAACTAAATTAGAGGTAATAGCATCATCGATATACAAATCTCCATTCGTACAATTAACATTTAAGGCCCAAGTGGTACCTATTGTTTGGGAAGCTTGAAAATTAAAGTAAGCTGTTTTTCCATTATTTACATACATATCTGACTCAAAAGTAAATACGCCACTAGTGTATAAAGGTCCGAAGTCTAATACAACATCTTGTGGGCCTCCATTTGCCGAGGTTGATGAAAAATAAATGGCATTTACTCCGCTGCTTGCTTGGTTGTTTGTTACCTGAGCATCTTCAGCCCCACCTTCAGTTCCAGACCAAGTTGTCCATGATGCGGATTGAGGGCCTATATAAGATCCTGGAGCATAACTTTCAAAATCGTCAGAGAATATTTGACCAAACACGAGATTGGTCGTTAGAAATCCACTCAATAGTAAAATATTTTTCATTTGCCTTTTGTATTAATATGCTTCGAAGTAATAATTATTTCCAGTCACTCTGTCATTGAGCCATAATTCTTTTTTAGATAGTCTTTTTATTTGATAATTTCGTAAACCATTATTTCCCATTGCGCCTTGAGCCAAATCTAAAGTTATGCCCCACGTACCGAGATGCCAATTCCAAGAGGATGAATATTCTTGAAGACTCCCACTCTCTTCAATTTTATAAAATAAACTTTTGTCTTTCTCAAAATCTAAAAAAAATGGATATACCTCGCCTTCTACTAAGATAGAGTCTTGTCCAATAAAATATTCAACTTTAGTCAGTTGCCATGCTCTTGTTAATCGTTTTTCTTTAGTCAAAAAACTAAACGCAGGTCCATCCTCATATTTAATACAAGAAGACAAAACCAAAGCCATCAATAGAATACTAGCAAAAATTTTCATGTCACTATTTTTTTTTCAAATATACATTCTTTTTCTGAAAGATACATAATAACTTCTGCTGCCCCCATCAAACCAAAAAGAGCAGGCATATAGCTTATTGTACCATAATACGACTTTTTGAAATTAGTTCCATCGGTCATTTTTAATGAAGATTTCTGTTGTAACTCAGAAGAAAAAACGGCTTTAACACCTTTCAAGGTAATGTTTTCACGTCGCAAGCGCTTTTTAATATGTGCTCCTAATTTACAGTTGTGAGCATTTTCTAATTTTGAAACTTGTACTTTCGAAGGATCTGTTTTACCACCTGCCCCAAGATGACTGATAATTTTTATTTTCTTCCTTTTGCACACTTTTATCCATTCTAATTTTGGTGTTACCGAATCGATGCAATCCATCACATAATCCGGCTGGTATATTTCCATCAGTCCCCATACCCTTTCAGGTACTACGAACTCCTCTAATATTGTCAATTCGATACGTGGGTTTATATCTTTGATGCGTTCAGCTAAAACCTTTGCTTTATTGAGACCAATGGTAGAGTCAAGCGCTGTAAGTTGACGATTTTTATTCGTTATGTCAAAAACATCACCATCAATGAGTGTAATTCTTCCCACTCCTGCTCGGGCAATAAACTCACCTGCGAAGGATCCAACACCACCTAATCCAACAATTAAGACATGTGCATTCTTCAATCGTTGCATTTTTTTTTCATCCAAAAGAAGTGCTGTTCGCTCCAACCATTTCTCCATATTTCCAATCATTTAAAAGAATAGATTGTAAAAGTATTTTTTTTTTCTGAGGGGCCCTATAAAGACTAGAAACCGATTACTTAGAATTAGTTGGATGAATTACCTAAAATATAAAATTAAGGCTAGGTAAACATTTTTTCTTAAATTCGGCAACTAAATATATTCTTCTAACATGGAAAATAACAATACTACGGGGCATCCAAAAGGTCTTTATTTGCTTTTTGTAACAGAAATGTGGGAACGTTTCAGCTATTATGGAATGAGGGCTATTTTCACTCTTTTCATGGTGAATGCTTTAATGTTTGATAAATCGCTTGCCTCAACTGTATATGGAAATTATACGGGATTGGTTTATTTGACACCACTCATTGGAGGATATGTTGCTGACAGATATTGGGGTAATCGCAGATCTATTTTTGTTGGTGGAATCATGATGGCTATTGGTCAATTCTTCATGTTTCTTGCCGGTTCATTTTACACTGATGTTGGCTTAGCTTCTACTTTGATGTTTACTGGTTTAGGATTCTTAATATTTGGAAATGGTTTCTTTAAGCCGAATATTTCTACAATGGTGGGTCAGTTATACAATGAAGGCGATAAACGCGTTGATGCTGCTTTTACCATATTCTATATGGGAATTAACCTCGGAGCTTTCTTTGCTCCACTCGTTACAGGTGGCTTAGGTGAGGTTTATGACAATGACGGCTTAATTATTCCCGGTATGTTTAAATGGGGCTTTCTTGCAGCTTGCATTGGAATGATCATAAGCACAATAGTTTTTGAGCTTCTAAAGAATAAATATATAGTTGATCCTAGCGGCAATCCAATTGGAACAAAACCAGAGAAAGTAGTTGTTGAGAATAAAGAAAAAGAGCCCTTACAAATTGGTAAATTAGTAAACTGGGCATTGATTTCCGTGGTCCTATTTGTTGCTTTCAAAGGACTCATGGGATTAGACTTAATCGGAGCGTTTATCTACACATTGTGTATAATTGCACCAGCCTCAATTATCACTGATAAAAGCTTAACGAAAGATGAGAAACAAAAAATATGGGTAATCTTTATAATTGCATTTTTCGTAATCTTCTTCTGGTCTGCATTTGAACAAGCTGGTGCTTCACTAACATTCTTTGCCCAAGAGCAAACCGATAGAAATATTTTTAATATGGAAGTCCCATCCTCTTATTTTCAAAGTATTAATGCTGTAGCAATAGTTATTTTCGCTCCAATATTCGCACTCATTTGGACAAAACTTGGCGCTAATAACAGAGAACCAAGCTCGCCCGTAAAACAGGCTTTAGGTTTATTTCTGCTAGCTGTAGGATATTTTATTATCGCCATCGGGGTAAAAGACTTAGACCCAAGTGTTAAGGTGAGTTTATTTTGGCTCGTTACACTCTACACTGTTCATACATTTGGGGAGCTTTGTCTTTCACCAATTGGTCTATCGATGGTAGTTAAATTGGCACCTGTTCGTTTTGCCTCTTTGTTAATGGGAGTTTGGTTCCTGTCAACGGCAACGGCGAATAAGTTTGCGGGTGATTTGAGTTCACTATATCCTGAAGAAGTTAAATTAGAAAGGACAATTAATATCTCAGCCTTTAATTTTAAAGACCTAAATGCCAAGGAAACAATTCAAAAAAAATCAATTGACACCACTTTTGTAAAAGATTTAGCCACTAAATATAAAAGTAACCAAGGTAATGTTAGTTTACTTTCTGATAATTTTGAAGCAGAAAAGGAACCTACATTTTTTGAGGGATTCAAAAATAAACTTTTCGGTACCGAGGCTGAAGAAAAGAAAGATTCTCTGTTAAGTTTTGAAATTGGGAAAGAAGCGAAAGTAAAAGTATCTGATTTCACCTTAAAATTAATCGTAGGTTCGAAACCTAAATTTCATTTTGCACATTTTCTTAACCAAGAAGGTGATAAACTTACCATCATTAAATATGAACCCGGCAAAGCTGGAGAAAAAGATTCAAAAGTGATTGAGATTTGGAATATTAAACCTGAAAAACCTTCGTTTCTTGGAATGAAGATAGAAAATTTATATAATTTCTTCATGATTTTTGTTTTCATGGCAGGTACCGCCTCAGTGATTTTATTTTTATTATCTAAAAAGTTATTAGTCATGATGAATGGCGTTAAATAAACAATAAATAATTTTAGAAAGGCTATCGATATTGATTGATAGCCTTTTTTTATTTTAAAACAGACAAAAATGAAAGTAAGACAACATCCAAGAGCCCTGCCTTTTTTGTTTTTCTCCGAAATGTGGGAGAGATTTGGCTATTACCTGATGATCGGGATTTTTACCCTTTACCTAAAAGACGCAGAAAAGGGCTTTGGTTTAAATGAGAAAGAAGCTTCAGATTTATATGGCACCTTTATAGCGTTGGTTTTTCTTACGCCATTTATTGGTGGATTACTGGCCGATAGGGTACTAGGATATAGGAGAGCAATAACTATTGGCGGCATTATGATGGGAATAGGTTATTGCTTAATGTCTATACACGACCTGAATGCACTTTATATTGCAATGACCTTCATAATTGTAGGAAATGGATTTTTTAAACCAAATATCTCTACCCTTCTTGGTAATGTCTACAATTCACCCGAATATAAATCTCAAAAGGATGCAGGTTATAATATCTTCTATATGGGCATAAATATAGGAGCTTTCGTCTGCAATTTTTTTGGCGCAGCTCTTTACAATATTTATGGTTGGTACGCTGCATTCATTGCAGCCGGTGTGGGAATGTTCATTGGTATAATTATTTTTTGGATTGGAACAAAACATTATAAGCATGCGGACGTGATTAAACCAAGAGCCGAAAGTGATATGTCGCTTGTTAAAATTTTTGCGCTGATTTTGATTCCCTCCATAATTTTTGGTCTGGTTCCATTATTGTTTCCAAAACCACTTATAGGCTCTGTTTCAACAGATGCGTTCTTGTTTGGTTGTATTCCTGTAATTTTCTTTTATGGCCGTTTACTCGTTAAATCACCCAGTAATGAGAAAAAACCAATTGCGGCAATGCTCGCAATTTTTGCTGTGGTAATCGCTTTTTGGGCAGTATTCAAACAAAATGGTTCCACCTTAAATACTTGGGCTAATAATTATACTGATAGAGAAGTTCCAACGAGTATGTTAGGTGTAACAAATACGCTTCAACTGGCTGAAAAAATTACTTATTCCAAAGACTCAATTACCCTCTTAGATAACCAATTTAGACCTATTGGTAAAGATTCTTTGCCGCTAGAAAAGAATGAAAAGAAATTAAAAGTAGTAGATTATCCGGTTTATTTTAAAAATTTAGATAAAGACAAAATCCCAAAAGACGGAGAGGAGATATATGCATATAACACCAATTTATTTCAATCGGTAAATCCTTTTTGGGTTGTGGTACTCACGCCTTTGGTAATCGGTTTTTTTAGTTTTTTAAATAGACGAGGTAAAGAACCTTCGACACCAACTAAAATTGCATTTGGCTTATTGATTTCTGCCTTGTCATGTTTTGTTATGGTTGGTGCCGTATATGCAAGTAATAATGGTCTTGAAAAATCCTCGGCATGGTGGTTTATTTCATCGTATGCTGTGATAACTATTGGAGAACTCTTCTTAAGCCCAATGGGTTTATCCCTAGTTTCGAAATTAAGCCCCCCAAGACTGACATCACTTATGATGGGAGGATGGTTTTTAGCTACCTCTATTGGAAATAAATTATCAGGAGTTCTCAGTTCATTATGGGACGGTTATGAAGATAAAGCCAATTTCTTCTACATAAATTCCCTCTTATTGGGAGCAGCTGCTTTACTTATGTTTGCAATGCTTCGCTGGTTGAATAAAATTTTTGAAGAATATAAGTAAACCCTATTTCAACAAATTGATATGCCCGTAAAAGTCATAGGTGCGGTAATCGTACCAGGTGAATAGCAAGGACCACGTATAGGCTCCATCCTGACTCGGTAAGCCATTATAGGTGCCGTCCCATCCTGTGTTGGGATCTTGTGTGTCAAAAACCACCTGTCCCCAGCGGTTGAAGATCCTTAGGGCATATTTCTTCAAGTACTCAGGATTTGAGAATACAACATTCCACACATCGTTGCGCCCATCTCCATCCGGGATAAATGTATTGGGAGCATAATAAAACGGGTCGTTGTT
>CAMDLY010000018.1 GCA_945902115.1 Lishizhenia tianjinensis | reverse complement strand
CATGTTTATGATAAAATCTGGCCCTGAAAGTTGGAACATTGGTAGAGGTGATTTTTCAAATACCTCACGATATTTTTTTTCTGAGAATGCAATTCGCTGGAGCATTGCCTTTCTCAAGATCGCATAGCTGATGGTTTTCTCAAGAATTTGGGGCTTAACATCGCTTTTTAGAATGTAATCTTGTGCTCCACGTGACACTATTTCGAGTGCGATGGTTTGATCGTCCATTCCTGATAATACAATCAAGGATGCATCCGGAAAAATTGAACTTACCTGGTCATATGTATTAATACCATTGCTATCTAAAATATTTAGATCCAGCAAGATAACATCTGGATTAAGTTCCAATTGAACCTCTTGAACCTCTGCAATTGATTGAACAGAAATGATGTTTACAGCAGAACAACCTATGGTTGTAAGCTGGAATTGCACCAAATCGGAGTAGGACAGATCATCCTCAACAACAAGTATAATTGAATTATTCATTTTTCTAAGATACGAAACAAAACTCTGTTTTCATCCACTTGATTGCGTAAATAACCAAAAAATTCGTCCCTATTTCCTTCGTCTAAACAATCTACCGGGAAATTCAGTTGCAAATTATTGATATATTCAAAATAAATGGATTGTTGTTCAATGCTGATTTGCCTCAATCCCGAAAAGTATAGAACTTTCACTTCTCTGTCCGAAACCAAGACAGCCTTTGATGTAATACCTACCCTAAACTTTCTTGCCAAAAGACCATAGGTTAAGAAAATCATACCTTCTATGGCAAATGTGTACATTACTACAGACGGCGCCCAAGCTTCTGGCGTTAGCGCTGTATAGGTATAACCAAAATAGGCCAAAATAACAGCCTCTAACATGGTGTAGATGATAACTCTTTTCTTTCGCTCCGACTTTATTTCTGCATTAAAGGCATATTTTTTACGTTGATTGACAAGATATAATCCTGACCATCTTCGAATAGTTCTTCGCAACGAAATTGCAAACAAAATAGCAGCAAAGCCTGCGAAAATATAGTCTAAGTGCGGTATTTCTTGAGCCTGGATTCTTAACATCTCAATAGGTAAATCAAATCCCACAAAAATCGTCAACAGAAACATGGGTAATGATACAAACAAGAGCAATACATTTATAAAACTATTCATTCGGCAACATGCTTAATTTTTTCTTAATGTTCGTAATTTTTGTTTGCGCATTTCGAACCTTTTTTTCAACATCCACCCTCAATTGATCAGCTCCTTTAGACTTTGCAAAAAAACCGAGGTTATTCTCTAATAAAGCAATTTCTTTGGTTAATTGTTCAACCTCTTTCCTCAAATCAGACCTTTCACGGATTAATAATTTTGATCGATCGGGAGAGGCTAGTAGAGAAGAGATTCTTGATTGATAATTAATTTTTTCTCTCTCGCTGTCATCCAACTTTATACTGTTATATTTTTCATCCATTAAAGAGTTGAAATTTCTGTATATAGTGTCTTGTTCTTTTCTAGGAACATGACCTATTTCAGTAAATCGGGTAGAAAAATCCTTGAGTTGCGCGAGGGCATCATGTTTATCCTCAGAAAGGATTAATACTGCAAGTGATTCAATTAAGCTCTTTTTAGCCAACAAATTCACCTCTAATACGGCGTCTTTATCATGGTAATGTTTCTCTTTTGCTAAGAAAAAAGCATCACAATCTGCTCGAAACGAGTTCCATAATTTATTTTCCCATTTTGGGCCGGCAGATCCAATGCTCTTCCATTTTTTTTGTATCTGTATTATTTTCTCCGTTGTATATTTCCAATCTACTGAAGTCTTAAGCGCTTCTACTTCTTGAATTATCTTGCGTTTTTCTTCGGCATTTGCTTTGTATATTTCCTCGGCCCCTTGAGAAAATTGCTTTTTAGCATTGAAGAAATTATCGCACTTGGAGCGGAATATTTTCCATACTTCCTCATTTTCTTTTTTAGTGCCAAAGCCTACCTTCTTCCATTCCTCTTGAATTGCAATTACTTTTTTACTCGAAATATCCCAATCCTTAGACGTTTTGTTTTCCGAACTTTCACTAATAAATTCTTCGATTTGAATAATTAAATTCCTCTTTCTGCTAATGTTTTCAGCAAGCACACTTCTTTGTTCTTCGTAATGCAAATTTATTTTCTCATAAACACTACGAACCGCTTCCCAATATGATTTTTTTACTTCTTCCCAATCATCGTTTGGCACTGGACCTATTTCTTCCCATTCATCTTGCAAGATCCTCAAGGTTGCCTCCAAATCTCTCAATAAAAGGGTGCTGTTTCGTAAATTTTTAAGCTTAAAAATCAGGTCCTGCTTCAACTTGAAGTTTCGCTTTACATCATTTTCCTTGAGCTCTTTATAGATTTTAATATTGTAGAAAAAAATCTCTAGAAGTCTTGAATATTCTTTTTGTATTTCATCACGTACGTCTCTTGGAATTTCACCTATCTTTTTCCAAGTTTCATGAATTTCTTTATAAGAATTGAAAGCAGAGCTTATTTTTTCCTCGTTTTCAATCACCTCCTTCAATCGGTTGATTAAACCCTTTTTTAACCTTAAATTTTCTGATTCAAGAGCTTTTTTTAACTCCAATTGATTTTTTCTCTTCTCAGAAAACTGCTTATAAGTCACATAAAACTCATCTTTTTTAGATTTAAAGTCAAATTTTTCATGCGTTATCCCTTCTTCTTGGGCGGTTAAATATGCGACCTGATCGACTCTTTCAGCTTCAAGTAATGCATCCTCGAACTCCATTTTTAGTGCCGCCGCATCTTTACCTATACCTATAACATCCTCTTGCTCAGTTAAATCCTTTAAGCGTTCGAAAAAATTAGTAAAATCCATTGTTATATGCTATTAATTTCAAAATCTGTTAGCTTGATAAATTCTTGAACACGCTTATTAAAATCTTCAACTGTAATCTCCTTTAAACGCTGTGTGCCAAATTTCTCCACTGAGAATGAAGCTAGTACGGAACCTGCCACAACAGCTCTTTTCATATTTTCAAAAGATATTTCGTCGGTTTTAGCAATATATCCCATAAAACCTCCCGCAAACGTGTCACCTGCTCCCGTAGGATCAAATACTTCTTCCAAGGGAAGAGCCGGTGCGAAAAAAATATTATCCTCTCCAAATAATAAGGCTCCGTGTTCCCCCTTTTTAATTATTACATATTTGGGCCCCATTGCCTTAATTTTCTTCGCTGCTCGGATCAAGGCGTATTCTTTGGTCAATTGACGGGCCTCTTCATCATTTATTATTAAAACATCGACCATAGACAGAGTCCTTAAAAGTTCTTCCCAAGCAATATCCATCCAAAAATTCATGGTGTCCAAAGCAATTAATTTAGGACGAACATTCATTCTCTCGATAACAGTGCGCTGAACTTGTGGACTTAAATTTCCTAACATCAAGTAGGGTACTCCCTGATATTCCTCTGGCACAATGGGATCGAAATGCTCTAAAACATTTAATTCAGTGACTAAAGTATCTCTTGAGTTCATGTCATTGTGGTATTTTCCTGACCAAAAGAATGTTTTTTCACCTTCTTTAACCTGAAGACCCTTTAGATCAATGCCTCGCTCTTCCATCTCTTGCAAGTCTTGTTTAGGAAAATCTTCTCCTACTACAGAGATGATTCCCTGTTTTTTAACAAAAAATGAAGAGGATAGCGATATAAATGTTCCTGCTCCGCCTACAATTTTATCAGTTTTTCCGAAGGGAGTTTCTATAGCATCAAAAGCTACACTGCCCACTGTAACAAGTTTCATTAAGAGTATTTTTTTTGCGAAGATAGGTAATTTGATTGGGAATTTCTTGTTAGGATACAAAACTAAAAAAGAGGGCAAGCCCTCTTTTTTTCTAACCTAAACTACTAAATATGAAAACCGTTTTTCAGTCGGTATGTTCATAACGCAACTTATTGACCAAGATTACATGTTTTCACACAGAATTAACAAAATTTAGCATGAAATAAAAAATATATTGTCTCACAAGAAGTCATTTTTCGCTTTATATTTCGAATATTTGCTTAACCTTAAAAATAATAAAAATGAAACTATCTTTACTATTTGGCCTTTTCGCTATCACTATGTTTTCCTCATTTCAGGATGATGACCCAGTAAAATATTCTCTTGATAAAGCTCATTCTCGACTAGGGTTCAAAATCAAATATATGGGCATCGTGGATGTGCATGGTGAATTCAATAAATTCGATGTAACAGTGTCTTTAAATAATGGAAGTTGGGAAGGGGCATCCGTAGAGATGACTGCCGAATCTAAATCTATCTACACCGGTGTTGAATCACGCGATAACCACCTAAGATCGGAGGATTTCTTTGATGTAGAAAAATACTCCAAATTGACCTTTAAGAGTAATTCTGTCAAAAAAGTTAAAAATAAATATATCATTTCTGGAGACTTTACAATGCACGGTATCACAAAAAATATAAAGTTAATTGGTGAGTCTACAGGTGTTGCAAAAAAAGGGGAGAACGAAGCGATTGGCTTACGGATTACGGGAATTGTTAAGAGAAGTGATTTTAACATTGGCGAGCCTTCTGGAGGATTAGCAGATGGTGTACAATTAATTGCCGACTTAGAGCTCGTAAAATGATTTAATTAGATTAAAAAATGGTTCTACAGCTTTTTGCATTTGTGACATCCATATTTGGTTTTGCAGCCATCAAATTGGACAATCCACTTGTCAATCGAGTATTTTCGATGTTAGGGGCTTGCCTAGCCATTTCATTATTTTTAGATCCCATACGTAACTATCAGCAAGTAACTTGGTTTCCCATCTGGGTTCTCACCTTAATGATTTTCGCCACGATGGCGAATTCCCTCTTAAGAAACAAACTTCTTAAGACAATAATAATTGGACTGTCGTTTCTTGTCTTTTTTATTCACGGAGAAAATCTAGCGTTTAACGAATATCATGTTAATACCTCCTCACTCGTCTTTGTAATTCACGCAATAATAGGTTACTTATTACCTCAACTCGGCTATTTGATTTCACGCATATTCAATAAATGGTGGAACATGAATGAAGAATTGATACAGTCCGTGGTATGGCCATATTTAATGGGTATTTCTTTGTTTGCTGGATTTTTTCACTACTCTTTTGCTGGAGTACTCGCAATTTTATTGGGATTATTTGTTTTCGTTCTAGCGGATGACGAAAGAACTAGGCTGCATCTAAATTCGCTTCTTTTTATAAGCGCGTCAATCGGATTTTTTGGGATTAGTTATATCAATCAATCGGCCATTCTTTCTTCTAGTAGCTTTCTAGCAGTTGGACTTTCCGCGGGAGCATTCCGCTTGATGAAACTGACAACTATTCAGGTTAAAAGACCAAATTTTTTACTACTTCTTTTTCTACTAGTTTCCTTCCTTTCACTCATAGCTCCACTATACTTAGGAGGTAAAAATATTTCTTTTGGTGGCCAAGGAGCATTCATACTATCTCTCTTCATGCTCAGTTTCCTCGCAGGGCCATGTGAAAGTTCACTGCATTTAAGATCTACAACGCTATTCTTTTCGTTAACAGTTGTTGTTGCTGTGTGGTTATTTTCCACTCAAAATGATAATTATAAATCTCAAGGATTAAACGCCAATTTTGATAATAAGTCAAATACCACAAATACCCCCAGTGATTATGAGCAAGCTAAAAGTTCCCCACTCAATGAAATTATTGGTGATTATTCCATTGCAAAAGAAGGCTTCGAATTTACTTTTGAATTAGGTCCAAAAGAGGCACGAACCAAAGGTGCTTTCAAGAAAATAACTGGAGAAATTCATATAGACAAGGAGTTAACTAAATCAACCTTCAATATCAGTCTTCCCGTGGGTGGATTATCTACTTTTGAAAGTTCAAGAGATGAGGTTCTTATGTCTTCTGATTACTTTTTTTTAGAAAAATTTCCAACCATTAATTTTAAGTCAACATCCATTAAAGAAAAAAATGGTGAATTTGTAGTGACGGGAGTTTTTACCATGTTAGGTGTAAATCAACCGGTAGACGTATTGATTAAGCAGGCCGGATTTAAATTAATAGGTGGTAAAAAATATCCCGTCCTCAAAGGCGTAGGATCTCTAGACAGGACGAAGTCTGGGATGGCCTCTGACCCCTCTATAGGTAATCTTGTGAATTATTCTTTTACCCTCCTGCTTCAGGACTGATAAAAAATCTTAATTTACACAACGTTTTTGGTCAAAATGCGTTTAAAGGCTAATGGTAAATAATTTACTATATATTTCTTTGCTGTGCTTCCTCACCGAAGTATCAATAGCTCAATTAACGACTAATTCTGGACAAGCTCCAAACTCTTTAGTTCAAAATGTCTTGCTAGGTTCTGGAGTGACTGTATCGAATGTGCTATACAATGGGAGTCCTACCGCCGTAGGTTCTTTCAGTGCAACCGGAACAAACCTTGGAATTGATCAAGGAATTGTCATGACAACAGGTACTATATTCAACAACGGAAGTGGACCGCAAGGACCAAATAATCAGCCAGGATGTGGCATTGACAATAATATTGGTGGGTCCGCTTTGTTATCGAATATTATTGGTGGCACCCAAACATACAATGCCGCAATTTTAGAATTTGACTTTATCCCATTCTCAGACACTGTAAGGTTTAAATATGTTTTTGGTTCGGATGAATATCCAGAATTTGCGCCGCCAAATAACTCAGGCTACAACGATGTTTTTGGGTTTTTCATCAGTGGCCCGGGAATTATTGGGATACAAAATATTGCGCGACTACCAACAAATGGAAGTGTTGTGAGTATCAATAATGTCAATGCTATTACCAATTCTCAGTTTTTCAATTTTAATGGAGACGGCAACAGTGTACCCTATAATTCGAATCCATTTTACATTCAATACGACGGATTCACAGATGTTCTGGAGGCTGTATCCAAGGTTCAATGTGGACAAACTTATCATCTAGCCATAGCCGTTGCGGATGTTGGAGATGGGCAATGGGATTCGGGAATATTTTTAGAGGCTAATAGCTTAACGTCAATTACCCCAGTATCTATAAGTTATCAAGTCAGTGATGAACTTTTTTCTAATCCTGACTGGATGGCAGAGGGCTGCGTATCTGCAACTGTGGATGTAACGAGAAATTCTAATTTAAACACATCCCTGACTATTCCCCTTGTCATCTCTGGCAGTGCAGGGAATGGGGTTGATTACACAGGAATTCCTGCCTCGTTGAGTTTTGCTCCTGGACAAAGCAATATTAGTTTTTCCTTAAACACCCTAGTTGACGGACTTACTGAGGGATTGGAAAATATCCAAATAACATTTCAATTGGAAGACCCTTGTGGGAATCCTACACCAGAAAGCATTGAACTTTTTATACAAGATATTCAACCGCTGAACGTTAATTTAAACAATCCCACCATCGATTGCCCAGGTGATGACATTCAGGTTACGGCCACCGTATCAGGTGGTTTAGCTCCATATACGTATTTATGGCCGGATGGATCCTCAGGTTCAAGTATCATGGTTTCTCCAAATTCAACCGGAACTTACTGGGTGCAGGTAACCGCGCAATGCAGCCCAACCCCTGCCTATGATACTGTACTTGTTACCGTGCCCGCTTATGAACCTCTTGAAGTTTCTCTCGGAATCGATGTAACCGTGATCTGTCCATATCTTCAGGATACACTAACTGCCATAATCGAAGGGGGCTCGGGTAATTATACTATCCAATGGCGTCAAAACAACGTAATTATCGCCGGTGCGAATGCGCCAATATTATCGATTAATCCAGCAGCTACCACCACGTATGTCATAACAGTTTCTGATAATTGTGGTTCAACCATTACTGATACGCTCTTGTATACTGTCACGAGTCCCCCACTGATTGTGACCACCACACCAAATCCAGAAATATGTCCAGGGGATAGTATATTCATCAGCGCCCAGGCATCAGGAGGATACGGAAACTACACCTATCATTGGCTGCATAATGGGTCACTTGATTCAGGAATTTGGGTAAAACCTTATTCCAGTAGTACTTATGTCGTAGAAGTTTCTGACGATTGTCAAACTTTTGTAGTACAAGGATTTGCTCAAGTGATTGTGGTAAAGCCGAATGCTGAATTCATAGTACAAACCGATCAGCCAACCGAGAATTTACCTATATCCTTTCAAAACCTTACCACGAATGGCTATAGTTATCAATGGTTTTTCGGTGACGGGGGCTCGTCTAGCCTTATTCATCCCAGCAATGTCTACGATTCTCCGGGCGTTTATTATGTTACATTAATCGCAACCGATGCTAAAGGGTGTGTGGATAGCATCACAAAACCCATTCTTATTAGAGAAGAATTTTATATATACATACCGAATACATTTATTCCCGACGGAGACAGAATAAACAATGTTTTTTCTGGAAGTTTCGTTGGTGTAAAATGGATTGAACTTGAAGTTTATAACCGATGGGGAGAAAAAATATATGAAACAAAAGAAACTACTTTTGAATGGGACGGAACCTACCAAGGTTTTCAGGTGCCAAATGGAACATATACCTGGCTTTTAAAATATAAACCAATTAATGGCGATATCACTGTTAAAACAGGACATGTAAATGTCCTACGTTAATCGTTCGAAATTATTTCAAATAGTTCGTTTAGATTTGGCGAAATAATTACTTCTATCCTTCTGTTTTTTGATTTATCATTGACATCAACCGGATAAAACTCTCCTCTTCCTCCTGCCATAATTTGTATTGGATTCATGGCCGAATTGGCAAGAAGTATATCAACAACAGACGTAGCACGTAAAACTGATAATTCCCAATTATTTCTTGGATGACTCGCCGCCGTCATTTTATCAGTGTCCGTATGCCCTTCGACGACTATTTCCAATTCTTTCTCCGTTTCTAACACCTTTCCAAGTTCAACAAGTGCTTTTCTTCCTTCTTGCTCTACCGCTGTGCTTCCTGGTTTAAATAACAACTTTGCCTCTAAACTAACATAAATCCTCCCATTCTTTTGAACCACTGTTAATCCTTGATTTTCGAATCCCCTTAGGGCATTCGCGACTTTAGCCTTTAATAATTCAACAGCTTGATCTTTTTTCCTTATTGCCTCCTCAAGTTCATTCACACGGCGCTCCCTTTCCTCTAATAACTTCTGCTTGTTCTTCAGTTCGTTATCCAACTTGATCAATGCATCTTCTTTTGACTGCAATTCCTTATTCTTTGCCTCTAAATCTGCTTGCAACACCGCAGTTTCCTTAGCACTCAAATTCTTTAATTTATCGAATGATTTTTCCAACGATTCGTACTCCGACTGAAGTTTAAAATAATCTCTATTCAACACTCTCCACTTGATGCCTAACACGCTCGTATCCTGTTTAATTTTTGCTAATTCTTTTGATGCCACATCGTATTTCGTTTGCATATCTTTTGCGACTGACTCATATTGGTTACTGGATGATTTATATTTTTCTAATTCTTCTGTACATGCTTGCTCTTTTTTCAATAAATCATTGTATTTTTTTGCAGGTACGCATGCTACCAAAGCAAAACTTACAATAGCCACAAATGAAAATAATCTATACATAACGGTCATTTTTACAAAAATCGTGAAGATACGTGTTGGTTTTTCTATATGGTACTTTACTTTTTAACACAAGAAATTTCATAAAACAAAAATGGAGCGGTTAACGCTCCATTTTCATCTTACACTATCTATTCAATTAATCGAAAAAAATCTTCATTTCAACCCTTCGGTTTTTCTGTCTTCCTTCTGGTGTATCGTTGGTTGCGATTGGTTTTGTCTCCCCAAAATATTCAACTACTAATCTACTCTCTTCAATTCCACTCAACACCAAGTAATTCCTTAATGCCTCAGCGCGTTTCTTGGACAGCACTAAATTGCCATTATCATCTCCAACATTGTCTGTATGACCCGATATTTTTAGCTTCCATGTTGGTTTCTTTTTAAGCACTTCAGCCAATTCATCTAAAGAAGGCTTTGACGGATCTATAATTTCATCTTTTGCTGTTTCAAACTCAAGATTATCAAAGGCAGTCTTTAATACCTCAATTATATCTTTTTCAATAACTGGACATCCTTTATTCGACTTAGGTCCTGGGGTATTCGGACAATCGTCTTCTTTATCCAATAAACCGTCGCCATCAGTATCTTTATAAGGACAGCCTTTATTCTCTTTCGGACCAGGATTTGTAGGGCATTCATCATCTTTATCCAACAATCCATCACCATCTGTATCAGGCCAAGGGCAACCTTTGTTTTCCGTTGGGCCGGGTACCTCTGGGCAATCATCTACAAAATCAAATAATCCATCTTTGTCTTTATCCGGACACCCTTGGTATTCTACTGAACCAGAATCTTTAGGACAAGCATCTTTCACGTCTATGA
Organism: Lishizhenia tianjinensis; assembly: GCA_945902115.1. Taxonomy (GTDB): domain Bacteria; phylum Bacteroidota; class Bacteroidia; order Flavobacteriales_D; family Crocinitomicaceae; genus UBA952. Next base: position 33,306 of record CAMDLY010000018.1, on the reverse strand, counting down.
TTCCATCGTTATCAGAATCAGGACACCCTTTATATTTTTCTGGGCCTGGATTATCGGGACAATCATCGTCAATATCACGAATTCCATCTCCATCGCGATCAGGACAACCGTTAAGTTTGACAATTCCAGCAATATCCGGACAATCGTCTTTTTTGTCAATTACTTTATCTCCGTCTTTATCCGGGCAACCGTTAAATTCTTTCAACCCTGGATCATCCGGACAATCATCTTTTTTATCAATAATTTTATCCCCATCTCTGTCTGGGCATCCTTTAAATTCTAGTGGGCCCGGAATATCTTTACATTCGTCCTCGGTATCTTTGATACCATCCCCGTCTGTATCAGGGCAGCCTTTAAAAGCCCAAACCCCCGGTTCGGTGATGCAATCGTCATTTTTATCTGATACCTGATCTCCGTCAATATCTCGAATTGCATCGTAAAGGACCGGTATCCTAACACCCGTGTAAAATTCTACCCCTCTCACTTGTCCTCTTGCAAATAAAGTCCTGAAATCTGTCATACCTACAGTCAATGGACCCAATCTAGTAGCAATTCCAGCTTTAAAACCCGAGTATTCATTCATAGATATTGGTAAGTGAATACCAAACCAAGCATAATCAAAACTTGGAGTGATACTGAATTGATTTGCCATTTTAACTTTCGCTTGACGTTTCGGGGAAATCAAGTTTAACATTCCTGTTGCATTGACATAAAAGTATTTCCAAATGTGATAATCAACTTGAACGCTCAGTGCAGATGGCGTCTGTACCCAAAAAGTTGAGGAAGTATCACGTTCTCCTGCCACCCACTCCGTGGGATCTAAAGATGAAGTGATCAAGGAGTCAATTATTTCGTCGAAACCTATAAGACTATTTGCTGTTTCGAACTGATTCAGGTCAAATTTTCTGTTGACATTAACGGAAAAATCTCGGCTGAGACCTCCTTTAGTGAATCGTAAAGCACCTAAATCGAGTAAAGAAGCGCCCACGCGTAGATCATATTTATTTTTGTTTTTCATCCATAAATTTGACTCTCCGTCCATGTCAAATTTATATTTTTTATACTTCGGTCTCCATTCATAAACCACCCCTAAATCAACCCCATAACCTGACCGACTAGAAGGTCTGGGCAAACCGAGTGCATTCATTTCTATATCGCCAGCCACAAGATTATCAAAATTATTTGAATACCCATAGGCGAAATCCCCTTGCAAAAAGAAGGAGGTATCTTCATCCACGAGACCATACTTAAAGTTGTCGGTATATACGTATGCTGCGGTATAACCCTGCATGTATTTAAGGTCCGCGCCTACTTTTAAAAAGTGCTCGTTTTCATCCTTGAGTACTTGACCATAATTCAAGCCATATTCTGTCCATGTCATATGATTCAAGTTCAATAATTCCTCAGGTAAGGTTCTTCCCCACAGATCACTCGTATCTAATCCGGACTCTGCTAATACAGCTAGCTTGGGGTCCATATTGTCAATATTTGTAATAGACCTTAATTTTGCATTAAACCCAAGCGATATTTTAGGAGTGACGTGAAAAGCAAAATTCAATAAGTCGAATTGATAATTCATGTAAATCCCTCGCGGACTTTTAGTAAGGGTGTCGTAAAGGTGCTTTATGATTCCTTCACTGAATGGCTCCAAATTAAATTGTTCAAAAGGTTGTGCACCCCATCCCTCGAAAATAGTGTCAGCAAATGATTTTATCCACCAATAATTATCCCCGAATCTAGAAGTTTGTGCATCGCGCATATACTTAGCATCGAAATAACCAAAATTCTGATATACATTAACATTTGTGCTGAATAGGTTTAAGTCAAAGCTAAATCTCCCGTCAACAAAACTGGCTGGATTTATATCGTTACCCATAACACCCGCATAATTGCTTGTATTTACACCTAAATAATTTTGACTTTTCGCTCCAAATGTCAGTGCAAATAAAAAAACTAAATTGAATATTCTTTTCATATAAATTATCGGTTATATTGAACGACGTAGGATCCTAAAAATGTACTAATGGAATATCCGTCAGCACCAAAAGTAGTGATTTTTATATCCTTTTCTGCATGCAAAGTATTTTGTGACAACCATGCACCCTTCGCATCAAGAATATATGATTGATTTTCAAGAGCATCGAGTACACAGAGTATAGAAATGCCTTTTGAATTTCTTCCCGTTATAATTTTGCTAATTTCAGTGCCTTCAAAAGTTTGCTTCCAGAGTAATTGACCATCTACCAAAATCGCTTGAATAGAATTGCCGGAGGAAATAACTATTGCGGCACCTTGAGGGGTTTCTAAAATGTCGTGAATCTTCACGTTTGGAATAGCGATTGATTTAAGCTGTCCATTGCTGTAGTTGAGCCAAGTCAGTGAATTTCCTTGTTGATGAACAAGGCAATTACTTGCATTTCTGCCTAGAGAGGTGAATGTTTTTCCCAGTTCTAATTTCTTGGGTGACTTCTTGGTTCTTGGATCGTACGAATAATATCCTGTATTTGTGAGTAACAAAACTTTTCCTAGTTCTTTTGAATAAACCACTTCATTTATAATTTCATTTATAACGAATTGCTTATTTACGACCCCGTTCAATTGATATTCAATAAATTTCTGGCCATTAACAGTAAAGGCAATATCAATACCATTCATACTAATAATGACGGGTTCAATTAATGGCGATTTAGGAAGTGTAGCTAGCAAGGTGCCGTTTTTTGGATATATTCGAGCTTCATTTGCCAAATTCACAATGAGGTACTTCCTACAAAGACTTAATTCAATGGAAGAAGGTATTTCCGAGAGGTCTTGTGTCCACTTTTTTAATCCATTCAGGTAACCATGTAATTTTTTTGATTCTGTGAATACCATGCAATTTCCTCTTTCGTCAAAAGAACCAAATCCTAGTACTCTTTCACCAGGATTCATAGAGAAATAATCTTTGACATCCTTCAAAGATTCATTAGAGAGCAGAGACTTTCTTTTAACTATGGTTTCAATGGTTTGATTGCCGACATGTGTTTTAGCAAAGCACATCACACTATCTACAATCCTTACAGAGACATTCAAAGGTAAATCGCCGTAGAGTTGATCCATCTTCTTTGAATCCATGGACAGTGACTTTCCCAAATTAACATCTGTAACCACCTCATCAAAGTATGACTTATCATAGGATATCACACCAAAATCCTCAAATTGTGCCACATATAATTTTCGACCCAAAGTGTCAACTTTAGTACTAAAAACCAAGGAATCAAATTCCGCAAAGTCTTCATTATTTTCTTCAAAACCAAAACGTTCATTAATGGATTGAATAGGGAGTTGGTTTTCTTTAAAGTCAAATAGCACTACTTTCTGCTCATCTTTTTCAACAATTACTAGTCCAGTTGAAATAATCTCCTTAAAGACCGTCTTTAAAAACGAACTATCAATAATTCCAAATTCTTCAAGACTGTAAAATTCGTATCGGTCAAAGTTAGAGGGAATATTTCCTGAAAATTTTTGTTTATCATCAATTGATTGTTTTAATTCCTTGTTATTTGGGTACCTTTTGTAAGTTATATTTTTATCCTTTCTGCAATAAACATCCTCATAAATGAGGTCATTATTCTCCCAGTAAATCAGAGAAAAACTACTCTTTGAGTCGGGCTCCAATGGAACTCCGGATAATGTCAGATTATCTAGTTTATGGAGCAAAATTTGGTTATCTGACACAACACCTGAATATTTTCCAAAAGTAAATCTATTTGAACCTTTCATTTCAAAGGGAAAAATACCCGACGTAAATAATTGATTAACCTCCTCACGTCTCCAATTGTCTGCTTTTTGGATAACTAATAATGATCTCTTTTCACTGATAAAGACAGAGGCGCTCTGTGGCATTTTTTGTTTTATAGACTCAATGATTTGTCTATTTTCTGCCAAAGCTTGAAGGTTATTCTCTTGCCAATTTACCTCGTCGGCATGATGAATAACAACAACTCTCCCATCTTCCGCAGAAAAGTACTCAGTGAAATTAATTGCATTTTGCTTAGATACAATATCATAGGAAACATAAGCGATCCATGAGAGGCAAACAATGATGATGGCTAGTAAAAAAATCCGACTCTTCATATCAACCTCAAAAGTAAATCGGTTTTTTGCGGTATACGAAGAAAAAGAATTTTTAAATCAACAACTCGTTGTTTACTCAAAAAGTCTAAGCTGTTTGGCAGTTAGAGAATTTTTAAAAGTTAGACGATGCAAAGGTGATAATCCAAATTTTTCAATAGCCCTTTTATGATTTATAGTTGGATATCCCTTATTATTTTTCCAATCATAAAAAGGAAAAGACAGGTGCTTTTCCAACATGTATGCATCTCGTGCTGTTTTTGCAAGTATAGATGCTGCAGCAATACTTTGGAATTTTTCATCACCCTTTACTATGGTAGTGTAAGGAATTTCTCCGTACGGCTTAAATCTATTGCCATCAACGATAATGTGATTTGGAATTATCGTTAAATCGGATATACAGAGGTGCATAGCCTCGATGCTTGCATTTAAAATGTTTATCTCATCAATACGATTATTATCAACAAAAATTATAGAAAAATGCGCTGCTTTACTCTTTATTTCGTCTGAAAGCAATTTTCTATTTTTCTCGTTAATTTTTTTAGAATCATTCAGGCCATCAATTATTACCTCTGGATTTAGTATCACTGCTGCTGCAACAACAGGCCCAGCCAAGCAACCCCTTCCCGCCTCATCGCATCCCACCTCTAAATTTGGAGTATTTAGATATGCTCTCAATTCTTTCATTTTCTAAAATTGAGAATTTTTTCTACATTTATGAAAAAATTGACATGAAAATAGCCGCACTCTTCAAAACCTCTTTGTTCTTTATAATTTGCCTTTGGATGAATCTTTCTTTTGGTCAAGAAGCTAAAATTGCCAAACTTAATAATCAGGAACAATTTGTAAAAAGTAAAGAAATTGGTGATTTCGTATTTAAAGTCGCTGGACTGACAAGTGAGCAAGTAAGCAAACTTGCCTCGTATTATACGGTTTATTTTTCTGCTTCGTACTCAGAAAAGACGGAGGAAATATCTATCAAAATGATTCAATCAGATGCGCAAGGGAGAAGGGTGATTTTACGCCTTTTCTCTGCCTTAGATATCCAACACATTGAATTAGACGGGAAGATGTACCTTAATTCTGATTTTTACGATAAATTCCTTCAATAATTTATTTCAAGAATTCTTGAAATTCTTCGTGCAATTAACTAAACGTGGACCAAATTATAGGGGTTCACAGAAATCCTTAAAAACACTCGTTATTTAAAAATATACGTTGAAAATGGGGTATAACAAACATCTAGTTTTGCATCTGTTTTATCCACACATTCAAATTCTGTTGGTTGGTCAAATACAGTAAGGCCTACTTTCCTATGGGTATGATTACATTGAGTAAAATATCGATCGTAGCACCCTTTTCCATAACCAATTCGAAAACCGCGACTATCATGCGCTAATAGAGGAGTGATAAATATATCAATAGTCTGAGGCTCCGTCAACACGTCTGAATTCGGCTCCGTTATTCCTATTGCATTGACCGAGGTTTGGGTTAAATCGTCTAATTGGAAAAAACTAATTTCCCAAGTTGATAAATTAGTTTTTGGAAAACATAATTTTGCCTGCTGCTCTTGAGCGTGTTTAATTAGCGAGAAAGTATCGAATTCGCCATGATGACTTATAGGGAGAAAAAAAGCAACTGTCTTTCCTTTGAAAGAAATATCCCTAATTAAGTTTATTATGGTAAGTTGAGATAAATAATTGTTCTGTTCGGCTGACAGGCGATGCCGTAAAACTTTAAACCTCTCTCTTACTTTATTTTTAGTCAGACTAATCGTTTTTATATAATTTCAAGTCAACTAGAGCCCTACGGTCTTTAATATCACTCAATTTTCTTAGTCCTTGAATGGCTCGGTAATCGATAGCTACTTGATTTTCTCGAATAAGGTTTTCCTTCTCAGATTTGTAATTCGCTGCAATAGGATTTTTAGAAGTTTTGTTCAACTGAACCATATATACTCCGTTATTTCCCACTATAGGAAGTGTAGATGCCCCGTCTTTTAATCCACCAAAAATAGCGCCTACCACTTCAGGTTCGCTGTCTAGTGCGCCACCCGTTCCACCACTGAAAGAAACGTCAGCAACAGTAGCTAACAAAGCGTTACCACTTTTCGTTACTATTTCTGAAACCGTTTTACCAGATAGGGCCAGTTGAGCTTTCAATAGTTTTGCTTTCTTTTCTTTTATGAGTTCCGTTTCCATAGTTTGTTTAACATCGACATAGGCTTGTTCTCCTTTTGGTTTAATAGCTGAAAGCATTGCGATAACATATCTATCACCGTCAAGTACTGGATATTCGTCAAAACTACCGACACCACCACCTCCATAAGCTAATTCTATGAGTTTATTTGTGGTAGTTGACTCCTGAAAACTGTAAAGATTTGGATTTTTAGTGTAGCTGATATTATCGTCCTCAATAGAAATTGGTTGTGCATAATTTCTTGCTTCCTGCACCATCTGACTAAACTTTTCAATTTTTTTCTCATTCGAAGATTCCTTAGAGACGGCGTCTGAAAGTTTGGTTAATAAGTTATAGGCTTCATCTTCTTTATTTTGATACGTCTCTTTCGAAGGCTCAAACGTTTTTGAAATCGTTACCAGTAAAGGGAATTTATTCTCGTCACGCTCCATTATTTGTACTATATGAATGCCTGCTGGTGTTTCAATTTTTGTGATTTCCCCCACTTTTCCTGTTTCACAATAATCGGCCAATAATTTATCGTATCCTAAAACAATGATATCTCCTGAAATTAGATCTCCAGAAGGCACATTATTATTCATTGGGACCTTTATCAAGCCACTATCAGCTTTAGATTTTTGATCGTCAGAATATTTAGTAACAAATTGTGCGAAATTACTTGGATTCACCATTTTCGATAAACTGTCGGCCAAAGTTTTTTTCGGTTTTGATGCTTTGGCATCTAAACCTGCCGTTGAAATAAATATATGACGCACTTTTATTTTGGAAGGAGTAAATCCTACTACTTTTGAAATATTCATAAATCCTTGAGATTTATATGGCCCAACAACTGAATCAATTTTAGCACTTTTAAAAATTAAATCATAATCTACTGGAAAGGTTTGGTAACCCATTTGTGCTTTTTCACTTCCCTCGGGCACCGCGGTAGCTCTTTTATCGTTAAAATAAAAAGCTCTATCAGAGTTTCTCATTACAAAGGCTGAATCGGATTTCGATTTTAACCATGAACTCTTAATTTTCGCAATATCTTTATTGAAAGCTGAAGAATCGCTTCCGGAAGGAACAATGTTCAGTGAAACAACGCGTAATTCGCGATTAGCTTTTTCAACTTGATATTTCAGGTCGCCCTTATGTTTCTCGAAATATGCTTTGAGCTCATTATCACTAACTTTCACTTGTTCGTCAGGTATTTCGTTAAAATTTCGTAGGATATAAGATACATTTTTAGTTGTTGACTTAGATTCTACTCTGTCCTCAAGCTCTAGTTTCGTCGTATATATTCCTTGAGTCAATACTTGCATATATTTTTCACGAACTCTCAGTTGTTTGTATTCGTTTTGAAAAATGGACCAAAGTTTTTGTCCTTGTTCCGTTTTATCCGCTTTCAATTTTTTTAACACTTCTTTTCCTTCAGAAACCGACTTTTGAGTATACGTATTTGTTGTTTTATCTTTAAAAACGGAGGGTAAAATTTGTTGTGGCTGTCCATTATTATTTTGAGGATTTGCCTCTAAACTAACTAGGTCTGGTAGACCTTTGAAGCCATTTGTAGCATTGAAGTAGGCATTTAATTCCATTTCAGAAACTTCAATACCAAGGGCCTCGTATTCTTTTGACAAAACAATGGAATCAGTAAATCTTTTCCATGCTTCATCATACCAAAATTCTATTTCCTTCTCTTGTGGGTTTCGACCAGTAAGTAGAAGAAATCTATCGTTTTGGTAACGTCTTAACGCTTCGAATTTCATTCCATCAACATCCTCACCTTTCACAGTACCTATGCTGACAGGAGCCTTACCAAACCAACTCAAGAATACATCTTTCCATAAATCAAAGGTGAATGCAAGTAAAGCTAGTCCCAAAACTGCTACAATCCAACTAGATTTTGAACGGATTTTTCCAATAATCGCCATAACTTAAATTTTAAGAGTGCGAAGATAGGAAAAATAAAGAAAAATACTAATAAATACTGAATAAAAAAGGCGCTTATTTCCCTCCTCCTTTATTTGTTTCATTTACCTTAGGACCCACTTTAGGCTTGACTTCTGTAGGAGTGTTTTGCTTTGGTTTTTCTTCTTTGCCTCCACTCGGTTTAGGCTTAGATTCGGTTTGTCCTGGTTTATTAGTGACAGTTGGCTTTACAGTGGGTTTATTAGTGACAGTTGGCTTTACAGCAGGTTTATTCGTTTGAGCCCCTTTATCAGCATTACCATTAGGGCTTTTCGTTTCTTGTGTTTCTTTCACATTGGTAGTAGGTTTTACTTGAGAGTTGTTGGTATTCTTTTCTCCAGATTGTGAGGACTTTTGACCACTCCCTTGGTTATTTCCTCCACCGTTATTGTTTTGTAGGTTTCCCGTAACTAATTCTACATTAATTGATTTAGTATCTGTACCACAATCATTGGTGGCGCTAATCATAAAAACATTTATCCCCGTATTTAAGACTACACTGACAGTAAATGAGCCATTTGAGTTCACTGTGACCGGGATTTGATTGGTATTGAAAATGATATTAATTGCGCCATTGAAGGAATATCCGGATACTGATCCCGTAAAAGAAAATTGGGGATTGGAAGTTACTGCTCCACCCCTAAAATCAGGAACAAAGATCGTTGGTGCCGTGCAATTATTATCGTTACCGTTACCGCTACCCGCAGAACCTGAACCATTTCCAGAAGAATTACTCCCGTTGCCATTGCCGCTACCCGTAGAACCTGATCCATTTCCAGAAGAATTACCACCGTTACCGGATGAGCCATTGCCCGTCCCCGACTCAGTGCCCGTAGAACCGGAACCATTTCCCGAAGAATTACCACCGGCACCATTATTTCCTGAACCTCCTGCCCCAGTTGCAGCGCCATTACCAGTTGTTTCATCATCTACATTTCCACTTTGGTCTGGAGTGCCGTTGGGACCACCACCACCTTGACCAGGATTCGATACATCTACTCCATCTTCGTTGTTGCCGTGTCCATTGTTTTCATTACCGCTACCTGTGGAGCCTGAACCATTTCCAGAAGAACTACCACCGTTTCCATTACCGGTGCTTGTAGAATCTGAAGCGGCCCCAGAAGAACTACCACCGTTACCGGATGAGCCATTACCCGTCCCCGACTCAGTGCCCGTAGAACCGGAACCATTTCCCGAAGAATTACCACCGTTTCCATTATTTCCTGAACCTCCTGCCCCAGTTGCAGCGCCATTACCAGTTGTTTCATCATCTACATTTCCACTTTGGTCTGGAGTGCCGTTGGGACCACCACCACCCTGACCAGGATTCGATACATCCACTCCATCTTCGTTGTTGCCGTGTCCATTGTTGCCATTACCGTTACCGTTGGAACCCGAACCATTTCCCGAAGAACTACCACCGTTACCATTCCCAGTGCTTGTAGAATCTGAAGCGGCACCAGAAGAACTACCACCATTACTGGATGAGCCATTACCCGTCCCCGACTCAGTGCCCGTAGAACCGGAACCATTTCCAGAAGAATTACCACCGTTTCCATTATTTCCTGAACCTCCTGCTCCAGTTGCAGCGCCATTACCAGTTGTTTCATCATCAACATTTCCGCTTTGGTCTGGAGTGCCGTTGGGACCACCACCACCTTGACCAGGATTCGATACATCTACTCCATCTTCGTTGTTGCCGTGTCCATTATTGCCATTATCGTTACCGTTGCCCGAACCATTTCCAGAAGAACTACCACCGTTACCACTCCCAGTGCTTGTAGAATCTGAAGCGGCCCCAGAAGAACTACCACCATTACCCGTCCCCGACTCAGTGCCCGTAGAACCGGAACCATTTCCAGAAGAACTGCCACCGTTACCCGTGGTTGATCCATTATTATTTATTGGTGCCTGGTAATTAATCGATAGTGTTTTTGTGTCTGTACCACAGGCGTTTGTTGTTGAAATAACGATTACATTCCTTCCTTCATTTAAAACAAGACTAGCACTTAGAATATTCGAAGAAAAAGAAAATGGACTTTGCATACCATTTAGGGTGAATGCTATCGAGCTTTGACTTGAATTTGTTACCGTAGCGGAAAAGTTATAAACGCTAGAACTTACCGTTTGATTAGCCCCGGAAGTATTGATTGTAATGACTGGTGCAACGCAATTGTTATAGATAATAGTTACCGTTTCCGTGTCATTTCCACAAGCGTTAACTCCGGATAAAGAGATAATATTAGCCCCCGGAATAAGAGACAGGTTCACACTAAGTAAATTTCCATTTCTTGATGCAGATACTGCCTGTCCATTCAACGTCATAGTATATGATGCAGCGTTTAGAAGTGTCGCCTCAAAAGCCAATCCAGGTCGAAGAACCGTTGCGTTCTGTGAAGGGTTAGTGATAGATACAACAGGAGGTGTGCATGATACACGTGTTATAGTAACCGTTTTTACATCCATGCCACAGGTGTTGCTTACTTTAATAGACAGAGTATTCAATCCTTCTAACAGATTCAAGTTTCCTGAAACGACTCCGGAAACTAGGGTCGGATTTACCACTTGATTATTCAATGTTACAATTACTTGATTTGAAGTATTCACATTAGCCACGTTTGCAGTGAACAAATATTGCGAAGAGTTGACTGTAATGCCTGCTGATGGTTGAACAAGACTAACTGTCGGACCTTGGCAATCCTGGTAATTAACAGTGATTGTTTTGGACGCATAACCACAAGTCTTGTTAGCTTTTATCAAAAAGGTATTTACGCCAGGCAGCAAGGAAACCGCACTGAATAGCTGACCATTAGCAAAATTAAATCCTATTTCTTGATCATTTCTACTCACTGTAATCCCTACTGCGTTCGCCATATTACCTATCGAAGCAGACAATTCGTAAGAATTATTAGTTGTTTCAGAGCCGCTACTTGTGATGTCAACAGTTGGTGCCAAACAATTATCATAATCAACAGTAATTGTTTCGACATCCGTTCCACAATTATTGTTTGCAGAAATGGTAATAATGTTCAATCCTGCACTTAACGTTAAGTAGGTATCTGCTGATTTTGCGCCATTGTTGATTGTTGTGAATGAATAATTGGTGATGTCGGTTCCATTCAATTGTATTTTCAAATTATTTTTGGCCTGAATATTCTCTATTTTGGCTTGCAGTCTCAAAGCGGATGTGGTCACCTTCTTATTGTTCGATGGACTTGTGACTGTTATGACGGGTGATTTACATGTTTGATAATTTATTGTTGTGACTTTAGTATCCGAACCGCAAACATTGTTCACTCGCAGGGTGATGGTATTTTGTCCTACAGACAGAGACAGGTTGGCAGTAAGCACTCCGTTAGAGATTGAAAAATTCCGAACAGCAAGGCCATTTATATCCAAGTTGACTTGTTGGTTTGTTGTAACTCCAGTTACATTGGCTCTAAACTCAAGATTTTGCGAACTAATTGTTGTACCTGTAGCTGATGGATTTAAGAAAATTGCTGTGGGGACTGTGCAATTATCATAGGTTACTACTGATTCTAACGTAGCGTTACCGCAAGCATTGTTAAGTTCAATTCTGAAATTATTCACGCCAACATTCAAGCTAACATTCGCTTGAATAACTCCATTTTGACTATTGTATGAGAAATTATTCAATGAGGTGCCATTGGCAAAAATGCGAATAGAAGATTTACTTTGCACTCCGCTTACAATTGCTCCCAATACATATGATTGAGACCTTACGACCGCTCCTGAAGGATTTGGGTTGGTATAAGTGCCCGCAGGAAGGCTACAATTATTAAATATTACACTAAACGTTTTAGAATCGGTGCCACATCGGTTACGAGCTTTAATCGTAAAAGTATTTACCCCCGGGCTAAGGGTAACAGATGCACTACCTTTTTTTGTAGACGTATTAAAATTAAAAAATACCGGAACATTATTTCCATTTAGGACTTGAATGGCATTTTGTGATACAATTTCAGTAGCCCTGAAGTCAATATCAAATTGCGGATTGGTTACCGTTAGGTTCGAGGAAGTGGCAATTGTTACAACCGGATCCGGACAATTCGAGGTAAAACCATTTGTATTATCGTCGGAATTGCTAGTTCCACCGTAATCTCCATTTACACGCCCTCTAAAACGAAATTGTAAGTATAGAGATGTATAATGATACAAGTCTTGTTTAGAGCGGAAATCCGTTTGAACAGCGTCAAATTCGTCAGCCAAGGTAAAGGTGGTTTTGTGCTCTATACCAAATGTTGTTCTTTTTCCAATGTGATACCCTAATCCAAAACCGAGGCTTGGCATAAAATTCACTTGGTATTTTGAATAGCCATCTAAATTTGTTTCGTAACTATCATCAAAATTAATCCCGCCTAAACCGTTTGTTCCGTATGCATAAGGGTCCGCACCTAAAGATATTTCACTTGAATCAGTTAAATTTCCTCTACTTTGATTCCATGTAAAACCAACACCACCGAAAACGTAAGGATCCCAACCTGTTCGTTGGGTAATAGCATTCAAGTGAATAGCTAATTCAAGTGATAGGCGATGGATCTTCGATTTAAAATTGTGATACGTATACCCTGGGGTTGTCTGATAGTCATAAAGGGCAGCGTCAGAAGATAATCCACTCAAAGCAGAAGAATCGGTGTCTTGTCCATACCAATTTCCCGTTAAGTATCGGCCCCGTATATCAAAGGTTAGGGGACGGCCGTAATTATAATTATAGGTTTTCCCCAAGGTCAAACCCCAAGCGCCACCAACCTGATTTTTCACGTCTGTTGAATGCCATGTCCCTCCGGCGTTAAATCCTAAAAACCATTTAGATGCATTGTCATAATCAACACGCATAGTCTGAGAGAATGTAACGATTGATAAGGAAATAAAAATTAGCGAAAAGTAGATATGTTTCATGTCAAGTATTTTAATACTGAGGATTTTACCATTATTATGCCAAAAGTCTATAAAAAAGTTAACATCACCAATGATAAGTCATCTAAGATATTCAAAACTAATAGATATTAAACGTTTTAAGCCGAAAGTTAAAATACTGTTAAAGTAAAACTTCAATGATAGCTAATCTGATTTAAGCGCACAATTTTCATAATACCCGTTGATTTATTCAACTGAATGAAAGAGCTTAAACAAGCGGTTTTGGGGTCATATACTAATTGTAAATCTTCGACAAAAATTCCGGATTTGTGAGAGTGTTTTTCTATCAAATTCCCTAAATCGTCGTAACGAAATAATTGTTCTTCAATTGGTTTCTCGGAATTGTTATAATGTACTGCAAGGCCCTTAAGTAAACCTTTTTCATTGTAATAAAATTTTTTTACCTGCTGTGCATCAGCCATTTTTAGCCGTTGGATTCTTGTCAGTAAATAACCGTCACTATTGCGTTCTTCCGTTTCCTCCATGTACGGTAAATTATAACTATTTAAGTAAATTTTCTTTTCCCCGATAGGTAATTTTTGGTAAGTGTACATTTCGGAATTTACCAGTACTGTTTTTTCCAGTTCACCAATTTTATTGATAATATCCTTTCTTTGTTCCAATTTGACAATTTTCCCTTCCTCGTTAAAGATAAAATAGTTGGCTGTTAATCCCCCAGATTCAAATTTTCCGTAATAGAGTAATTTATCTTTTTCATTATATTGAAAGGATTGATAAATTGTATCTCTTTTATCATCCTCAGTTTTTGTCTCCAATATTTTTACGACTCTTCCAATACTATCAAATTCAATTCGGTAAAAATCTTTGGTTTCTTTGATTATTTCTCCTGGTTTTTTTATGGATACTTTTCCCTCTAGCGATTTCAAACCACTCGCGCGAACAAACGCTAAGTTAAAATAAGGTATGTCGGTGAATGCCTGACCTTCTTGGTTTAATACCATTTGGGCAGTCGCAGAAAACGTCAAAAAAATAAAAAAGGAAAAGGCAGGAAATCTCTTCAAATTACAATTTTTCTAAAATTGATTTCCAACTTGCCTCCTTCGAGATAATATTTACCAATTCCACCACGTCCACGCGTTGTTGCAGCATAGTGTCTCTATTCCGAATGGTAACGGTGTTGTTCTCTAGTGTTTCATGATCCACAGTAATTGAAAATGGCGTTCCTATTGAATCTTGTCGACGGTATCTCCTCCCTATTGCATCTTTTTCATCGTATTGTACGTTGAATTCCAGTTGAAGAGCTTTATGAATTTCTCTGGCCTTTTCTGGTAGCCCATCTTTTTTTATTAGAGGCAGAATGGCGGCTTTATAGGGAGCTAAAACTGCTGGAATACTCAAAACCGTGCGCTCAGAGCCATCCTCAAGCACTTCATTTTTTAACGATGCGCTCAATACTGCTAAAAATAGTCTATCTAATCCAACAGAAGTTTCTATGACATATGGAATATAACTTTGGTTGAGTTCGGGGTCGAAGAATTGTAATTTTTTTCCCGAAAAATTCTCGTGTTGCTTTAAGTCAAAGTCGGTCCGAGAATGAATTCCTTCAAGTTCTTTAAATCCCATAGGAAAATTGAACTCAATGTCGGACGCAGCATTTGCATAATGCGCTAATTTCAAGTGGTCGTGGTAGCGATACATCGTGTCTCCCAATCCTAAGTTTTTATGCCATTTAATACGGGCTTCTTTCCAATAGTCGTACCATTCCATTTCCTGACCCGGTCGAACAAAAAATTGCATTTCCATTTGTTCGAACTCGCGCATTCTAAAAATAAATTGGCGTGCAACAATTTCGTTTCGAAATGCCTTACCTATCTGCGCAATTCCAAAGGGTATTTTTAACCTTCCTGACTTCTGGACATTTAAAAAGTTCACAAAAATACCTTGAGCAGTTTCGGGTCTGAGATAAATGGTAGCGGCATCTCCTGCAACTGATCCGAGTTCAGTAGAAAACATTAAATTAAATTGTCTTACTTCCGTCCAATTCTTTGATCCCGAAATAGGACAAACGATTTCTAAGTCAATAATTAGTTGCCGAACCCCTTCTAAATCATTGGACTCCAATGCGCTTTTCATTCTAGCTTCAATCGACTCAATTTTTTCTTGATTTCGAAGAACATTTGGATTAGTTGCTACGAATTGAGCTTCATCAAATTCAGTTCCGAAACGATTTCTAGCTTTTTCAACTTCTTTATAGATTTTTTGTCTAATTTTCTCGATATGTTCTTCTAAAAGTACATCGGCGCGGTATCTTTTTTTAGAATCCTTGTTATCAATTAATGGATCATTGAACGCATCGACATGTCCAGAAGCTTTCCAAGTGGTTGGATGCATGAAAATTGCTGCATCAATTCCTACTATGTTATCATGCATTTGAACCATAGACTTCCACCAGTAGGTCTTTATATTATTCTTTAGCTCTGAACCAAGCTGCCCATAATCGTATGTTGCTGCCAAGCCATCGTAAATCTCCGATGAGGGAAAAACGAAGCCATATTCCTTCGCATGGGAAATAATTTCTTTTAGTCGGTCCTGATTCTGTTCCATGATGCAAAGATAAACGCTAAGTGGAAGGAAAACGTATTCTTAGAAGGGAATTTCAACAAAAGGAATTTAACAAATAGCGATATGGGAGTCTATCAATGATAAATTTGACCTAAATTTGAAGATATGAGGTTGCATTTAGACGATTTACATTACATCGATACAGCATTTCCTATGGATGTATCAATTCCTGTAAATTCTGATGGACAAAATGTAAGTGCTTGGTATGTCGACCCCCCCAAATTTGAAATCGTCAGGGCACATGGATTTATTGGCTCTGTGGCAGAAGGTGGTTCTACAAATTTCCGTGATGTGTTTTTCAACCCACATGGCCACGGAACACATACAGAGTGCTTGGGGCATATAGCCAAAGATGTTCATTCAATTAACAGTCACCTGAAATCTTTTTTTTGGAAAGCTAGTTTAGTTACTTTGACTCCTGAACTTACGGAAAATGGTGACTCTGTAATATTTGGCAAGCACCTCGAAAATAAAATTAATTCAGCATACTCTGAAGCCTTGCTGATTCGAACGCTACCAAATGATCTGTCAAAATTGTCTCGAAATTATTCCAATACAAACCCAACTTATTTCGACCTTGATGTAATTCTTGTTTTGGATTCCCTGAATATCAAACATTTATTGGTGGATTTACCTTCAGTTGATCGAGAAGAAGATGAAGGGAAATTAGCTTTTCATCATGCTTTTTGGAAATATCCTGAAACCCCTGACTTTACTCGATCAATAACCGAATTGATCTTTGTCCCCAATACTATACCTGACGGAGAATATATATTAGAACTTCAGGTTGCCCCCTTTGAAAATGATGCCAGTCCAAGCAGACCTGTTCTATACGCCATTCACAAATAGGCATAAAAAAGGCCATCTTTTCAGACAGCCTTTAACTCTTAGTATATTTCAGCTTTACTCTTTAATGATTTTGATAGACTCAAATCCATTCGCGTGTGTAATATTCACGAAGTAAATTCCAGCATTAAGATCACTCATATCAAAGTTCTCTACATTATCTCCAACATTTCTCTTTGCCAAGATTTTTCCTTCCACATTAGAGAGAGAAATTTCTGAGGCACTAATTAAGGTTTGCAAACCGTTAATAGACACATTGTCTTTCGATGGATTAGGATATGCTGAAAGAAGTGATGCTCCGTTTTCATCGATAGTTCCAGTGTTGTTTGAAACTATTATCTTGTAACCTTGGAAAGAGGTAGATTGTGTCACAGGTGTTGGAGGCAACCCAGGAAATAGAGTTACCAAAACAGTTACATCAATGAATATCTCTACTCCGTATGTTCCTAGAGTTGCTGTCGTACCATATACTGTTGCACATCCTTGTGTGCCACCAGTAAAACTACAATTTGTATTGCTACAACTGTAAAGATACTCAGCTGGTAAACCAACAACATCACTTACACTGTACGATTGAATAGGCGAGCCAACAAATTGTCCAGATGGATCTAAGTCAGCCGTAACTTCTGCCGGAGCTTTAAAATTTAATACCGCTTCATAATAGACGTTGGCCTGAGCTGCAGGAAAATTAGTGACGGTGTCTGGCCATGCACCATATACTGAATCTGCGTACTGAGGATCCGGAGTACACTGTGGTTGTGCAGAAGCGGCTAAGGATAAAAATCCTATAGAAAAAGAAGATAGTAATAGTTTTCTCATGATTTCGAAATTTAATGTTCTGTCAAATGTACATATTTTTGTTCTAATGTTTTGAGTTTAAAGAAATGTAATTTGAGTGTGCGCTTTCTTACCACCAATAGTTAAAATTCTAATCCTAATGAAAATCCCAAATTGAGTTAATATTTTCATTTGCCATTCTTTTTCCTTGATGAAAAAGAATCAAAAAATCAAGGCTCTGAATTTTTTTTTGTTCGCAAGTTATTGTTAAACATGTATTTACAACTCGTAGCGAACAATTTTAACTCCTTTCTGAAACTGAAATTTTTTAAAAATGTTCTTGCAGAAATTTTAAAAATTAAGGGTTTCAGTTCAGTAGCTAAAACCAAGGAATTCAAGGCTGAAGATTGTTCGGTAATATTCACAAAATAGCTCTCGCTTCGATTAAATTATTGATTTTCAACATTTAAGTATTTTACTGGTACGATTGCGAACACTCAAAAATGTAATTCCAAATTATGTATTGTAAAAAATACGACATAAAATACCTACATGAGAGGTGTATCGTGATTAATAGATACCTTTGAGTATGATTATTTACAACGTTACTGTTTCTATTGATTCATCCATTGTGGAGGAGTGGTTGCATTGGATGAAAACGCTGCACATACCCAATATTTTGGCCACGGGTTGTTTTCTTGAGGCTCGTTTATCAAAAATCCACGGTGAGGAAGATGGGGGGCTTAGTTTTTCTGTGATGTATTTATGTGCTGAACAAGCCACACTAGATGATTACCAATTGCATTTTGCTCCAAAACTTCAAGCCGAACACCAGCAACGATACGAAGGAAGATTTGCTGCATTTCGAACTTACCTAACCGTTATAGAAGAGTTTAGGCCATGAATGTCAGAGCAAAAAAACATTTAGGACAACATTTTTTGAACGATGAAAGTATTTGCGAAAAAATCGCTAATCAGTTTACGCGTCATGGAGGCTGTCACAACGTTTTGGAGATTGGGCCGGGGATGGGTGCCCTTTCTAAGTATTTATTGAATCAACAAGACTTACATGTCTTGTTAATGGAAATTGACCATGAATCCGTGGCATATTTACACAAACAATTTCCTGATAAAAAAGAACAGATTCTCAGTGGTGATTTTTTGCGCTTAAATCCAGATGATTTTTATCCTGGGGTGAATTTTTCGGTTGTGGGTAATTTCCCCTATAACATTTCAACACAGATTTTATTCAAATGCCTAGAACACCGGAATCGGATTCCCGAAATCATGGGTATGTTTCAGAAAGAGGTAGCCGTTCGAGTGGCTGAAAAACCAGGGAGTAAAGAATATGGAATTACTAGTGTTTTATTGCAGGCATTTTACGATATACATTATTGTTTCACGGTAGAGCCGCATGTTTTTACGCCTCCACCCAAGGTGAAGTCAGGAGTTATTAGGTGCACTCGTAATAGCAGAGAGTCACTAAACTGCGACGAAAAGTTATTCTTTCAAGTCGTAAAAATGGCATTTAATCAGCGAAGGAAGATGATGCGAAATTCTCTTAAACAACTTTTAAATGGTCGGGAATTACCTGAGCGATTTCAACAAGAAAGGCCCGAACAACTTAGCGTAAATGACTTTGAGGAACTAACTTATTTTATTCAATCTAATTAAGGAGAAAATTGGTCCCCTTCATTTTTTCTTGATACCTCGTATCCATTATTGAATAATTTTCGCACTGACTCTTTACCCCTATTGTCATAAATTATCAACCATCCGTGCTTTAATCCATTTTTAAAATTAGTCTCGTAGACCAAATTTCCGCGTTTTCCGAATTGCCTCATGGTTCCATTTAGCTTCCCATTCTTGTAGGATGAGATTACCGTGGGGATAATGCCTCCTGGATAATAATCAATAAAAACTCCGTGTTTTAACCCGTTTTTATATTTCCCTTGGGCCTTTATCTTATAATCCAGTTGTGAGAATGCTGTATATGCACCATGTTGCTCGCTGAGTTTTTCCTTCATCCCCATCACAGAAATATCTTTTGAGTAGTTCTTCCTAGTAATAATTTTATAATTGCTTATTTGCATCAATCTGCCATTATCATAATATTCTCTCCACTCCTTTACCTTTAAGCCGTCTCTATAATATCCTTCTGCTGTTTTAATATTATTTGGATTATAAGATACCCATGTGCCATTCAATACACCATCTTTGAAGTTTGCAAGGTTTTTTACATTTCCGCTTTCCCAATAATTTTTCCATTGTCCTGTCTCTTTTCCATGAGTGTATGCTCCTGCCATAAGCAAGGTTCCGTTCTCGTACCAAGTTTGCCAAATCCCTTCTTTTTGGTCATTCGAGAAAGTTCCTACGCGGTATTCCTGACCATTTTCATAATAATACTGCCATTTACCTGTTTTCTTTCCCTTTTCGAATTTCGCTTCATAAGATACCGCACCTGAAGGATAATTGTATACCCATTTGCCATGTTGCGCATCATCTAAGAATTCCCCCATCATTTCGATTTTACCATCCGGAAAGTTCCAACGCCAACTTCCCATTTTCTTGCCCATGGAATAGTTTCCCACGGTATTCAATAATGTGTCGTTGTAATATACTTGATATAAACCATTTAGGGTATCTTGCAAATAACGCATACGTTTTTCGATATTTCCACCGTAACCGTATACAACCCATTCGCCTGATTTTTTACCGGAAATAAATTCTCCTTTAACCGAAATGGCACCGTTAGCTGTTCTCTCTTCAAAATACCCGGATTTCAATCCATTAAGAAACGTGTAGTTTTCCTTTACTCTGCCAAAGTTGTAGTATGTTTTATAGTATCCGTTACCATCTTTTATGGTTTGAATATGCTTAGAGTCTTCCTCCCAATAATGCATGAGATAAACAGTATCATTTTGAACAAATTCAATTGATTTTGGGGTGCCATCCGGATAAAAATATTCCCAATTCCCATCAGGGCTCCCAAGTATATAGCTTCCAGAAAGTAGTAACTTCCCACTTTCATCATATTCCTTAAATAAACTATCCGGTACATTGAACTTAAAGTATGTCAACGTTTTAATTTTTCCATTTGGAAAATAAGTTAATTGTTTACCATGAATTCTATTGCGGTAGTACATTCGCTCTTCCTCGAGCACCCCTTCATAAGAATAAAAGGACCATTTGCCATGCTTTTCAGTTTTATTCAAGACAATCTTATTCTCGTTGATATAATAGGAACCTATTGCTTGGAGCTTTTTATTTCCTGTATCCCAAAAGATTTTATTTTTGGGACCAAGGTTTTCTTTCTCTACCAGTTGAGCAGTCGTCTTCAGCGCTAGTATAAAGAAAAAGATAAAAATTATTACAGGCCTCATTGTATCACGATAAAAGGTTGAATTGCCCAAAATGTTACATGGATTTATTAACGTATTGAATAATTAAAAACAAACCTATTACGGTAAAAACTATTCCAATAAGCTGATTAATCCCTTTTAGCAATGTATTCGTGACAAGAGGGCGTAAACTTTTTGCTAGAAATATTTTCATTAAATCCAATGAAATGAAGGTAGCCAAAACCACACCTATAAATGAGTAGACGTCCATTTCTGATTCCGAATCTGTTAAAGTTTGGGCGAGCGACATAACGCTTAACCAATAAAATACCACAAATGGGTTGGCAAAATTTAATATGAACCCTTTTAGACTAAGTAAAAAGTGATGTTTTGTTTGAATGATATTTTCTTCACCTTTTTCGGTTGTAATTTCAACTTTCTTAAAGAAATTGAATAATCCGTAGCCAATAAAAATAATTCCACTGACAAATCTGAACAGTAATTTATGTTCTCCTGAATCTAAAGAACGTAATTCTAAAAAAAATATTGAGGCAAAGACAATATAGATGAGATCGCTCAGTAGTACACCAAAATTAAAAGATATAGCTGCTCTGATTCCCTTTGTTATACTCGTTTCCAATAATGAAAAAAATATTGGTCCTGGCATAACGCTAAGCAAAAAACCAATACCAATCGCCTGAATATAAAATTGCATAAACAAAAATAATAACAAATTCAGTCGCTATTTTTATAAAAATACAATGATTCCAATATTGGATTGTGGATAATTCAAGGAAACTCTTTACCTTTACGGGGTAAAAATCACCCTCATGAAAACTGCAATTGCAAATAGCAAACTAGATGAAATAATCGCCAACGTCGAAAAGAAAGGAACTGAAGCCAAGAACTTAGTGGCTGATTTAAAATCTCTTCGTGAATTGGCTTTGCAGGAAAGAGACCCGTTAGTGGTAAAAGTATTGCGCTTGACGTATGAATTCATTGAAGAAAATAAATGCTTCGATGTCCAAGCTCAATATGAAGAGGATGAAGAAGGAAATGAATATCCTATTGACATTGAAGACAATGATAATCTATTGTATTTATTAAATCTTCTGAAAAATGCTGAGCATAAGATTAACAGGGAGGAAATCAAAGACTATAGGACTTCACTGAAAATGGAATTATACTAAATTCCGATAAAAAAATATTTTTTTCGAGGCAACTTTTTTTCAAGCGAATTCGTCATTTAACAAGCTGAACAATAGCGTTTGTTCACTTTTGGTTTTATTTAACTTGCAGTATCCTGAAAAGAATTTAAGCGTGGTTTCTTTTATTCTTTTCAGGTTTTTTTTTCTTAAATCTTTTTGGACTGCTAACGACAATATTGACAATAATTAGCATTTTTTGCATGGGTGAAATTAAGAGAGTCATCAACCATTTCAGTATAAATTTCCTTCACAAAATCTTTTACCGCCTCCGCAATCTCCTCTATTCCGTGGTTTTGTTTTGACTGAAAAGGGTATTTTCCAGTGGAGTTAATTAACGAGACTATCAAAATATCGTCGGGGAAACACCCATAGGTCTCTTCAAACATGAGCGCATAAAATGAGAGTTGTAAGGCGTGTTTTGTTGTTTTGAAATTTAATTTCGTTGTACCTCTCTCAACTTTAACAGTAACATCTTCAATTGAAACCTTTCCTGATTTATAGTCGATAACCCGGTAACGGTCGCCAACTTTATCTACCCTATCGATAAAACCACCAATGTTGATAGTTTTCATTTCACCATTTATTTCAACTTGAAAATTTGTATCAAACCTAGCCTCCAAACGCTCTATATACAAGTGGTCAGGCGAGGATTTAACAAAGTCTCTTTCAGCATGTAAAAACTTCATTGTCATTTCCGTAGCCACAGCAAAACTGAGTGCGTTTTTACCCGTTTGAAATAAAGTTTCATCTCCATCAAAGTATTCCTTAAACTCTTGAAATAATACGTCCGGAAAATCTTGAATCATTTTATCAATTATTCCCGTTGTAATAGCAGGTGGATGCTGATGAACTAAATCGCCATCCTTGTTAAATTTGGCATAGGGAGCATATAAAATCTCCAAAGTGTTGTGAATAAATGTACCGAATGTGTGGGTTTCAATATCCTCTTCAACAGATTTATCTTCTCCAAATTCTACTAAATACCTGTAATAGAAGTCTAAAGAACAGGTCAAATATTTATTAATGCTAGAGGCAGAGATAGTTCGTTGAAAGTAATTATGTATTCTGTCAATTATAAAAGTGCTCTTTTCTAAAATCCCCAATTCAATTTTTGAAATTTCGTGAATTGGCACTGTATACATTTCATGCTTAAGAGTAAGTTGCGGATTACTTGATGCTAACTCCAACTCCAGTTGTAGCAAATACCTGCTTTTTTCCTGGCTTCCTAGTTGATCTGAAGCACTTGTATAAGTTGCCGTAATGTGTTTCGACTCATGCAATAATCGGTAAAAATGGTGAGCGAAAACACCTTGTTTCTCTCGTGTTGAAGGGAGTCCGAGCATACTCCTAAAATCCAAAGGGATAAGTGTTTTTATCGGGTTGTTTGTCGGTAAACTTCCTTCATTGAAACCTAGAATGATCAGTCTTTCAAAATCCAGCATACGTGTCTCCAAAATTCCCATTATTTGCAATCCTTTCGTAGGATTCCCATGATACGCTAGGTTTGCTTTATGCCAATGCTGGTAGAATAAAGTCTTAAAACTTTTTAATGACATTACAGGAAGTCCTTCATCCACAATAGTATTGAAAGTATTTATGGCATTATCAAATGACAGAAGGCAATTTAATTCAAACTCATTGGTTTTACCCAAACCATTGATCAATTGCTCGTTGAGAAAACGTATTTGCTTGATGGCTAATTTCCAGTCATCATTCCAACTGACACATAGTGCCAACAAAATATCATTAATTTTTTTCGAAATATCCAATTTCTCTGGTGTTTGAAACACCTTATTTTTGGCGGAAGTATTATACTCTATTTCAGCCATTTTTCCCCTCTCTTTCTCTGTGGCGATAGCTAAAATAAATACTTGATGCATAAAGCCTAGGAGGTCAGCGTGGTAAATAGCTGCTGTTTTGAATCTCTTTTTATTTTCTTGTAAACGAAAAATTGTTTCAACCCACGATTTAATTGGTGTTTGTGTCAAGGGTAAGCCTAGGGTTATATTGGCTTGACCAACATTTGAAGGGATATTTTGAACAAGAGCAGAGATGAGAGATTCATCAGCCAATACAACCGCTGTATTTTCTATTTCCTCAGGAGTCAACGAAGCAAGTTCATCTGCTGCAACCTTAACCTGTCCTGTTTTCTGAGGACATTCGACAATTCTTAACTCAAGAGGTTTGTCTGCCACGGAGTTGTTTATCCAACTTGGGTTATTCAACTCCAAAGACTGTATGGATTTTCTTATAAACATACCGGCCTCGTGAATATTGTCCTGTACATAATAAGCATCGGCGTCAATTAAAAACGAAGCTTTATTAAGCCTTATTAATTTTCTAATTATAGTTATCTCTGAAGCACTTAACGCATTAAACCCTGCAAAAATAAGGTAGTCTTCCTCACCTATTTGAGGAGTTTTCTCAGCCATCAACCTGTATGACCTTGCAGAAGTAATCTTACCGATTGCCTCTAATTTCTGCTGTAGTTTTTGGTGATACTGAGGTAGCTTTTCCCAAAATTCCAAAAATTTCCTTTGGGTCACGGAGATTTCGCTTTCCTCAAGGTTCCATGCCTCTAATTCTTTGATGTCTTGTAAATTTTGAAAAACCTCATGCGGATTCAATAAATACCTGTCTATGTCATCGAAATCATTCAATAACAATGTTGCCCATTGCACGAAATCTTCGAAAGATTCCGGGGTCGACTCTATTTCTTGGTGAACCTCAAATAATTTTATTAATTGACGTGTGTTGTCCACAGTGTTAGGATAGTGAGATCTTATCCATTGATCAATAGTAAGCATTTTCGGGGCTAAAATTGGGCCCCCGTATGTGGATACTAAAGCATTTGCCAAATATTTTACTGCTCGTTGAGAGGGTAGAATAATAGTGAGATTACGTAAATCTTTTTTCTCCTCCTGGATTAGCTTGGCAATACGCTGAATAAACTTCATTATTTTTTGGTTAAGAATCCTAGATAAGTACTACGATTTATAGACTTAAATATAACATCATTATAATAAGCTGAAAATAACGGGGGTTCCTTAATTTTCTTTTTTTTATTCCAGGTGCACCTCATAGCAAATACTTCATTCTCTTCAACTTCGATTAAGTCAATAAATTGACGAGTATGTGACTTCCAAAAGTAAAAATTTGGATTTTTGTGTGTGATGCGCAACCACTTGAATCGTTCTGAAATTAGCCAGTTCTTCCATAGTATTTCTTGATCGAAACGATCCTCAAAAGGCGTGAAATTTTGTATGAGAGCGTTGCGGATCCCATTATCTATGAAGTATACTACGTGTTGCTTTTTAACCTCGTATCTTTTATCATTGAACATTGCGGGTAACACAATCAACAAATGGGCGGACTGAAACAACTGAATGTATCTTTCTACTGTTTCATTATCAAGATCTACTATGTCGCCGAGTTCGTTGTAGGAAATACTTTCACCCATTCTGAGTGCGAGAAGTTGCAACAATCGGTATAAGGATTTCTTTTTATTTACCCTTTCAAATACTCCGAGTTGATGTGTTAATATATTCTCTAATTGCTGATTTAGTTGCTCAATGTAATAATCTGTATTCATGGTGAATTGCTCGAAGACGCTTCCAAAGACAAGGCGGTTCTCAAGGTTTTTTTCCTCATACACCATGCCATTTGCGTTTGCTAATTCATAAAACGACATAGGGGGGAAATAAAAAGATAAGCCCTCCCATTGAATAGCTTCTCGCAATTCCTCATTCATTCCGGCCTTAAAAGCCGTAGTTAACACCAAAGTAGCACTTATTTCTTGGGCCAATACTAAATCAATTAAGGCTTGTAGCCCTTTATAATACTGAGCATCTTTCAACAAATAGACCGCGCATTGATTAAAATACCATTTCAATTCTTGCTCATTTAGGCTAGAGAATTTGGTATTCACCTCTTTGGATTTAAAATCGATAGTTTCAAACTGCATGTCCGCCTCAGCAAGTATAGTAGCTGCATAATTCGACTTGCCCGCCCCGATAGGGCCTTCCAACCAAATGATTTTATTAGTTAAAAGCTTTTCCTGAAAAGTAGCATCATAAATACGTGGCATACCGTGCTATTCAAACCAAACTTTATCGAAAAACTTTTGGGGCCGATCTGAATGTAAAAACTTGTTTCCACCATATACCTTGGTTAAGGCAAAATAGCCCGGATTAAATTGTATTCGTACCCAATTCAATCCCTCAGGATAGGTATCGCTCAGTCCTTCAAATTGCACTGTGCCATCTTCCATAAATCTCTTTTTGAACTTTGTATTTGGTGGACTGGCAATATATGTAGCGGCAATTTCGTCAATGGTCAAGTTGGTATCTAAAGGTAAAACTTCTACAACATACGTATTACCTTGGCCAAGTTCTCTATACAGCATCTTTATGCTTCCATCCACATATTCTTCGACGTATGGTTTTCCATGAAAAACTGCTGTAACACCTGACTTAAGGTGTGTATATTGGTAAGCGCGCTCCGAACGAATACGTTTTTTTAATGTAGAGGCTTGTTCGTTTATAGTCCAACTAACTTGCCTCAAACGATATCCTTTATCGCGTAATAATTTTATAATCCCCTCCGATCCACCTAAATGCGCTGAACCTACTGCACAAAGAAACGAGTGCTTCCTTTTGATCAAGGAGTCTAATTTTCCCGACATGCTTATGTTCCGCTCACTGATTAATTTGGGGTAAAGTTCCGGATCAACGGCCAAGGAAACCTTGGTTAATTTATCGAGACCTTGAATATCTCCTTGAAGATAAAGATCCATGAGTTTATTTTGAGCCATATTATTTATGGACTTATTGACTAGCTGCCTACTTGAGTAGTTTACATCATCCAATAAACTTAACTGAGCATCGTAACTCTCAAGAGCAAAAAATGTTTTTTGATTATTATAACAATATTCCTCAAAAAAGGCATCCAAAAATTGGGGCATCCCATTCTCATCACCATAAGCTGTTTTAGAGGCTTTTAAACTGGAAGTATATGGATTTCCGTTCTTATCATATTGTGTTTTAGGAAGTGCATTTCGTGTGTCTATTTTGTTAAAAAGGGAAAAAACATCTGTTTCTAAAACAATCATTTTAGCTTTATCCATCAAAATATAGACGGAGTCTGCTAAATCAAAAACTCGTTTGTCATTTGAATGTATCGTTCCAAAGATATAGGATTTCTCTTTTATTTTTGGGCTAGAAATCTCCCATAGCAATTGCTTGTCATTTTGAACATACGTCGTCTGACTAAATAGGCAAAATGGTAATAAAAAAAATAAACTAATGACAATCCTCATGAGCTCTCAAAGTTAAGCTATTTTCATAGGTCATTCATGCTAAAAAACAGAGAATTTACGAATTTGTTACGTAAGGTTCTTTTTTCAAAGATTAAAAACCCGTTGTATGTGACTCTCCCCAAAAGAATAGGGTATATATGCAAAAGAGGGGATTTCGTTTGTTAGTACGATTCCTCCTTTGTAACCAACAAAAATTTTACCGTGGCTTTCTGATAATCCTAGGGCATAGGCTGCGTTAACTGTCAGTGCATTAAAAGCTTCTTCTGGTGACATGTTCATTTTTACACATGCTAAAGACCAAATTTGAAATAAATTATAGGACGGAGTTGAACCAGGATTGAAGTCGCTGGCCAAGGCCAGTGGGATTTGGTTGTCCATTACCAATCGTGCATTGCCATAAGGAATGGAAAGAAAATGGGAGCATCCTGGGAGCATTACTGGTATGCACTTGCTATTTTTCAGGGCAGTAATATCTTCGGTGGAAACTTCCTCTAGATGGTCTACAGAGAGTGCCCCACATGCCACCGCTTGCGCTACCCCACCTAAAATTGAAAATTGATTCACGTGAACTTTGGGAATTAATCCATACTTTTTTCCAGCCTCCAAAATGTATTTCATTTCATCTACAGAAAAATAATTCCGTTCACAGAAAACATCTATATAATCCGCTAATCCTTCCTTAGCTATTTGAGGTAGCATTTCCTCAACGATAAGGTCGATATATCCTTGGTGATTATTTTTATAGTCCTGTGGATAGGCATGTGCACCGAGAAAGGTCGCTTTAATGGGAATCGTATTGGCTTCTTTGAGCCTTTTGATTACGCGCAGCATTTTTAACTCCCCCTCCAGGCTTAAGCCGTACCCTGACTTTATTTCTAATGCCCCTGTCCCCAATGCTTTCATTTTTTGAATTCGCTTCTGAGCAGCATCGAACAACTCATCTTCTGAAAGGTCCTCCAATTTACGGGCAGAATTCAATATCCCTCCCCCTTTCAAGGCAATTTCTTCGTACGTTAAGCCATTAATCCTATCAACGAATTCTTCTTCTCTAGTTTTTGCGAATACCGTATGCGTATGGGAATCGATGAAAGCGGGAAAAACATAGCAACCACTTGCATCAATAATGTCTAAATCTCGCCAATCGCTAATGCCCTCCCAATCTGACATTGCCCCATAGGCAATCACTTCCCCATCTTCAAGCGCAAGAAAGGCATCGTCCAACAATGGAATATTCTTCATGAGATGCCCGGGAATAACATGAGGAATGTTCTCTCCTGCTTGTACAAGTCCCTTGATATTTTTTAAAAGTATTTTCATTAGTTAACGTATTGCATCAGTACGCTTTGTCATACGAAGATAATGGATTATACGGACGTTTAAGTTCAAGCGTATATAATTGCTGAGTCTAGAGGGAGTCAAAGACAATAAATACGTATCTTCGCGCCAAGATTATGGAATTAAGTGCGATACTATCCACCTTCGCAAAGTTACCTCAAATAGATCAAGCGTCAAGTACCTTGAGTTTGGAGAGCGTGCGTCTTCACATGAAAGGGCTCATCGGTTCTTCCAAGAGTATCGCTGCGGCTTGTATAGCGCAACAACTCCCTTCACATCAGCTTTTCATTTTAAACGACAAAGAGGAGGCCGCCTATTTTCTGAACGATTTAGAGGGGTTATTTCCGAACGATAAGCGTGTAATGTTTTATCCAGCTTCTTACCGCACACCCTACCAAATAGAGGAAGTTGACAACGCCAATGTTGTAGCCAGAGCGGAAGTATTAGAACGTATTACAAGTAATCAAAATGCATGGATAGTCACCTACCCTGAGGCCTTGTTTGAAAAAGTTCCTACCAAAAAGAAACTTATCGAGAATACTATGCGCATGGAGGTTGGCAAGACCTATTCGTTGGATTTTATGAATGAGTTACTTCTGGAGTATCATTTTGATAGGGTAGACTTTGTCTATGAACCGGGTCAGTTTGCGATACGCGGAGGCATCTTAGATCTTTATTCCTATAGCAATGACCATCCATTCCGCATTGAGTTCTTTGGTGATGACGTAGAGACCATAAGAACCTTTGATGCTTCTAGTCAATTATCTATCAAAGAACATGCTTTCTTCATGATAGTTCCGAATATTCAAGGAAAAATGACAATCGATGGCGTTGCCTCTTTTTTTGAATTTTTAGGCAAATCGAGTATTTTATGGTTGGATTCTTACAGTAGATTAGTCGCAGTCATTGAAAAAGAGTATGAAAAAGCCGTGGAACGCTATACCCAGCTTTCCGAAACTGTAAAACGCACCTTACCTTCTGATCTCTATCTTCCACCAGGAAATTTGATACAAAATATTGAAGAACACAGTCTTGTGGAGTGGGGATTAGACGTTCATTTTTCGACGAAAGAAGTTTATTCCTTCAACCTTTTACCCCAACCAAGTTTTAATAAAAACTTTGACTTGCTGAAGGCAGATCTTCTCCAAAAGCAGCAAAATGGATTTCACAACTGCATATTTTCTAATCAACCTAAACAAATAGAACGGCTATTTCAAATTTTCGAAGATATTGGTGGTGGTATTGAATTCAGTCCCGTGCCGATTGCGTTGCACGAAGGTTTTATTTGTCCAGAACTTAAACTTACGTGTTATACTGATCATCAACTCTTCGAACGTTACCATCGTTTCCAACTGAAGGAAGGTTTCCGTCAGGCAAAACAAGCCATGACCTTGAAGGAGATTTATAATCTTCAAAAGGGCGATTACGTCACCCATATCGATCATGGGGTAGGTCAGTTTTCTGGTTTGGAAACAATTGACGTAAATGGTAAACCTCAAGAAGCTATCCGGCTACTTTACAAAGACGGAGACGTTTTATATGTCGGAATACATTCCCTTCACAGGATATCTAAATTCACAGGGAAAGACGGGACCGTGCCAAAAATGAATAAACTTGGGACACAGGCATGGACTACTTTAAAAAATAAAACCAAGAAGAAGATAAAAGAGTTGGCTTTCGACCTCATCAAACTTTATGCAACACGAAGGAGTCAACCCGGTTATGCTTTCTCTCCTGACTCTTACCTTCAAAATGAATTGGAGGCTTCTTTTATGTACGAAGATACTCCGGACCAATACAAAGCCACACAGGATTTTAAGAAAGACATGGAATCCTCAAGGCCGATGGACCGATTGATTTGTGGAGATGTAGGTTTTGGAAAAACAGAGGTTGCTATACGCGCAGCATTTAAAGCGGTTTCCGACTCCAAACAAGTGGCAATTTTAGTTCCCACGACCATACTTTCGATGCAACATTACCGGAGTTTTAAGGATCGTCTTGCAGAATTCCCTTGCGCTATTTCATATATCAATCGCTTCAAAAGTGCCAAAGAAACGACGGAAATTCTGAAGCAATTAGCGGAGGGGAAAATCGATATCCTCATTGGAACACATGCTATAGTTGCTGAAAAGGTAAAATTCAAAGACCTTGGCTTGATGATCATTGACGAGGAGCAGAAGTTTGGTGTCGCTGTGAAAGATAAGCTCAAAACGATACGTACCACCGTTGATACCTTGACACTCACCGCAACACCTATTCCACGAACATTACAATTTTCGTTGATGGGAGCGCGGGATTTGAGCATCATCAATACGCCACCTCCGAATAGGCAACCTGTAATGACGGAAATTATTCATTTCGATGAAGAAGTAATCCGAGATGCCATTGCATATGAGGTTTCCAGAGGAGGACAGGTGTTTTTTGTCAACAACCGTTTAGCCAATATTCGCGAATTGGCGGGAATGATCCAACGTCTCTGCCCTAACGTCCGTATTGGTATCGGGCATGGGCAAATGGAAGGTGAAAAATTAGAGCGCGTCATGATGGACTTCATACAAGGACATTTCGATGTGTTAATTGCCACGACCATTATCGAAAGTGGAATAGACATTTCCAATGCCAATACCATAATCATTAACGATGCCCACACTTTTGGATTGAGTGATTTACATCAACTTAGAGGAAGAGTGGGGAGAAGCAATAAGAAAGCATTTTGTTACTTAGTTGCGCCAAAATTTAGCATGATGACCGCCGAGGCGAGAAAGAGATTGGAGGCTCTCGTGCAATTTTCTGACCTTGGTGCAGGATTTAATATCGCCATGAAAGATTTAGATATTCGAGGGGCCGGAAATATGTTGGGAGGAGAGCAGAGCGGGTTTATATCAGAAATTGGGTTTGAGATGTACCAGAAAATACTGAATGAGGCCATGAATGAATTGCGCGAAAACGAATTCAAGGAGTTATTTGATGATCGTCAAACAGATACATTTGGTGCTTACGTCAATGACTGCGTGTTTGAAACCGATATGGAAGTAAGAATTCCTGACGATTACGTAAATCAGGTGAGTGAACGCTTGAGTTTATACCAAGAACTCGATAGTTTAAAAAATGAAGAAGAACTTGAAACTTTTTCGGCACAGCTCAAAGATCGATTTGGACCTATCCCCCGAGAGGTGAAAGAGCTGTTATTTTCATTTAAGCTACGATGGGCGGCACAACATGCTGGCATTGAGCGTTTGGTTATAAAATCGTCGAAACTCGTCGGTTATTTTATCGCTAATCCGCAATCACCTTTCTTCGAAACTGAAAATTTTACGACTTTGTTAAACAATATCATGTCGGCAGGAGAAGGCTACCGTTTGGTACAGCAGAATGAAAAATTGCGCTTAGTCATTGAGCCTGTACAGCACATAAAAGATGCCTTCGAAAAACTTAGTAAACTCACCGCGAAGGTGGAAGTTTCTTAATGCGAGTCGACAAAGCGCTGAGCTAACATGCTCATTATTCTTTTGTCTAATTCTTTCTTATTACGGTAATAATAACTAAACTCTTCGTTAGTCATGAGTCCTGTGACCATGCCTACCCATTGGTATTTCAGCGATGGATTTTTTGTGGCAAGCTTCATCACCATTCTCCATTTTTCGGATTGCGTTTTTCCTGATGACAAGGCATTTTTTAGAAAATCTTCTCCCAGTAGAATTGATTTCCAAAGTTCCTGTTGGTACTTCAAAATAGGCCTCAGCACTTCATTTTGAAAAATTTCAAGTGCTGATTCAGCGGGCTCAATCGCTATTAACGGTCGTATAGAGGTTAATTCATCATTTTCTCTCATGTGCAAATAAACATAAGATTATCCACTAAGTTCAATTTAATTTATTCTATTTTACATTTAATTCTTTACTTAACTTTGTCCTATGGCAAACCTTATTAGACCGTTTTTTGGATTGGTTATGATCTTATTTATGTCTGCCTTTCTAGCAAGAGCTTCACGGGGAGACACCTTAAAATTTGGGGCTAACAATGATGACATTTTCTTACCGAAACATGGCGTATACCTGAATACTTTCGGCTTGTTTGGAAAATTTCGTATTCGTTACGAATATCAACCTATAGCCTCTAGAAGTTATCAAATTGGTATATGCACCCATTACATGTGGACCTTAGATTATGGCGCCAATGTGTTTTTTGAATACCGTCAATATCCTAACCCCGCACAACGGCATAGAAGTTTTTACTTTGCCAGATTAGCCTACGGACAAGTATGGGGTCCCCTATTGATGAATCAAATTGATTATATCGATGTTGCCAAACTTGGAAGTTACATTTCGTTCAGCGGGGGAATTGGTCAGCAATTTCGTTTTGGCCGAGCAAAAAACTTTCGTTTTGAATTGCAAGAAGGTCTCCAATACGCGCACACCATAGAAGGAGTTACTGATTTCAGAACGAGTGACTATTATACCTCGAACCCTGATGATTACTCTTCGTGGTATGGGCCTTCATTTCTTGATCTTGTTGAATCCAAAAACACACCCAATGTTGGTCCTCTTGGGCTACCGTTTTTTCAAAGCGTTGGTGCAGGCTCTCTCTTTTATATCAATGCGAGTATTGCCTATACTTTTCCCGGTGAAGCGTATGAAGTAAAGCACCAGGAAATAAGAGGATTTTTTAACTTAAGAAAAGCAAAATTATAGCTTATGGCTAA
>CAMDLY010000017.1 GCA_945902115.1 Lishizhenia tianjinensis | reverse complement strand
TGCGATTTCAGCCTATGGATGTATCGATTCTACGTCGCAATTGATTACTGTTTCAGATGAAATAGTTATTTACGCACCCAACACGTTTATTCCAGACAACGATGGGTTAAATGATATATGGATACCTATTATTTCTGCGGGCCTTGTTTCAGATTCTTACGAATTGGATATATATAACCGTTGGGGTGAAAAAATATTCAGCACGAAAGATTATTTGCAAGGATGGGATGGAACTTATCTTGGTAATAAGGTACAAGATGGAATTTACAGTTACATAATTAGATTGAGAGACACAAAAACCAAGTATAACCAAATTTATACGGGTCATATCACATTGATTCGGTAGAATCAAAGGTGCTGTATTAATTCTTCTAATTTTAAGCTCCTTGAACCTTTTAGTAAAATAAGTTTACCGGAAAAATGCTGGTTAGATAGATAACTCTTAAAGTCCTCCACTGTATTAAATCCGTTTTTTGTAACGGTAAGAAATTGCTCTCCGATAGTGAAATATTCAATACGTAAATCTTCGCAGAGATTAATAACCTGTTCATGCTCTGATT
Organism: Lishizhenia tianjinensis; assembly: GCA_945902115.1. Taxonomy (GTDB): domain Bacteria; phylum Bacteroidota; class Bacteroidia; order Flavobacteriales_D; family Crocinitomicaceae; genus UBA952. Next base: position 43,795 of record CAMDLY010000017.1, on the reverse strand, counting down.
CACTTTCCTTCCCTAGTTCTTTCATGTCACCAAGTATTGCAACTTTATTGGGATGTTGAATTAAAGAAAAGCTTTCGAGTGCAGACTTCATACTAGAGGGGTTTGCATTGTAGCAGTCAACAATAAGTGTATTAAAACTCGTTTCCTGTATTTCAGAACGATTATTTTTAGGTTCATAATTAGCTATTGCTGAATTAATTATTTCAGGTTCAATACGAAATTCAATACCAAATGAAATGGCAGCAAGGAAATTATAAAAATTATATTTCCCTAACATACGCGTTTGAATACTTCTGCTTACATATTCTTTGTATTTCCAATTGAGTTTTAAAAATGGATTCAATTCTTCGAGTTCACCTTTTAAATCCCCTGTTTCTCCATAAGTTAGGTAGGTGAAATCTTTATCTATCGCATTTACTAAAATGGAATCGTCAGCGTTAACAATAAGTTTCCCGTTTTGAGAAATTACGGAATGATATAATTCTGTTTTTGTGTTGAAAACCCCTTCGAAATTTATGAATCCTTCCAAGTGAGCTTTTCCGATATTGGTGATTATTCCATGTGTTGGTTGGGCAATATCACAAAGTTCTTTTATGTCATGTGGTTTATTCGCCCCCATTTCAATAATGGCTAGTTCATGAGATTCGGTAAGTTGTAAAAGAGTGATTGGAACACCTATGTGGTTATTAAGATTACCTTTTGTACAAAGTACTTGATAACGCTGACTAAGAACGACATTAATCAATTCTTTAGTACTTGTTTTCCCGTTGCTTCCGGTAATTCCGATGACGGGTATATCAAATTTGGAACGGTGAAAGTGTGAGAGGTCTTGAAGGAACTTCAAGCCGTCCGGCACAAAGAAAATTTTTGAATCGTCTGAAAATTCAGCTTGGTCAACTATAGCATATTTCGCTCCTTTATGAATTGCCTCTTTAGCAAAAATATTTGCGTTGAAATTATTTCCTTTTAAGGCTACAAATAAAGAGTTAGTGAGAATATTACGGGTATCTGTGCATATTCCTGAAGATTCGTAGAATAAATTAAATAAATTCTCCATGAGACAAAGATGCAAAAAAAAAGCCCGGAATTCCGGGCTTAAATAATTTTATTTTTCGCTTTATCTTTTCTTTTTATTCGGTCTAGTACTACCAATTCGGTCCATCGCACATCTAAAGCCAATCATATCAGAACTTTTATCTTCGTCTAAAAATCTTCTATTTCCTGAGGACATCCAATAAGTCTTATCAGCCCATGAACCACCTTTATAAACCCGTGACTTATCTGAAACTAAAGTCGTAGGCCATCCAGCAACTCCGGCATTGATATCTTTGTATTCAAAGTCTTTATTTTCATGTTGACTTTGATACATTACCTGTTTCACATCCCGTTTTCCTTCGTTGATTTCGTTTTTACGTTGCTGATTGTTATAATAGATAGACGATTCTAGGTCACCGTCCATGTAATCACGATAGTCGTCTTTTCTGTAGTTTAACCTTCCAGCATTTTCTTCAACGGTAACATTTCTCCATCGTTGTTTCCCTTTCGTTTCAGTAACAAACTCAGTAAGACCGTTTCTTAAAGTCATGATCCAAGTAGTAATTGTTGGGTCCATGAAATAAGATTTAAATTTAAACTCTAAATATTCTTTACTGAACATAGACACAGCACTGTTTCCTCCATCAATGGAAACACCAATATAACTAGGATCGTATTGTAGGTTAAATGACGGACGAATGATATCCACTTTTAAATCTACGCTCTGACCTCCGTCTTTAAAAATGTCTGGCAATGTCATGTTAAATAATACCCTTTCTATGTAGGCTGAGGCAGCAATGCTTCTTCCTTGATTGGCTAATGTTATGGCTGTATCCAAAAGGATATTTAAAGTATCCAAGAATTCGAATTGTAGCTTTTCTTGGTTTGTAAATTGTCTATTATTTGACACAAAGCTGTTAGAAGGAGTATTGAAGCGATATTTCAACGTGTCTTGACGTGAATTGATTACCGAATTCATTTGTTTGTTGTTCACTATACTATTTGTCTTCGTCACTTTACCATTTGGTTGTTGCTTATTGATATTTGAAGCATACGTGGTATTGGTGTCTTGTTGGTATTTAACCGTAGCATAATTCATGTATTTAATGCGGGCAAATTCATTAACGAACTCTTTCATACCGTGAACATCGTATATATTTTCATTTGCTTTTACAGGTTTGTCATATAGTCCATCCGGAACAAGTAATTGAGTAGTGTAAACATTGCCTCTGAACGGCATAAATTCTTCTACAATTTCACTCGACATTGGACGATAAACATCCATAACCCATTCTGAGACGTTTCCAGCCATGTGGTATAATCCATAGTCATTCGGCCAAAAGTCATCGACCTTACATGTTACGTCTGCCCCGTCATTCAATTGTCCAGCAACACCCATCATATCGCCTTTCCCTCTTGAGAAATTTGCTTGAATCGCACCAGCAAATTGAGCGCGTTCATCACGAACATAATGACCATCCCATGGATAAATTCTTCGGTCATTAATATTTTCTGAATTCGGATCTAAATTACCTATCAGACCTAAAGCTGCAAATTCCCATTCAGCTTCAGTTGGAAGTCTGTAAGATGGTAATAAAATACCATCCTCCACTCGAACAGGTCTTGAGCCTAAACGACCAGCAGCCTGATTTTTATCATCGACCTCAGCGAATACAGGGTCAAAATTTTGTAATTGATAGGGATCTCTAGGTATCTGCTTTTTTGTTCTTGCATCAACAGGTGTCTTAGTACTTTTAGAGACAGTATAACCACCTTTCACTAATTCTCCTGACTTTGGGTCTATTTCACCACTTTCAATCATGTAACTTCCGTTTAAATATGTTTCCGTACTGAACATATTTTCAGGCTTAGACTGAAACTTTTTATCGTATTCTTTATCATTAGCTGCACCAATATCTCCATCTTGTGAATTTGCAATATCTGCAAAATGCCATTTTAGAATTCCCTCTCTTACAAGAATAGCTTCATTCACACGGTCTGTTCTCCATTTACAAAAGTCATTTGCTTGTAACCATGACACACCAACCACAGGATAGTCTCTGTAGGACGGGTGACGCAGGTAATAATTAACAAATTTTTCTCTGTATCCCAGTGATTTTCTCCATGCCAAAGTATCTGGCAAACATTTTTTGTAAACATGAGGATAAGTTTTGTAGTATACTCTTTTCATCCAATTCATGTATTCTTGCCAATGAAGATTGGTTACTTCAGTTCTATCCATATAAAATGAACCAACAGTAAATCGTGCAGCCCGGGCATTCCAATCGAACATAACATCTTGTTCAGTTCTGCCCATGGTGAAAGTTCCACCTTGTACAAAAACCAAACCTGGTCCCGTTTCTTGTTCTTTGGCATCAACTTTTTCGAAACCACCGTTCTTGTAGTTGTTGTATTCCCAACCAGTTGACGATGATCTGTCTTTCGCACATGAACCTAAAAGAAGCATTCCTGTTAGTGCAAAACCGAAAATTTTCATTTGTTTTATTTTCATTTCGACAATATTGATTTGGTATTTAACTTAATTTTTTACTTTTTGTTACATTTTAAAAAGATGGACAAGAAATTTTTCTAAAATTCTTTGCCTTTTTCTTACATTTTAAATTCATTCCAAGTGAAACTTCATGAGACCCTCCTGAAATTCCGTTTCCAAGTTTGGAGACTGTTAAGTCATAGCTATAACCTACTCTAAACTTCTCAGTAGTTACCCCAAAACTCAATATAAATGCATCGCGATTTCTGTACCATGCACCCACAGTAAATGTACCATATTTGATATATGTTCCAATATTCAATTCTTGAAAACCATTTTGATATTGGTAAATGATATTTGGCATTATACTCGTAGTATTGGTGTATCTCCCGCGTTGTCCGAGTTTAATCTCTGCTCCCGCATGACCTGTAAAACGCATGGGAAGACGTGAATTCCCTAAAATCATTGATTCATCAGGACGATTTAAGTGGTGCACAGCCCCACCAAAAAAGTAGTTTTTACCGAATCCAACAATACCAAACGAAGCGTCAAAAAATCCTCTTCTGCCATTTCCTCTTGGCACATCACCTGTTTGGTATATAAAACCTCTTCTAGGGTCAATCATATCTCCAAAGGTCAGCTTATCCCAATCTAGAAATTTTTGGAAGTATGCAGCTCTTGCACCGAACATGAGTGAAAATTTTCTATTCACTTTCAGGTTGTAAGAATACACACCACCGAGCATAGTCGTTTGAATGGTACCCTGTCCTTGCATGTCGTGCATAGCGACAATACCGATTCCGCCCGAAATACTTTTTGCATAGGTATCGAATGCAGCACTTGTAGTAATGTAATTACCTGTCAATTGCGGCCATTCATTTCGGTAATTAATTCCAATTCTCGGGCAGCCAGTTGACCCAGCTAGTGCCGGATTCAAATAAACTGGATTAGAATAAAACTGGGTGAATGTAGGATCTTGAGACCAGGAAACAGTGTTGAAAAAAGCACTGAAACCTATTAGAAATAAGGTTATTTGAGTAGTTGACTTCACAAACTTAGTTTTAAGCACGAACAATATCTACGTTATTTTAGTTATGTAGGTTACAAATATCACATATTTCTTCAAATAAATAAAATATAATCACGTTTTTATCTCAAACATCTCTAATTTTGAAATAATGAAGATTTTCGTGTATTTTTTTTTAATTTTTGTTCACGGTTACTGTCTAGCACAAGAAAAAAAAGTATCAATTGAATGGAAATCTTCAAAAGAAACGGTTTTCTCTGAAACAACTTTACTACAGCCTGATTTTACCAATAAACACAACGATAATGCGAGGCCACTTTTCTTTCACAAGGAGAAAACAACCTTTTCTCTAGCCTCAACAAAGCTTTCAAACTACACGACATCATTGGCCTCGAAAAGTGATATCGATTATTTTGAAAAACTTCACATATCCATACCTGAGGAATTGGAGATTTTTCATGGTGTTAGGAGTGAAAGTGGACATTCTTTTTTTGTTATTTCCTTATTTCCTTTTGTGAAGAAAAATGGTCAGTTATTTAGGGTTCAGGAGTTAACATTTTCTTTCACAGAGCAATCGTTTACTTCAACAAAAGATTTTGCAAGCGAATCTATTCTGAAACAAGGGAATGGTACTTGGTATAAGATAGGTGTATCCAAAGATGGAATTTATAAAATTGATCGTGCCTTTTTGGAAGGTTGTGGTATAAATTTAACAGGGCTAAGTCCGAATTCAATTCATATTTTTGGCAATGGTGATGGTCAATTACCGGAATTAAATAGTGTGCCAAGAAAAGATGACTTAGTCAATAATGCGATTCAATTTGTGGGGGAACAAGATGGAAGTATAGATTTAAATGATTATATTCTTTTCTACGGGGTAGGGCCTCACAAGTGGAACGCAAATGGAACAGCGGAATTCGATCAAAAACGTCACCTCTATAGTGATGAATCCTACTATTTTATTCATGTAAATAATTCGATTGCTCCGTTAAGAATACAGTCTGAAGCTATAATTTCAGATAGTCCTAGTACACAGGTTGCCTCCTACGATTACCGAGATATTTATGAAAATGATCTTGTGAATTTGGTCTCGGGTGGACAGCGATGGTATGGGGAATTGTTTGACTCAGAGCTGGAACGGGTCTTTAATTTTTCCATACCTAATATCGATACGTCGGCAGTGAGATTCAAAACTTCCATAGCAACAAATTCGCCGGCATCGTCAGGTACTTCGCAGAAATATTCAGTGAATGGACAAACGCTTTTGGAAGCAAACTTACCTGCTGTAGGGGCAGATTTCGCAAGGTCAGGAAAAATTTTTCAACTGAATTCTCCTTCTGCAATTATTCCTTTAAAAATCACAATCACCCGCAGTACACCAAATACATTTACCTACCTTGATAGGATTCTATTGAACACGAGACGAAAGCTAGTTTTTTACGGCACTCAGCTTGGTTTCAGAAATCTAACGCAACAACAACCTGGTGCTATTGCAAACTATACCATATCATCGTTTCCAAATACGGGCTTTGTTTGGGATGTCTCGGATGTAAATAATCCAAAAAAGATTTCAGGAGACATTCAATCCTCGACTTTTGTTTTCAAAACCGAAAATATCTACAAGGAGTACTTAGCCTCTAACGGCACAAGTTTTTATAGTCCTACAAAAATAGGGGAGGTTGCAAATCAAAATTTACATGGTTTAGAGGAACCCAATTTGTTGATAGTCTCAAATTCATTATTTATAGCCGAGGCGGAACGTTTAGCAAATTTGCACAGAGAACGTGGATTAATTGTTCACGTCGTTTCCAATGAAGAGGTATACAATGAATTTAGCTCAGGAGCTCCTGACCCAACAGCAATTAAAATGATGGCTAAAATGTTTTACGAAAGAGGAATTGCCTCAGGCAATTTAAAATTCAATTCTCTTTTGCTGTTTGGCGATGGAACATTCGATCCAAAGAATCGAGTTTCCAACAATAATAATATGGTCCTTACCTACCAAATGGAGAATAGTGAGAACCATATCGAAGCCCTAGTAACCGATGACTATTTCGGAATGTTAGATGACAATGAATCTATCAGCCCGAATGATTTATTGGATATCGGAGTCGGAAGAATACTTGTATCCGATTTACTACAGGCGAAGCAACAAGTTGATAAAATAGAACATTATTTAAAAAACGGATCTTCTTTATTTAATTCTGCAAATGCTTCGTGTTGTTTAGGTTCAAGCAATGATAATACCTTAGGTGATTGGCGCACAAAGTTCGTTCAAATTGCAGATGACGAAGAGAACGGGTATTTCGTAAACATAGATACTGAACCACAATCTGAGTACGTCAGACAGAATCATTTCGAAATGAATTGTGATAAGTTATATTTGGATGCTTTTCCGCAAGAGGTAACTGCAGGTGGACAAAGATACACTGACGTTTTCAATGCAATAACTGACAGAGTCCAAAGAGGAGCATTAGTTGTCAACTATGTCGGACACGGGGGTGAGGTAGGACTCGCTGAGGAACGGGTGGTAACTATCCCCCAAATTAATGCATGGAGTAATATTAATGCACTGCATCTTTTTGTTTCTGCCACGTGTGAATTTACCAAATATGATGACCCTTCTCGTGTTTCAGCAGGGGAGTGGTTAGCGCTCAATCCCGCGGGGGGTGCTATTGCTTTGATGACAACAACCCGGTCAGTATACTTTGGCGTAAATAGTTCAACAGGTCAAGCATTTTATAAACACGTTTTTGATAGAGAGTCCAACGGAGCACCATTGTCTTTTGGAGAAATTATGAGGAGGACTAAAAACGATTCCGGGGCCTCAACCAATAAAAGAAGTTTTACCCTAATTGGAGACCCATCTCTGATAATTGGATTACCGCGTTATACAATTGTGACAGATAGTATTAACGGAAAAAATCCATCAGTGCTGATTGATACTATGAAAGCTCTTAGCAAAGTAACTGTCAAGGGGCATTTAGAAGATGAAAATGGTATTATAATGAGTGGTTTCAATGGACGAATAATGCCATCAATTTACGATAAATCTAAGGCACAAAAAACCTTAGCTCAGGATCCCGATTCTCCAGAAATTTCATACACTCTGCAAAGAAATATTGTATATAAAGGAAAAGCTTCAGTAACGAACGGGCAATTTGAATTCTCGTTTGTAGTTCCAAAAGATATTGCCTTATCATACGGCCGGGGAAAGATCAGCTACTACGCGGAAAATAGCGTGGTCGATGCACAAGGTTTTGATACTAATTTTAGAATTGGTGGCATTAATCCGAATGGTATTAATGACAATGTAGGTCCAGAGCTAGGGCTTTTCATGAATGACATTTCTTTTTTAGACGGTTCTACAACAGATAGTAATCCCGTCCTTATCATTAAGGCGAGTGACGATAACGGAATGAATACGGTAGGCAATGGAATAGGTCATGATTTAACCGCTGTTTTAGATGGGAATACCGCCAAGCCGATTGTGCTTAATGACTATTACTCTGCTGATTTAGATAATTACCAGTCAGGTGAAGCACGCTATCAGTTCACTAATTTAAGCCCAGGTGAGCACGCGATTCAAGTTAAGGTGTGGGATGTAAATAATAATTCGACAACCTCAGATATTCGTTTCGTGGTGCAAGATAAAGAAGAGCCTATACTCACTCGTGTGCTTAATTATCCAAATCCTTTTACCTCGTCTACGTCGTTTATGTTCGAGCACAATCAATCTTGCAGTAATTTAGAGGTTCAGGTACAAATAATGACGGTTTCGGGAAAATTGGTAAAAACTATAAATCAGACTTTACCTACACAAGGTTTTCGTGTAGAAGGCATTCAATGGGATGGAAAGGATGATTACGGGGATCAATTAGCTAAAGGGGTGTATATTTATCTGCTTAAGATCCGCACACCTGATGGTATTACAGCTGAAAAAATTCAAAAGCTGGCTATTTTACGCTGATTACACAATAAAAAGACGTCGTTTTCGTATATTTACCAACTCAATTCGATTTTAAATGAAGAATTTAACTTTTTTGTTGTTTTTGTTGTTACCCATGACGATAGTTCTTGCACAACCAACGGGGGGTAGCGGTGTTTCTGACAACGATTTACAGCTCAATACCATAACTACTGCACTACCTTTTATGGCAATTACCCCTGATTCTAGAGCAGGAGGTATGGGAGATGCAGGAACTGCATTGAGCCCGAGTTCTACCTCCGTATATTGGAATACGGCTGGTTTAAGTTTTGCTGATCAAAAATCGGAATTCAGTCTATCCTATACACCGTGGCTTCGTCAATTGACCAATGATATTCATTTAAGTTACTTATCTGGGTATTATAAAATCAATAAAACTCATACTGTAGGAGGATCATTGCGGTTTTTTAGTTTGGGTGAGATAACTTTTACTGATGCACAAGGAAATGTCATTCGTGATGATAAACCAAGCGAGTATGAACTTACTGGAGCTTATGCCTTTCGTTTGGCAGATAAATTCAGTATTGGTTTAAACGGAAAATTTGCCTACTCTAACCTCACAGGGGGATTGACGGTAGGAGGTATAAATACCAAAGCGGGTATAGTCGGAGCCGCTGACTTATCTTTTTGTTATAACAACGACGAGGTCAAATTTGGCAAAGTTAAGGGGACCTATCGGTTAGCACTAACGCTCAATAATATCGGGAATAAAGTTGCGTACTCTGAGTTATCGAAGCGTGACTTCATTCCTATGAATATGAAAATTGGCAATGCTTTTGAAGCGAATTTTGATCAATATAATAAGGTGACTTTTTCACTAGATTTACAGAGGTTGCTTGTCCCAACGCCAGCTTTCTATGATGTTATTGACGGTAATGTCACCATGATTTCCGGTAGAACAGACGATGTTGGTGTTATTTCAGGGATGATTCAATCATTTTATGACGCTCCTGGCTCACCTGTTTTAGACGATAATGGAGAATATATTCAAAATACGGAAGGAAAATATGAGGTTGCTAAATGGTCCAAGCTCAGAGAAGAACTAACGGAAATAAACATTGCAACAGGTGTAGAGTGGTGGTACAATAACGTATTTGCTATTCGTGGAGGCTTATTCTATGAGTCCAGAAATAAAGGAAATCGTCAGTTTATCAATTTAGGGGCAAGTTTGAAGTACAATGCCTTTGCTATTGACTTTTCTTATTTAGCATCCATTAGTGGAAGGAATAGCCCTTTAGCAAATACTTTGCGATTTACCTTAAGGTTTAATTTAGGAGAGAATTTTAACACCCAGCCTGCTGAAGGTCAAGAGTAATGAACCTAAGAATTGGCTACGGAGTGGACGTTCATCGCCTCGGAGAATCTTCTGAGCTGATTATAGGCGGTGTAAAAATACCCTCAGAGTTAGGGGCAATTGGTCATTCTGACGCAGACGTTTTGCTCCATGCTATCTGTGATGCCTTGTTAGGGGCTGCAAATCTCCGCGATATTGGTTATCATTTCTCAGATACTGACCCAAAATATAAAGGAATAGACTCTAAATTACTTTTATCAGAGGTAGTGTCTTTGGTGAAATCAAAAGGATATAGGACAGTAAATATTGATTCTACCGTGGTATTGGAGACACCAAAACTAAACCCACATATTCCTGAGATGCAATCAATCATTGCAGAGATTCTAGACCTTGATACTGACGCTGTTTCCATAAAAGCCACAACCCACGAAAAGGTAGATTCTTTTGGAGAAAAAAGAGCCATTAAAGCGTATGCGGCTTGTCTGCTCATTGGAATATAGAAATAATTTCTACCGTCTAGCAGCCTCAATTTATTACAATCCACATTATCCTATTATATTTGTCTTATGAAAGTAAATCCGGACTATCAAACAAAAGAAGCCCTATTGGCTTTATATAATAAGCCTTTATTAGAGTTGGTTTTTGAAGCGGCATCAGTTCATAGACAATTTCACAATCCTCGTGAAGTACAAATGTCGTCCTTGTTGAGTATCAAAACGGGAGGATGCCCTGAGGATTGTGGCTACTGTCCGCAAGCTGCTCGTTATCATACCGATGTGAATGCACACAAACTTATGAGTGTCGAATCTGTCATTGAACAAGCAAAGAATGCTAAGTCTAACGGTTCTTCTCGTCTTTGTATGGGTGCTGCTTGGAGAGAGGTACGAGATAATAAAGATTTCGATAACGTCGTGGAAATGGTTCAAGAAGTCAACAACCTCGGATTGGAGGTATGCTGCACACTAGGGATGCTTAATGAAGACCAAGCACAAAGGTTGAAAAAGGCAGGATTATTTGCTTACAACCACAACTTAGATTCATCACCGGAATTTTACGGAGATATTATTTCAACAAGAGAATACGAGGACCGTCTCAATACTATTGAAAACGCAAGAAAAGCGGGCATAACAGTTTGCTCGGGAGGAATCATAGGCATGGGAGAAGCGGTAGAGGATAGGATTGGATTACTCATGAGTTACATGAGAATGGAAACTCCTCCAGAAAGCATTCCCATTAATGCGCTTGTTGCTGTCGAAGGTACGCCACTTGAAGATCAAAAACCTATTGAACAATGGGAAATGATACGGATGGTTGCAACCACCAGGGTTGTGTTTCCGGAATCTGTAGTTCGCTTATCAGCGGGAAGAACTCAAATGAGTATGGAAGGACAGGCTCTGTGTTTCCTTGCCGGTGCCGGTTCTATTTTTGCTGGAGACAAGTTATTGACCACTCCAAATCCTGAGTTTAATGAGGATAAAGAAATGTTCGATATTTTAGGTTTGATTCCAAAGTCAGCATTTCAAGATGCTCCGCAGCCAATTTCTCAACCTGACGAAATTATTGAGAGAAAGAGGGAGGCATCGCGTTTGCATGAGCAAGCACTGAAAGAGGCAAGGGAAGAGGCAGTAAAAAGCGGCTTTGAACCTAGGAGAGTTACTAAGGTCAGTTAGTGGAGCATATATTTGATAACAAGTTGAATGAAAGAATTTCCAACGGACAACTTCGTTCGTTAAATCACTTTTCTTCTCCTATTGATTTTTTCTCTAACGACTATTTGGGTCTTTCTTCAGTAAAGCCAAAATCGATTTCGCATAAAGGTTCCACAGGCTCTAGATTGCTTTCAGGAACTAGCTCAATTTCGTTGGTAACGGAGTTTAAACTAGCTAAATTTTTCGATTGCGAAGCTGCGCTTATTTTTAACTCCGGATATTCGGCTAATCTCGGCGTGTATTCATGTATTCCTAGTCGAGGCGATACGATTATCTATGACGAATATGTGCATGCCAGTATTCGCGACGGTATTCGTTTATCTTTTGCGGAGTCTTTAAGTTTTAAGCATAACGATTTAACAGATTTAGAAAAGACATTGAAAAAATCAAAAGGTAATTGCTACATCGCAGTAGAGTCTTTATATTCAATGGAGGGAGATATGGCGCCATTGCGTGGTATGTTAAATTTGGCTGATAAATACGATGCAAAACTAATCGTCGATGAAGCCCATGCTGTTGGTGTTTTTGGAGAAAATGGAAAAGGTATTGTGCATGCTAGAGCCATTCAGGACAGAATTTTTATCCGAATAGTTACTTTTGGAAAGGCCTATGGCTTTCACGGTGCAGCTGTGTTGTCTGACGAAAAAATAAAACAATACTTGGTAAATTTTTCACGCCCATTCATCTATACTACAGCTCCTTCTGAAGACTTTTATCATCGTATTCAAGCTGTGGTGTTTCGAAAAGATATATACTCAAGACAAAAGGCCTTACACGATAATCTCACTTTTTTTAGAGAGCAGGAGTCCGAAATGCTTATTTCTGAGCCAAATTCCCCAATTCAAGTGCTCAGAGGAGTTGATTTAGAAAGTCTCCAAATAATTGCCAAGCGTTGTATTGAAAAAGATATTTTTACCAAACTAATTTTTTCTCCGACAGTACCTAAAGGCAAGGAATGCTTGAGATTTTGTTTCCATTCTTTCAATACGGCGCAGGAAATAAGCCTTCTGAAGAATATTCTATTTACTTGATTTTCCCAAGATATTTTATTAATTTCGATTTATGGCAGCTGAAACCTTACATAAGATACAAATTTCTGTGAAAACTTGGTTTCGCCAGGACCTTTCTAGTTTGGATGATGGGTCTTTTTTCTTCAATTATGAGGTTACTATTCATAATGCTGGACATGTCGAGGTACAATTATTAAGTAGGTATTGGAGAGTTGATCATTTAAGTGTTGGTTCGAATGTGGTAAAGGGAGATGGAGTTGTTGGAGAGCAACCTGTAATAGAACCTAAGCATTCCTACAGTTACACAAGTGGCTGTGAATTATATTCTTCTATGGGAAGAATGGTTGGCTATTATAGATTTAAAGAATTGTCGTCGGGAATAACTTTTACGGTTCCGATTCCTTCCTTTACCTTGGTATTTCCTCCCATGCTCAATTGAAAAGCTCAGCGCATTTCCACATGCACCACATGCTTTGTGTCAAAATAAGATTCTTTAAAAACAGTTGATAAGTTATTAATCGAGAACTTTTGCTTAACAGGGTGCATTTCTTCCGTTAAATCCCCTCCTTTGAGGTATAAAATTCCATTTTTTAGTGCATTTCGCTGTTCGTGATGTACTTTGCCCTTAACCCAAATTAAAAATTCTGGCATTTGTGTTACTGCCCTACTAACGATGAAATCAAATTTTCCTTTGACGTTTTCCGCACGGTCATGAATACTTATTATATTGTGCAGTTCAAGTGCCTTTGTCACTTCGTTTACCACCTTGATTTTCTTACCGATTGAATCTACTAACGTGAAAGATGTTTCAGGGAATAGAATCGCTAAGGGGATCCCAGGAAATCCTCCCCCAGTTCCTACATCTAAGACATTCGACCCGGCATTAAATCTCATTATTTTGGCTATACCCAAAGAATGCAGCACATGCCTTTCGTAAAAGTGTTCGGTGTCTTTTCTAGAAATCACATTAATTTGGTTATTCCAAAACTCGTAGAGTGATTTCAGTTGAGAGAATTGTGCTACTTGTGTTTTATTTAATTCAGGAAAATAATGAGCGACGATGTCCACTAAATAGTATCTTTTGTTTTTTCCATCATCGTTGCTAAAAAGTCACGCGCTCTGAAAAGTTGAGCCTTAACTGTACCCAAAGGCAAATTCATTTGATCGGAAATCTCCTCATAGCTTAACTCTTCAAAATATCTTTTTTCGACTAGCTCGCGGTATTTTGGCTTCAGTTTACTGACGAGTAAGCGCATATGAACAACTCGTTGACCTTGTATAATAGTTTCTTCCGGGTTGGGAGACACAGATCGGGCATCGATTCGCATTTTTTCTCCATCATTCATCGTGATACCGGCGTCCATAGAGGTCAGTTGAATGCGCTTTTTACGTATGAAATCGATACAATTATTAGAGGCAATTTTAAAAAGCCAGGTACTGAATGCAAAACTTGGCGAATACTGATCCAGTCTGCTGAAGGCTTTCCCGAATGCTTCAATAGTTAGATCATCCGCATCATCCGGATTTTTCACCATTTTTACCATCATAAAATAGATAGAATCTCGATACCTCTCCATTAAAGTAGCATAGGCCAATTGATTTCCATTCAAGGCGTCTTCCACGAGCGTTAAATCCTGCTTTGCTTTATCGGATAAATGTTCATTTTCTACCATCTATAAATTTTTTGTCGTTCTGTAACGTAGTAGATAATTGGCATAATTAGGGCGTAAAACAAGTCCCAAACTAGAAAATAAGGGATGAAGCTCTTTTCTTTGAGTTTTGATAAACAACGCCCTTGAATCCACCATTTTAATGCCAATATTAAAAAGAATATACTGCCCGCCAACAAACGATACTCTCCACTAAACATCAAAGTAACGAAAGATGCCCACATCAAAATTAAGGAGAGCGGATATATTCCTAACAACCATTTCTTAATAAGCTTATAACGACTAGACGTTGAATAGTGACGAGATTTTTGTCTAATCCAACGATTCCAGGTTGGAGCCGCCGCAGAGTAGCAGTAGGAGGCAGCATCTAAATTTACCGTATAATTGGATTTTTTTGCCGCCTCTTGGATAAATAAGTCGTCATCACCCGAAGGAAGTCCGTAATGAGATTTAAAACCATTTACTGAATTGAAAACAGATTTGGTGTAGGCTAAATTTCTGCCAACACCCATGTATGGTAGTTTGGCCAGTGCCATGGAAAAGTAACTAACTCCAATCCAAGCCGTGTCAAAACGGATTAATCGGTTCAAAAAACCCTTGCTTTTAGCGTATGGACCATAACCGATGACAATATCCACTGATGAAGAAAAATGAGCGGCCATTTCCTTAATCCACTGATTGGAGGCAGGTCTACAATCGGCATCCGTAAGAAGAAAATGTTCGTATTTAGCAGCTTTAATGGCAAGCGTTATGGGAAGTTTTTTTCCAGGTCTCAGATGGCGATGTCTTCCTAATTCTACGACCCTAAGGTTTGGGAATTGTCTGCTAAATGCCGTGAGTAGCCAACCGCTATCGTCGATGGATTGATTATTCACCACAATAACTTCGAATTCAGGGTAATCTTGACCTAGGATTTGAGGGAGATTTTCATATAAATTATCGGATTCATTTCTGGCAGCAATAATAATACTGACAGGTGTGAATGTAGGGTTTGATTTTTTTTGTGGAGTAAAGTATGCCATTCGAAAATGAATTCCGATAATATAAAAGAGTTGAACAAGCACAAATAAACCAAACGTGAGGAAGGCAAATAGGTGGAAATTCACTTCGAAAGATGGAATAATAGTCATTTTCTTAATCTAGATACAAATATGATGTCCTTAATTAAATCCCCGTATCTTTGTTTCATCTATTTTTCAACAGATTTATGCACTTTGAACTTTTACACAAGGACCAACACTCAAAAGCAAGGAATGGGAAATTACATACTGATCGAGGGATTATAGAGACTCCTATTTTTATGCCTGTTGGGACGGCTGGTACAGTGAAGGGTGTTCATCAGCACGAGCTCGCCAATGATGTTAAGGCGCAGATCATTTTAGGCAATACATATCACTTATTTTTACGTCCAGGAATGGAAACGATGGAGGCTGCAGGCGGTCTTCACCAATTTATTGGTTGGGATAAACCCATGTTAACAGATAGTGGTGGTTATCAAGTTTATTCCTTAGCATCATCAAGAAAAATTACGGACGAGGGAGTGAAGTTTCAATCTCATCTAGACGGTAGTTATCATTTTTTCACTCCTGAGAGAGCGATTCAGATTCAACGCAGTATTGGGGCAGACATAATCATGGCTTTTGATGAATGCACCCCTTATCCGTGTGACTACAACTACGCAAAAAAGTCCCTAGATATTACCCATCAATGGTTGGATCGGTGTATTCTTGAAATGAGCAACAGCCAGCCAAAATACGGATTTGATCAAGCGTTATTCCCGATAGTTCAAGGAAGCGTTTATAAAGACTTACGTATGAAATCCGCAGAGAAAGTAGCGAGTTGCGGTGCAATCGGTAATGCTATCGGAGGATTGTCCGTTGGGGAGCCTGAAGACGAATTATATGAAATGACCGATCTAGTGTGTAATATTTTACCTGCAGATAAGCCTCGTTATCTGATGGGAGTGGGTACTCCGGCAAATTTGTTGGAATGCATAGCCCTCGGGGTAGATATGTTCGACTGTGTGATGCCGAGTAGAAATGCGCGACATGGATTATTATTCACTTGGAGTGGCACACTTAATATAAAAAATGAAAAATGGGCAAATGATTTCAGTCCTATTGAAGAGAATAGCTCCTTATTTTCAGACAGACTTTATACCAAGGCATACCTCAGACATCTTATCAAGGCTAGTGAATACCTGGGGGCACAAGTGGCAACGTTACATAACTTGAATTTTTACCTTGAACTAATGCAAGAGGCAAGAAACCAAATTCAGGCAGGGACTTTTACAGCTTGGAAAAATGCGTTGATTCCAATATTAAAACAAAGACGTTAATGTCAATTATTGATCGTTATATCATAAAAAAGTTTTTGGGCACTTATTTCTTTATGCTCGGAATCATTATGATGTTTGCGATGGTTTTTGATATTTCAGAAAAACTCAGCGAATTTATTAGAAATAAAGCCCCTATTACAGGGATTATCTTCGACTATTACGTCAACTTTATATTGTACTATGGGAACCTATTTTCTTCGATGATAATTTTTCTTTCTGTCATTTGGTTTACGGCTAAAATGGCGAAAGACACTGAAATTGTGCCTATTTTATTTAGTGGCAAGCCCGTATTTCGATTATACAAACCCTATCTAATCTCTGCAACAGTACTTATGTTATTATCCTTGGCGTTGAATCATTTTATTGTTCCTGCGGCAAATAAAAATCGCTTGGATTTTGAAAATGAATACTATAGAAATGCGCTAGTAGTAGAAGATTACTACGCTGAATACCCATCGAATATGTATGTGTATTTTTCGAATTATGTGGAATACGACCACCGAGTGCATAATTTTATGATTCAACAGTTCGATGACCAACAACGAATAAAGTATTTTTTGAAGGCGCGATATGCTAAAAATACTCCCGGAACGAATAATTGGGTTTTAGAGGATTACTACGAGAAGACCTTTGAATTCCCCCTCGGTAAAATCAATTACGGCTTTCGCAAGGATACCACGTTTACTTTTCATATGGAAGAAATGGCGCAGCGGCAGAATATTGCAGAAACAATGACCTATTCCGAGTTGACAAGTATGATTGAACGCGAGGATAAAAAGGGTTCTGACCTCGTTCCTTTTTATGAAATAGAACTGCATCAGCGCACTTCCTATCCATTTGCAGCATATGTATTAACGATTATCGGTGTTGCCGTATCATCAGAGAAAAGGAGAGGTGGAATAGGGGTAAATATCGCCATTGGCCTTCTTTTCGTTTTTATCTATATTTTTTCAATGAAAATGATGACGGTCGCTTCGGTAAACTTGGGAGTCCCGGTATTACTAGCTGTTTGGGTCCCGAATATGCTTTTTTTATGTTTTGCCATTCTACTTTATGCTAGGTCTCAAAAATAGGGTTGGTAGTTATACGTAGTATCTTTAACACAAACACCTAGATTTCCACCCGTGCAACAACGCAATTTCTGACTACTCAGTGGTATAAATAGGATTCATTTATGCTTATATCAGCAATTTTGAGGAAATATTATTGCACATGAAAAGAGTAGCCACAATTGGATTAAAACTAAATAAAGCGATATTACCTTTATTTGTAAAACAGATTAATAAATTTGATCAGTTTAATTTACTCGAGAAAGAACAACGTGTAACGAATGCGTATGCTCGTCAAAGTGATTTTTACTTATTCTTTACTTTACTTGGCTTATTTCTAGGAGTAACATTCTCTATACGAATGATTCTATTGGCTTGAATCCAGAGTAATCAGCAGCCCGTCTTCGGCACAAAGAGTAAGAGGGAAAATTTCTTGTGCTTCCTTTTGTAAATCTTCTACCTCTGAATATCTCGAGGAGAAATGTCCTAAAATAAGTTTTTTCACTTTCGCTTTCTCTGCGATTAGTGCTGCCTGTCCGGCCGTTGAATGGTATGTTTTTTTTGCTCTGTCCGCATGTTTTGAGGAAAAAGTTGCCTCGTGGTAGAGCACATCAGAATTTTCAATAAATGGAATAATCCTCTCATCGAATGCTGTGTCTGAACAGTAACTATAGGAGTAGGAATGTTTAGGAGTTAGGGTGAACCTGCGAAAATCTACTTCTTCACCATTTAATTCAATATTTCGTCCAGAGACTAAACTAGCCATCTGGTGTAATTCAACGCCGGCCTCTTTACATTTTTTGCTATCAATTCGGTAAGGCTTTGGCTTCTCTTTAACTTGAAAACCACAGGTTGGAATTCTATGTTTTAGCGGGAAACTCCACAGTTCTATTTTCTCATCTTCAAACAGAAGTGTTTTTTCTTCAAAGGAAAGGGCTTTAAATTCCACATTGAATGACATTTTATTTCCGCCCACAGAAAATATTTTATGAAGGATATCCTCAAGTTCTGGAGGTCCGTACAAGGTAACACCTTTATCACGGCCTAAAAGATTCATGGTGCTTAAAAGACCTGCTAGACCAAAAAAATGATCCCCGTGAAGATGGGAAATGAGAATGTGAGAAATTCGTTGCATATGAACACCAAATTTACGCATCTGCATTTGTGTACCCTCACCACAATCAATGAGTATGTGGCGGTTACTGCAACAGACGTATTGTGCGCTTGGTGCCCTTCTCGTTGTAGGCAAGGCGGCCCCACTGCCTAATATTCGGACAAAAAAATTCAATGATTCATGTGACTGAGGGCGTCCTCAACGTTCACTTCGATACTCAAAACCCTATCTAATTGAGCGATTTCAACCATTTTACGCACGGCTGATTGTAAGCCACAAAGTATAAACGTTCCGTTGGTGTCTTTGCAAATGCGATTGGCAACCAATATGGCGGAAAGCCCGGATGAATCGCAGTACATTGTTTCTACCATTTCAAAAACTATCTGATTGATCCCGTTTTTATTATGCAATAAAAATAAACTTTTTAAATCCGGTGCATTGCTTGAATCGAGTTTCGCAACATGCGAGTGAACTACGATGGCATTTCCGTGGGTAGATATTGAAAAGTTCATGGCCTGTTTTTCCAAAGATAATTAAAAAATCATCGCTCAATCTTCGCTGCCAGTAAATATATCACAGCCATGCGTATCGCCACACCATTTTCTACTTGTTGAAGTATAATGGACTGCTTTGAATCAGCCACATCGCTAGTCATTTCAACGCCTCTATTGATTGGCCCAGGGTGCATCACCACAATTTCTTTTGACAAGCTATTCAAAATTTCTTTATTCAACCCGAAGAGCATAGAATATTCTCTGAGCGAAGGAAAATACTTGATTTCCTGTCGTTCTAACTGAATACGTAACATGTTAGCCACATCGCACCATTCCAATGCCTCTATGAGGTTGTGGGATACTTTTACACCCAGTTGGTGAATATATTTTGGAATTAAGGTGGTCGGACCACAAACCATAACTTCTGCCCCAAGTTTCTGCAGGCAATAGATGTTAGACAACGCAACACGGGAGTGCAAGATATCTCCGACAATAACTATTTTTTTACCTGCTACTTCTCCAAGTTTCTCTCGAATAGAGTAAGCGTCAAGCAAGGCTTGTGTTGGGTGCTCGTGTGTGCCGTCTCCAGCGTTTACGATACGTGCATTTACTTTTTTCGATAAAAAATGTGCCGCTCCAGGGTTTGGGTGTCGCATAACTACCATGTCTACTTTCATGGAGAGAATGTTATTCACTGTGTCAACAAGGGTTTCTCCTTTTTTTACAGAACTTCCAGATGCAGAGAAATTCACCACATCTGCAGATAATCTTTTTTCAGCGAGCTCAAAGGAGAGGCGGGTTCTAGTTGAATCTTCGAAAAATATGTTGGCAATGGTGATGTCACGTAGCGAAGGAACCTTTTTAATCGGTCGGTTAATTACTTCTTTGAAGCTATCTGCCGTTTTGAAAATTAATTCAATATCCTGTAGTGTCAAGTCTTTAATGCCAGTAAGGTGATCAACACTTAAATTCGTCATGTTATTCCTTTGTAAATAATACTACTTTATCCGCTCCTTCGGTTTCTTTCCATTCCACAGAGACTCTTTCCGAAATGAGGGTGTCTACTGCTTTTCCTACATAATCTGCTTGTATCGGTAAATCTCTTTGAAATCTTCTATCTACTAGAACTAATAGTTCTACCTTATTTGGCCTACCGAATGTTAACAAGGCATCCAGTCCAGACCGAATCGTACGGCCCGTGTACAAGACATCATCTACCAACACCACTTTTTTATTTTCTATGCTGAAATCCAAGTTTGTGATGCTTGGTATAAGTGGTCGTTCTCTTCTTCGGAAATCGTCACGGAAGAAGGTAACATCGAGGTTTCCGCACAACACTGGGTTTTTCAATATAGTTTCTAGCGTTTCTTTAAGACGGCTAACAACATGTATTCCTCGAGGTTGGAGACCAACCAAAACTGTTTGTGAAAAGTCGTTGTGGGATTCAATTAATTCATGGGAAAGTCTTTTCAATGTCAGTTCGAGATGCTTTTCATTGAGAATGACTTGTCTTTCCATTTCAGCAAAGATAATTCTTTTGCCAAATACTTAAGGTACTAGACGGAAAAATTACAAACATCCTCTTTAATATCAGCAATTAAGAAAAAACTTCCTGTCACTAATAAGATGTCTTTCTCTGAAATAGTTTCCATAACAGCGATTATGGCTTCATTTACATCGCTGAAAAGTCCTCTAATACGTTGGTCTTTTTGTTCAATCTGGGCTAGTTCCCTGTCAGTTCTGCTCCTATTATTGGAAAAGGAAGATAGATAAAGTAAACAGTTTTCAGGAAAAAGTGATAAAATATAGTTCGCATCTTTGTCTTGGGAACATCCATAAATGACATGAAGATTTCCTTCAGGCAAAAGATTTTCAAGGGTGCTTGTGATACCTTCTGCATTGTGCGAAACGTCAAGATAAACCGTAGGATTTTCATTTACTTTTGTCAAACGGCCAAAAATTCCGGTATGTTCCACAACAAATGTCAGCATGTCCAGTACTTTTTGTTGACTGACTTCCATTCCTAATACCTGCATGGTGCTCAGTGCGCTCAGTGCATTTTCCTTTTGATATTGAGGTATATCGACTGTTTCAAGGAGTTGTTGTAGCTTAGTTTGTTCCTCCGCAATAAATAAAGGAGCATCTATTTCCGACGATATCTTTTGAAAAATAGCCAAAGTTTTTGGCTGACGTTTTCCAATTACCACCGGAACAAAAGGTTTGATAATCCCTGCTTTTTCTTTGGCTATGGCTTCCAAGGTGTTCCCCAAAAACTGCATGTGATCGAGACCGATATTGGTGATTACACTTATCTTGGGGAGGACAACATTCGTGGCATCTAATCTCCCTCCCATACCTGTTTCTAGAACAACCCATGTGCATTGTTGTCGTGCGAAATGTTCCAAGGCCATGGCAAGGGTAATTTCGAAGAAAGAAGGTTGAATGGCAAGTTTTAAGGATTGTACTTCATTGCAAAAATCAAGAACCTCCTGTTCAGAAATCATAGCGCCGTTGACGCGTATGCGCTCGCGGAAGTCAAAAATATGAGGAGAGGTGAATAGCCCTACTTTTTCATTTTCGTTGGTAAGAAAAGAGGCGAGATAACTACAGGTAGAACCTTTGCCGTTGGTACCTGCCACATGGATGACACGCAACATGTCTTGTGGATTACCCAAAAGTTCGAGAAGAGTTAGCGTATTTTCCAAGCCAGGTTTGTAGGCTGGAGCACCAAGTTGCTGATAAGAAGGAAATTGGGCAAAAAGCCAATCTATGGCATTTTGATAACTATCTTGAATCAATTCTTACAATGAAAAATGCGTGATCCTTTGTCCCTGTTGTTTTCAAGCTGTAGCGTATTGTTCTTTTCACTCTCGCTACAACATCATTAATGATATTTATGTCGTTACAATTAGATTCTCTTTTGATAACCGTTACACTGCGGCAACTTCCATCGTTGTTCAAGGTCACTTTTAAGGAGATTTTACAATCGTAGTTTATTTCATATTGAGGAATAGTTGGAGGATTCAATAATTTACGATCTGCCGTTCCTCCCGTGGTGCCATTTCCACGGTCATCTGGTCCCTCTCCGTTGTTTCCATTACCATTTTTACCGAACCTATCGCCATCATCACCAGTCCCACCATCTCCAAAAGGGTTATCAGATTGTCGCTCAGATCCCGAAGGTGTTTCGTCGCCTCCTTTTTGGTTGGAGGTAAGCTTATTTCGGGAATTAGTTTTATTATTCGGGTTGTTATTTGCCGTGCTTTGACCGCCTTCTTTTTGCTCCACTTTAAGGTCTTTCAAATCCAGTTCTTTAAAATCTAATGGTGGGGCTATTTCCACTTGTTTTTGAGGAGTTTCCTTGGTTGTTTCTATTTCTGGCCAGAAATATAAAAGTAACAGGGTAGAAATGATAATCACCGCAGTCGCTGCTCCAGATTTTTTTTCGTCGGCAACATCGCTATACTTTTCTCTATCCCTTGTTTCTTTATTCATTTTCGTAGGCAATTACGGGTGACCATTCGTTTACTTGACAAAGTGCCAAGACCTTAAAAACTGCTTCAAATTTAGCATCCCGGTGTGAAGCAATTCGCAATTTCTTTTTACCTGATTTTTCTACTGCTTGGTAAACGAGATCTTTTATTTCTTCAATATTTTGATAGGTTGGTGCATTTTCCGTGCCACCATCTCCTGTATTTACTATGTAGGTGTTATCGGCGTTGATAATAACCGTTGCTTCTACCGGATTTTGATCTTTGGGTGGGTTTTCACTTGTCTTTGGTAGATCGATGGGTGTTTGATTATTTGCCATCAAACTCATGATGATGAAGAAGATTAATAACAAAAAGACCAAGTCAGTCATGGAGGCCATTCCGCCTTCTATTTTTACTTTATTTCGTGAATTGAAATTCATAATACGGGTATTAAACGTCCATGCTTTTTACCTTACTTTCCTTTCTGAGAGCTGCGTATTCAACCAACTCCAAAGCAGCATTTTCCATGCGGTAGATTACTTTTCCGATTTGTCCTACTAAGAAGTTATATCCCATAAATGCGATAATACCTACGATAAGTCCACCCACTGTGGTGATCATAGCCGTCATGATACCTGGCGCAATGGTTTTAATCTCCAAGGATTGCGACTCACTTAATTCATAGAATACACTTACCATACCGATTACGGTTCCCAAGAATCCAACCATCGGAGCAGCACCTGCCATGGTAGCTAACGAATTCAGGCGTTGTTCCAAGCGCAATACTTCGAATTTACCGGTATTTTCAATCGTGGAGCTAAGTTCTGCCGAGGAACGATCAATTTTTTGAATTCCCTTTTCCAACATTTTTCCAACAGGTGAATCTGAGTTGGCACACTTCGCTAAAGCACCTTGAATGTTATTACTTTCTAGATCTGCTTTCACATTTTTTAGCAGGTTTTTTTCAGACTCTAAAGCCTTTCGTATGGCAAGAAAACGCTCAATGAATACAAAGATCGTCCATGCGGCCATGACTAAAATAATCAGGTTAATCGTTAGACCGAGTCCTTCATTCGACTGGTCGATGATATCCCACACACTTTTATAAGTCGTGGTTGTTTTAGCTGCACTTGCCTCTGGCGTGGCCTGTAATAAAAATAAAAAGTTCATATGCTGAAAAGTTAATTATACAATTTGGTTACTAAATTTTTGAAACGAAATAGGTTGATTTAATATCCAAGGATTTTGAATGGTGAGTTGTTTCTACTTGTTTTTTATCTTCTTTTTTCTCTAATTTACTTGGGTCTTTTTTAGGCATTAATAAGAAAACTCCGATTCCACCAAAATATCCCAACGCTGCTAATAATGATATTCGTTTCATGTACCAGAAGAATGAAATCTTCTCCATTCCCATGGCCACAACACCTGCAGCCGAACCGATAATGAGTATGGAACCTCCTGTTCCTGCCGCGAATGCAATGAAATGCCACACTTCTGCATCCATGGATTCTTGGAACATACCAATAGATGCAGCCACGAGGGGCACATTGTCAATAACTGCTGAGGCAAGACCTAACATGGTTACGAAAACGCCTTCGGGAATTCCTGCATTTTTCACGTCTTGACCAAAATTAAAAATTAATCCAGCGGATTCCATCGCGGCAACGGTCATTAAAATTCCCAAAAAGAATAGTACTGAAGGCATTTCAATTTTACTTAATGCTTTCATCGTTGGTCCACTGTGACCATGGCTATCTGTTGAATCTGTTAGGTTGATAGCTTTGTTGCTTAAGAATTCAGCTACAATGGCAAATACTGCGAGAGACAACATCATTCCTAGATATGGAGGTAAATGCGTGACGGTTTTGAATACGGGAACACATATTATGAGAAATAGCCCTAAATAGAGCATCAACTTAGAATTTGGATTAGTTTGTTCTCCCTCCACTACTTCTACTTCTCCTTTAAATGCCGGAAGAAAGTTTCCGACAATCAGCGGAAGCAACACACAAACCAGAGAAGGTAGCCCAAGTTGCCCAATAAGTTCACCCGTAGATACTTTGTCAGCCATCCATAACATAGTTGTGGTAACGTCTCCGATTGGTGTCCAAGCGCCTCCTGCATTTGCCGCGATAATAATAAAACCAGCATACCACATGCGATCTTCTTGGTTGCTCACTATTTTTCGCAAAATTGTAATCAAAACTATGGTTGCAGTTAAGTTGTCGATAATGGAAGAAAGGAAAAAAGCTAAAAAGGAAACGATCCACAATAATTTTGCTTTACTTCTTGTTTTTATCATGCCTTTAATTGAGGCAAAACCGTCGAAATAGTCAATCATTTCCACAATTGCCATGGCACCCATCAAGAAGATTAAAATCTCAGCAGTTTTTCCAAAATGGTGTAGTAAAGCTTCGTTGACCATATCTACACGGTGTTCATGGTCACCAATGAGTTTTGGTACCGTATATTCACCGTCGCTCCCAAGGATAACGCCTTTGGCGGGATCTAACCATACTTCGAGGTTGTCAACGCCCAAGATGAGTAGCGTCCAACATGCCACCATCATGAGCAGGGCAGGAATCAATTTGTCTATTTTGAGCGTGTGCTCCATGGTTATCGCTACATAACCTAAAACGAAAACAGCAAAAATTAAAAGTAGCATAATAAATTGAATTAAGAAATTAATTGATTCAAGGCAATTTCGAAGGCCGCCTTTGCTATACCTCGGTCGTGCTTGTTTATTTTATGTGTTTTTAACAAAGCATTTTTAATGGTTAAAGAAGTATCTTCAAAGATCTGGGCATCCTCAATTTTGACCAAGTCATTGCTCATTAGGTAGGCAAAAACCCTCGCCATTCCGCAATTGGCAATAAAATCTGGAATCAAGGCAAGGTGCGCATCTGCATGCTCGGCAATCGACCCAAAAAATATTTCAGGGTCTGCAAAAGGAACATTTGCTCCAGATGAGATAACATTTATTCCGCCTGCAATCATCTGATCCAATTGGTCTTTAGTTATCATCCGACTTCCCGCACAAGGAATAAAAACATCGGCTTTCGTGGACCAGATGCGGTTATTTACCTCCTCATAAGTCAGTAA
This sequence comes from Lishizhenia tianjinensis, assembly GCA_945902115.1. Lineage (GTDB taxonomy): Bacteria > Bacteroidota > Bacteroidia > Flavobacteriales_D > Crocinitomicaceae > UBA952. The sequence continues at coordinate 18,001 of CAMDLY010000017.1, read as the reverse complement.
GTTGGGAGCTGAGAGTTCGTTTCCGTTTTTGTTGAGGAAGAGCGTTTTAACTTCTTCAAAGGTAAACCCATCTTCGTTTATTAGTCCTCCAACTCTATCTATTATACCAATAATAATCGCACCTTCTTGTGCTAGATAGTAAGCAGCGGCAGACCCCACATTTCCCCAACCTTGAACCAAGACTTTTTTTCCTTTAAGGTCTCCTCCCCAAATTGAATAATAGTGACGAATAGATTCAGCGACTCCATATCCGGTAATCATATCCGCAACGACAAATTTCCGACCTACAGCCGGTGAAAAAATTGGGTCTTCGATAACTTTTAATACCCCTTGACGTAATTGGCCAATTCGGTTGATTTTTTGGGATTCTTTGGGTTGAAAATGGCCATTGAAAACGCCTTCTTGTGGATGCCAAACACCGCAATCTTCGGTAATTGGTATGACCTCGTGTATCTCGTCGACATTTAAGTCGCCTCCTGTTCCGTAATAATTCTTCAGCAAGGGACAGACCGCGGCAAACCATCTTCTCAATACTCCTTCTTTTCTTGGGTCTTTTGGGTCGAAATTAATTCCAGATTTAGCGCCACCAATTGGTGGGCCTGCAACGGTAAATTTCACTTCCATTGTTTTCGCTAAGGATTCTACTTCGCGCTTGTCCAGGCCTTTTCGCATCCTAGTTCCTCCACCTGCTGCACCTCCGCGCAAAGAATTGATGACTACCCACCCCTCGGCCTCCGTTTCTTGATCCTTCCATTCGAATACGATTTCAGGTCTTTTTCCTTCAAATTTTTGTAGTAAGTCTTTCATTCCTTGTTGAAAATCTTTACAAAATTAAAAATTAGAACCATGTCGCGCTTCTTTTTCACAAGAATTACCAACATATGAGTTGTGGATAAGATTTTAACAGGCTTCGTGACGCACTCCACCGCAAACGGCATTTCTAGCGCCGGTCACACTTGGAATATTATTTGGTTTCCCTTGTAAAAACAAAGCTCCTAGGTAGGCAAAAATGAGGGCCTCTTTGAATTCAATCAAGTTGCTTTCTGGTAAAATGAGTTCCGCTGTTGTATGCTTTCTAAGCCGAGCGAGAAGGTAAGCGTTTTTTGCCCCCCCACCGGTAATAAGCACCTTCTTGAGCTGATGATATTCAATTTGTTTTGCAATTTGTATGGCAATGTGTTCGGCACCTGTGCTCAGCAAATCTATAGGAGAAAGAGAAAGCTTCGTTTGTGTATAAAACTGGGTGGTAAGCCATTCGGTTCCTAAAGATTTTGGCGTTGCCTGTTCGTAAAAAGCCAAACTATTCCATTGTTGGAGTTGATCTACATCTACCTGCCCCGATTCAGCAAGTGCACCATTCTTGTCGTAGGGAAAGCCCAACTTTTCTGAAAAAGTGTTTAGGGGTAAGTTGCAAGGACAAATATCGAAGGCAATAATGGCATCGTTTTTTTTGAAGCTGATGTTGGAAAATCCTCCCAAGTTCAAAAAGCCATCTGCATGATCTCCAAAAAGATCGAAATCACCGATCGGAACCAACGGAGCACCCTGACCCCCCATGAGCACATCTTTTGTCCTGAAGTCATTGATAACAGGAATTTTTGTGTGTATTGCAATTGATGATCCGCAGCCTATTTGTAGGGTAAAGCCTTTTTCTGGTTGATGGAAAATAGTATGTCCGTGACTGGCAATGGCGTCGATTTCAGCACGATCTACATGAAATTCTTTCATAAACGCATTCACTTGCTCAGCATAATATAAGCCTAGAGTTTTATCCAGTAGGCAAAGATCCTCGCTTTTGAGTTCTGTCGCCTGCCGAAGTTGTGACTCCAAGGAAGTTGGGTAGGAAATGGTTTTCGCATGAGACAGGGAGAATGAGACCCTGTCCTCGTTAAAATAGAAAGAACAAAGGGCAATATCTAATCCATCCATCGATGTTCCTGACATCAGACCAATTATTTGCAATTTCTCGTGGTTATTTTTTTTCACTTACGGCTAAAATGGATTATTTTTGTCAAAATTAATTAAAAACCTAGACCATGAATTTCGAATTAACAGAGGAACATCTTGCAGTGAAGGAAGCGGCTCGTGATTTTGCACAGAATGTATTGAAACCTGGCGTTATTGAAAGAGATAATTTGCAGAAATTTCCTGAGGAGCAAATTAAACAATTGGCGGAACTAGGATTCATGGGTATGATGGTAGATCCAAAGTACGGAGGCAGTGGAATGGATACCTTGTCTTACGTATTGGCGATGGAAGAAATTTCCAAGGTTGATGCGTCAACATCTGTCTGTATGTCTGTGAATAATTCATTGGTATGTTGGGGTTTGGAAAAATTTGGAACAGAAGAGCAAAAACAAAAATACCTTATTCCACTGGCAACAGGTGAGAAAATAGGCGCTTTCTGTTTGTCGGAGCCGGAAGCTGGATCAGATGCTACTTCGCAAAGCACCACGGCAATCGATAAAGGTGATCATTACTTACTGAATGGAACGAAAAATTGGATTACTAACGGGTCCTCGGCATCAGTTTATTTAGTAATTGCCCAGACAAATGCAGAATTAGGTCATAAAGGAATTAATGCGTTAATAATAGAGCGCGGAATGGAAGGGTTTATCGTGGGAGCGAAAGAGGATAAGTTGGGAATTCGCGGAAGTGACACCCATACCTTGTTGTTCAATGACGTAAAAGTTCCTAAAGAAAATAGAATCGGAGAAGACGGCTTTGGATTTAAGTTCGCGATGAAAGTACTATCCGGAGGAAGAATTGGTATCGCCGCACAGGCCCTAGGTATCGCCGCAGGTGCCTTGGAGTTATCAACGGCATATTCAAAACAACGCAAGGCCTTCGGAAAAGAAATATATAAACACCAGGCTATCGCGTTTAAACTAGCAGATATGGCCACTGAGGTGGAAGCTGCGCGTTTATTGGTGTATAAATCTGCCCTCGATAAAGATACCGGAAAAAATTACGATCAATCTTCCGCCATGGCGAAGTTATATGCTTCGAAAGTAGCTATGGAGCAATCTGTGGAAGCAGTTCAAATTCATGGAGGATACGGTTTTGTGAAAGAATATCACGTCGAGCGTTTGATGCGTGATGCGAAAATCACACAAATCTATGAAGGCACCAGCGAAGTGCAGAAAATAGTTATTTCTCGAGGTATTTTGAACGCATAATCTTTATTTGATAAGGGGTATACCCTGATCTCTGTATTTCAGCGTTATATTTTTTAGGTAATCCTCTCTCCATTGGCGTGCCGCGAGTTGATTGATTTGTTCCATCATTGGAAACTCGTCCGTGATTACCCATGCATCCGTTAAGTCTACTGTCTTAAAATTAAAGAGATTCTGTTTGATACCGTAGTTCTGAAGCTCGCCATTCTTGAAGTAGGTGATAGGAATAGTCATCTTTTTCTCTAAGTCTAAAGGTTTTAATGTGGCAACAAACAAATTGTTTCTGTTGCGCTCACCTTCTTCAAAAGTTGGAAGCATCTGTACTTGAAACCCTGCGTGAATAAGCGTTTTATACAAGGATCTACCAGAAATACCTGCTTCCCCTGTGATGTTTCCATTAAAATTAATAATCACTATTCCTCTGTCGGAAAGTGCTTTTTTGACCTGCTCGAACGCCTCCACGCTCAACACGTGTGAGGGTGCGATTTCGCCATTGAAAATATCCATGACAATCAAATCATATGCGTTCTTATTTGCGTTAAGTACTCTTCGTGCATCGTCTTGAATCACGTGTATGTCGTCGGGTAAAGAGAAATATTCTTTGGAAAATCGTATAATGTCAGGATCGAGTTCAACGGCATCAATCGTATAGTTTAGGTTCTGTTTATCGGATAAAAAAAGCGGAACAATTCCTCCTCCAAGGCCCAGAATTAGCGCTGTTGAAGGTTTCTTGCCGTGACAACTTGCCAATGACTTGAGGATGCCAGGATACGACCACAGAGAAGCCATGCTGTTGCCGTTGGTAATTCGCACCCACGTTTGCCCCATGCGGTTAATAAACAAGGTGCGATCCACGGTAGAATCATTGATTGCTGATTCAACAACCATTACCTGACCATTCAAGCCTTCTTTTAATTCCAGCAATTTAAGATTATTCGTTTCTTTCAAGGAAAATGTCCCAATCCCGAAGGAAATACATCCCATTCCTAAGGCGCCGTAGCTGAGGTAGCGCGTTCGTCCACCCGGAAAATAGGCTATAATGGCTGCCATGACAGTGGATAAAAATGTAGCGATTTGCAAGGTTTTTATCAACCCATAATCTGGAATAAATACAAAGCCTGTCAACAAAGTGAATAATATCCCTCCCCAAGTCGAGAATGCGTAAAGTGTACCTGCATTTGAGCTAGTGGCCGATAGTTCAGAGATAAAAATGGGGGTGGTCGCTGCTAAAAAAATACTCGGCAAAAATAAACCTATAATTGCCGTGATATAGGCGGAGCTAATTTCATCCTGAAGTAGACTTCCAGAGTTTGTAGAGTCTACTATAAGTAAGGTGATCAGGCCCAGAAAAGAAATGCTGAGAGTTAGCACCAGGAGTGCAGTTGATTTATTTTTAGCACAAAGGTATGCTCCCAAAAAATATCCGATAGCAAGTCCGCCAACGGAAAGCATGATGAGCGTCGCCCATGTATTGATGGAATTTCCCAACACAGGAGATAATACATGAGGGATTGAAAGCTCCAAGGTCATCACTATGCAACCCTCTAAAAATGCTAAGAAGAATACTATCCATTTAGTCATGTCGATATGTTAAAAGCCAAAAGGAAATTCCGGCCGCAATAAGTAACATCAGGGATAGCAAGGCAATTGTCACTGAAACGCCTACGATAGGCAATAAAAGAAAAAGGCAAAGTAGTGTAAAGACAATACCAGAAAGCGTTCCGATACCATATACCAAACCAGCATTTTTCCCCGTATTTCCCTGTGAGCTTTTCACCTCTGAGAGTAAAGCGGTGACAAGCGGTGATGTCAGGCCCATACAAAATACCGGGATCGACAAAATAAATACACCCGTGAAAATAGAAGCAGTCTTAATTCCCATCGTATATGTTAGGGGCAAAACACTTTCTTTTGTAAACAAAATGAACAATAAATAAAGTCCCGCGATGAGCAGGCAAATAGGCAATATTTTCCAATCTTTTTTATCCGACCAATATTGACTGGTTTTATAGGCAAGTGCCAAGGAGACAAGTGTAAGTGTTAAAATAGATGTCCACACATACAATGTTGAACCAACATGTGGCGTATACAATTTTGCCGCCATAATTTCATAGGACAATAGGGCACCGCCTTCGAGAGAAACTACTAATAAGAAAAGAATTTTTTTAGGCATATGTAACAAAAATAGAATATTCTCTCGACAAAAAAAGATTTTAAGGATACGTCATTTCGGAGAAACTCAAAAACATAGAGTTTTGATTCATACATTTGAAAAATGAAAAATAAATGGGCATTAATTACGGGAGCTTCGAGTGGTATCGGAAAAGAACTAGCGATTGTTCACGCACGTAAAGGAGGTAATCTAGTATTGATTGCACGCAGAGAGAGAGAGTTGCAGGAGCTTAAAGATTTCTTGATTCGGGATTATGGCATTGCCGTGTGCATCTTCCCCATTGACTTAACCGAGAGCGGTGCTATCCCCAAGCTTATTCGCTTCACCGAAGAGCAAGGCATACACGTGGATGTATTAATGAATAATGCAGGATTTGGGGCCTTTGGACTTTTTGCTGATAGCCAAATTGCCAGAAACTCAAACATGGTGGATTTAAACATCAAGGTTCTAATTGAATTGACGCATGCACTAATTCCTGGCATGAAATCTCGCGGGAGTGGTTACATTTTTAATACCGCGAGTACTGCTGGATTTCTTCCTGGGCCATGGCAAGCTACATACTTTGCTACCAAAGCTTTTGTGTTGTCGTTCACCGAAGCATTAGCGTATGAACTTAAAGACTCAGGTATTTCTGTCACAGCACTTTGTCCCGGTCCCGTTAAAACGGAGTTTGAAAAGGTGGCTGGCATGGAAGGGGGGAAGCTCTTTGATCAGGCTATGTCTGCGAAATTGACCGCAGAACGTGGGTACCGCGCCATGGAAAGAAAAAAAGTGATTTTCATCTCGGATTACCCCTTGGTATTTCCACTGCGCTTTTTACTTCCTTTTATTCCAAAAAGATGGCAGGCAGCAATTATTTTCAGGGTTCAAAAAATGTAAAAAATGTCAAGAACCTTGGAGGCTGTGAATATTGTCGTAATTTTGACCAATGATATGGCCGACGCTTTTTTTGAATGATGTAGCAGGCAGTGAAATTCTCGTCATTTTCCTTGTTATCCTCTTGTTTTTTGGCTCTAAAAGCATTCCAGGTATCGCAAAATCATTAGGAAAAGCTTTATTTGAATTTCGAAATGCTACTAATGAAATTAAGCAAGAAATCAAAAATAGCGGTGGTGATATAAAAGGGGATTTAAACTTGGACAGTTTTTTGAAAGAAACTACTGAGGAAATACAACGTCCTTTGGATCAAGTATTTACTGATGTTGACAATGCAGTAAATTACGACCCGGTTTTAAGTACCCCGAGGGCGGTTGTGACCGCTGGTAACGCACAACAAGCAGAGGAAAATAATAAAAACGAAGAAAAAAAGTCAAATGATTGAAGTAGGTATCATTATGGGAAGTAAGTCTGACATGCCGGTAATGCAGGCGGCGAAAGATTTTTTGGATGAAATCGGGATTTCCAACGAGATTTCTATTGTTTCTGCACACCGCACGCCAGAATTAATGGTAGAATACGCAAAAAGTGCTGCCGACAGAGGATTGAAAGTGATCATTGCGGGCGCTGGAGGTGCCGCTCATTTACCAGGTATGACAGCCTCCTTAACCACGCTTCCGGTCATTGGGGTGCCCGTAAAGTCGTCAAATTCTGTAGATGGCTGGGATTCTATTTTGAGTATTCTGCAGATGCCCAATGGGATTCCTGTTGCCACAGTAGCCTTGAATGGCGCAAAAAATGCAGGCATTTTAGCTGCGAGAATTGTGGGTGCTTACCGACCCGATATTCAGCAAAAACTCTCGTTGTATGCCGAAGAAATGAAACAAAACGTATTAGATAGCGGAAAATCGCTTTAATTAAGGATAGATCAGGTACTTTTTTCGTGTTTCCATAAAACTGCTGAGCCCAGGCCTCCACGTTTCTTTTATTTCTTGTGCACTCCACCCTTTATACAATTGTTCTTTTAAGGTCGCTGTTCCCGCCAATCTGTTGAAAAACAAATTTTGATCGATAAATACGGCAGAGTCTCCCAATAAATCACGAGCTTGAATGAGGTAGTTGAGGTTCAACTCATAGTTTCTTTTTACTTGAGACTTCGACAAGTCAAATCCTTGGCAAAGTTTGTATTTGTGCATAGGGCTTTTGGCACCCACTTTTGGCTCGGGAGTAAAGGAATGATCGAGTTTTGGAAAGCGTGGATGTCCGAAATACTCGAAGGGGCGATCTGTGCCTCGCCCAACACTTATCGTTGTTGCTTCAAAAAAACATAGACTTGGATAGAGGGCAATGGCAACATCTGACTTCAGATTTGGAGAAGGCGCTATGGGCAGAGAATACCGTGTTTTGTGTGTGTAGTTTTTACACGGAATTACGAGTAAATCGCATTTTTTTTTGTTATCGAGCCAGCCCTCTCCGTTAATCATTTTCGCATATTCGCCAATCGTCATGCCGTAAACGATAGGTACAGGGTGCATGCCCACGAACGACTTATATCTCGTTTCCAATACGGGGCCGTCCACGTAGTGAGCATTTGGGTTTGGGCGGTCCAATACAATGAGTTTCTTGTTATTTTCAGCACAGGCCTCCATAACGTAGTGCAGCGTCGAAATAAACGTGTAGAAACGTATCCCGACATCTTGAATATCGAATATCACTATATCTACGTCGGACAGTTGCGCGACAGAGGGCTTTTTATTGTTGCCATACAAAGAAACAATGGGAATACCTGTTTTCTCATCCACGGTACTGTTCACGCGCTCCCCTGCGTCGGCATCTCCTCGAAAGCCATGTTCGGGACTAAAAACCTTCACAACTTGAAATTTCATCGCAAGCAACGTGTCTACTAGGTGGCTGTTTTTTACCACGGAAGTTTGATTGGCAACAACGGCGATTCTTTTCCCACTTAGGGAGTCAAGATACAACGAGAAGCGTTCTATTGCCGGTTGAATGGGCTTTACTTGCGGTTTTTTGGGTACTGCATTTTTCTGTTCTATGGAGTCGCGGACAAATTGGATATCGCCAACAACAGAAGGAGTTTTTACGTCATACCTCCCGCAGCTAGCGAGCAAAATTGTGAAAAAGACATACAGACAAAGAACCTTTGCGTACCTTTGAAAGGTAAAAAGGATTACAGTGTCATTTGAGTTTTTCATATCACGTCGTCTCACGAAAAATAATACGCAAGGTAAAAAAGTTTCTAGACCTATCGTACGCATCTCCATTGTAAGTATTTCACTAGCAATTGTTGTTAACTTAATCTCTATAGCAATCGTTACAGGTTTTCAAAACGAGGTAAGAGAAAAAGCGATGGGTTTCACCGCTCCACTTTTCGTATCAAAAATCAATCCAGACCAACCTGAACAGAAGATACGTATTTTTGAATCTGAGCCAATACGCTATTCACGTTTGATGCAGGAAACCTTGAAAAGCCATGACGGGGTTACATCGGCAGCTCCTGTGTTGTATCGCCCAAGCATTTTACAGTCCAAGAAATTCAATGATAAAGTCAAGCTGGCTACAGGCAAAGACACAACGATTATCCGACAAGAAATTGCAGGAGTGTTGATGAAAGGAGTCGATGAAACCTATAATTGGTCATTTATCAAACAGCATTTGGTGAAAGGTGAGATTCCTAAAAAAGATAAAATGAATGCCTTGATTTTATCTGAGCATATTGCAAAAAACTTAAATTACCACGTAGGAGATACCGTGCTGGCCTCTTTTTTCACCTCTAACCGTGCGGTAAAACGCGATTTCATCGTAGCAGGTATTTTCGATACTGGCTTTGGTGATTACGACCAACAGCTGGTCTTTACTTCCCTGAGCTATCTACAAGAGGTGAGTGGTCTGCAGTTCAGTGTTAGACTTGAGGTATATCCTACCTTGGCAGAAAATGGCTCTTTACAATTGGAAGCGGTAGCCAATAGAAGCAACCAAGAGGTGCAGTATTTTTGGAATGGAATACCCGCAACTGATAAGGTAAATTGGGAGATCGGAGGTCCGGCAGAAGTAGAAGTTATTGCCCGCACAAAAAATGAGCAGGGAATGTTAGAATCGGATACCTTAACCCTGAAATTTGAGTGGGAGGGCTTGGAGCGTATTTCCGAATTGGCGACGGGTGGTGAGCTACCCATTGAATTTTCCAATGGCTGTTTTGATATAAGAACGGGAAAATCCTCGTGGTTAACGATTAACACAGAAAACGCTTCTTTTGCCGAGGGGGCGATGATTTCAGGATATGAGATGGGGATAGCAGACCTTAATTCAATGGATTTGGTAGCCGGAAAAGTGGGGGCCTCACTTCAAATGAAACCCGATATCTACGGGAGCATTGCTCAAGTCACTACGGTAAAAGAAGCAGAAAGCGATTTGTTCGCCTGGTTGGAGTTTCTTGACGTAAATGTCTACATCATTATTACGCTGATGTTACTCATCGGAATCATCAATGTGGGGTCGGCGATTTTAGTCATTATTGTGGTACGCACCAATTTTGTGGGTATTATGAAAGCTATGGGGGCAAGCAATTGGTCGATTCGTAAAGTCTTCGTGTATGAAGCCGGGTATTTAATCGTTAAGGGCTTGCTGATAGGCAATGTTGTGGGCGTTGGCTTATGCTTTCTGCAACTGAAAGGAAAGGTTTTTTCCTTAGACCCTGCGGTGTACTACCTGGATGCCGTGCCTATTAATTTTTCGTGGTTGAATCTCCTGTGGATAAATTCGCTTACGGTGGCTGTGTGTCTTTTGGCGTTGGTGATTCCGAGTTTGGTGGTTACACGCATTTCTCCTGTAAAATCTATTCGTTTCAATTAGTATGTATTCATTTGCTGTTTCAGAACGCGTAACTCTTCTCAACGAAACGGGATACTTCTGGGTAGTTTCCGACTTTGGAGTACAGCTGTTGTTAAAGGATGAGCATGGCTTTGAGCGAAAGGTAATGAGACAACTGGTATGTAAAACAACACCCATTGAGGTAAATGAAATTACCGACAAGGAGAAAGGGAAAGTTAAGGAAAGAACTGAAGCATCCTCTCAAGAACTGCCGCAAGTGGATTTGCACCGTGAGGCCTTGGAGGAAAGAGGAGTAGTATTTCGCCACGATGATGTCATATTACAGGTCCAATTGAAAGAATTCAAGCGCTTTTGTAATCAAATGATAGCACAGCGTCAGACACGTTTTCGCGTGGTGCATGGTATAGGCAACGGTATTTTACGCCAGGAGTTAAGAGCCATTATATCAGGAAGAAAGGGCTTTCAACTGCACGACGATCAAGTGAGCTTCGGCAGGGTAGGAGCTTCCTTGGTAGAAATTCGGCTCAATGAGGTCGAGAAATTTTGATCCCTTAGCAAAAAAATAGGAATTCTTCAAATGCTGTAATCCCTGCCTCTTTTCTGCGTATTTCTGCGTATTCACCTCATTTTCCTACGTATTCATCTATGCGTAAATACAACCATTTATTCGTGTTTTGTGGCGTGATGTTGCGTAACCTAGAAATCACCTCCGTACATTTACCTAACACAATCGACCGCGCTCAATTATTCTCAAACCGATAAGCGCCACAAATTCACAAACTCGCATGTGCTGCATCGGCAGACAGTTAATATTTAGTTGTTAATAAAATTTTTTTATTTTAAACAAGTTTTTAGTAAATTTGTTATTGAGGGGTAATCAAATCCAACTCTTAACTGTATCTAATGTTCGCTGACTTTAGCGCTTTAATATGTTAAACATTGAGTTTGTTCATCTCCCAATAGGTAAAAGATTTTGTTTATTAATTTTAATAACCTTATTTTAAATTTATGAAAACACTATCCAATTCGAAACTTTTTGGAACCTTTAGTCGTAAAGAGACTATTCGATCAAAAAAAAATAATTCAATAAAAACCAATTTAAGCAACCAACGCCATACAGGCGACGTCCTTTTGTCGAGAACACATTTCGAGAACTCGACCAATTTTTTTTCAACTAATAATTTTTCAACCATGGAAAAAATCTACACGAATACCAACAGTCTGAAAGAGACGCAAACTACGCGCTCAACTTCTACTAGATCCAACTCGCTGAGTGGTTCAGCTTCGTTCTTCAAAACTTTCGCCCTCGCCCTAGCGATGCTTGTGGTGGGGATTGGTGGTTTGTGGGGACAGACAAGTAGTTCCATGCCTGCAAATGGAACCGCGGGTACTGCTTTTTCTAACCCGTTTGGTGCTGCAACAACAGCATACTCAGATTTAAGGTATAATTTTATCCTTCTTGCTAGTGATTTAACTACTGGTGGATTGGTTACTAATGATATATTAACATCAATTCGTTTTCAAATCAGCAATACCCCAGGCACAACTAAGACTTATAATGGCCTCACCATTTCATTGAAGCACACATCAGCTACAACTTTAACAGCATTTGATGAAACTGGTTTAACTACTGTTTATCCAGCAGCTAATACGGCAATAAACGCAACAGCGGGTTGGAGAAACTTTGCTTTTACAAATAATTTCACTTGGAATGGGACTAGTAATATTTTGGTGTCAGTTTGTTGGAATAACGCAGCAACCTCATTAGGAATCATTGTTAACTCGCGCACTAGTGTTGGTACAAATAGAGCATATTTCGCACAATCAATAACACCCGCCAACACTGGTTGTACTATGACAACAGGGGGTACTGGTGGAGCTCAAGGGTCAAGCGCAAATGTCCCTGTAACGAGTTTTCGCGTTCAACCAAAAATCACTTCATTTACACCGTCAAGTGTTTGCGCTTCAAGTAGCCAAACTGTTGTTATAACAGGGAAATTTTTTACTGGGTCAACAGGTGTAACAATAGGTGGGACAGCGGCTTCTGCATTTACTGTAAATAGTGATACGCAAATTACTGCAACTATTGGTGCTGGTACAACGGGAACTATAAGTGTTACAACGCCAGGAGGAACTGGAACAAGTGCTACAAATTTAACAGTAAATACACCTCCGACTGCAACAGCAGGTGCTTCATTGACGGCAATTTGCCAAAGTGGTACTTCTGCAGCTATGGGAGGAAGTACAGGAGGTGGTGCTACAGGTGCAACATGGAGTGGTGGTGCAGGATCTTGGACAAATTCCACGAATGCCTCCACAGCTACTTATACAGCAGGAGCCTCTGAATCAGGCTCAATAACGCTTACTTTAACAGCAACTGCACCTACTGGATGTACAAATGCAACCGCAAGTAAAACGATTACGGTCAATGCTATTCCTGCAGCGCCAGTCATTACTGGTCCAATTTGCCCTGGAAACACAACCGTTTCAGGAACTGGTACAAATGGTGCAACAATTAAAGTAATTCGAAGCGGTGTTGAGATACAATCTGGTTCTGCCACTTGGAGTGGAACATCTTGGTCAATTACCGTTTCCTCCGTAAATGCAGGGGAAAGCTTAACAGCGACTCAAACGATAAGTAATTGCGTAAGTGCTGCTTCAGCGTCTTATGTAGTGATTACACCAGCCTCTTGGGGGAATATCCAATGGCCTATCTCTCAGCCGCAAAGTATCTGTGGTACACCAGTGACATTTTATGGTCAAGTGTATAAAGCAGGAACTACACCGGGAGCAGGTCAAGGTGCTGGTTTAACGGCAGATTTGGGTTGGAGCTCTACAAATACAAATCCAAATACTTGGACAAATTGGACATCCGCAACATTCCATTCTCAGCAAGGAGATAATGATGAGTTTCGTGCAGATTTAGGCGCAGGTCTTACCGCAGGCACTTGGTATTATGCTTTCCGTTATTCGTATGCGGGTTGTCCGATTTATGGCGGCTATAGTGGTGTTTATGGAAGTGGTGGTTCAAATGGTGAGGCAACCGTTCCTGCTTCTCAAACTGCTACACTTTCATCTGCTGTTGGTACGAATGCACAAACAGTTTGTAAAGGAACAGCAATTACAAATATTACTTATACGCTTGGCAATGGAGCAAACAATGCTAATGTCACTGGTTTACCAACAGGTGTTTCTGCTTCAGTAAGTGGTGGTGTTTTAACAATTACTGGAACAGTTACTAATGTCAATGCAGCTGGGCTTTATACCTATACAATAACTACATCTGGAACAAGCAATTGTGCTTTTACCGTTACAGGAACAATCACAGCCAATGAATCAGTTGATTTTGCTAATTTACAATCTCCAGCTTCTGGAGGAGTTTGTACTGCAGGTTCATTTACTGTTTACGGCCAAGTTTATGAACCAGCTGTTACTCCTGGTGCTGGTCAAGGTGGAGGCATCACCGTGCAAGCTGGCTATAACGCATCAAATACAAACCCGAATACCTGGTCAACATGGCAGGCAACTACTTATAATTCCGGAGTTACTGGAAACAATGATGAATACAGTGCAACATTCTCCTCATTAAATACCGATGGTGTTTATTATTATGCGTTCAAATATACCAACAATGCTTCTGGCTGTGTTACCTATGGTGGATACAGTGTAGGAGGTGGCGGAACTTGGGATGTATCATCCAATGTTTCTGGGGTAATGACCGTTATGGGGCCAACTGCAGGAACAATTGCCACATCACAAACACTTTGTAATACAGGTTCTGGTGCAACGCCTGCCGCTTTCACAAGCTCTGCAGCTGGAGTTGGAAGTGGTACCATCAGTTATGAATGGCAAACAAACGCTTCTGGCTCTTATGTCACTGTAGGAAGTGCAAACGCGGCTACCTATCAAGCACCAACCTTAACAGCTACGACAAGTTACCAAAGACGAACTGTTGCAACTAGTGGAGGCGTCACCTGTTATTCAGCTTATGCAACACCAGTTACTGTTACAATCAATGCTGCTCCAACAGCTGTTGCAGGAACAGCTATTTCGACCTGTTCTAATTCGGGAGCGGTTAATATTACAGCAGGTTCTAGTTCCACAAACAATGCAGGAGTAACTTGGTCTTCAAGTGGGGGAGGTACATTCGCAAATGCAACTTCGCTAACAACCTGCACATACACACCAAATGCAGCGGATATAACTGCAGGTAGTGTAACGTTAACGCTTACAGCAACAGGAAATGGAACGTGTACTAGCGCAACATCTACCAAAACATTAACTATTAATGCAGCGCCTAGCGCCCCAACTGCAACTAGCAACTCACGATGCGGGACAGGTACGGTAGCCATCTCAGCTTCTTCTTCAGGTGCTGTAATTGATTGGTATGCCGCAACATCAGGGGGGTCGGTTCTAACCACAGGTTCGCCAAATCCTGCATCATCAACAGATAACTTTACAACACCAAGTATTGCTGCTACAACAATTTATTACGCAGAAGCAAGAAACGCAAGCACTGGCTGTTTATCAACAACTAGAACCGCTGTTACGGCAACTGTAAATGCTGCCCCTACTGTAACTTTTACCGCTCAGCCAGGAGCAACAGGTTGTTTAAATACAGATTTAACTTATACCACGCAGTCTGGTCAGTCAAACTATGCCTGGACCTTCCCTGGAACATTAAATACAGATTACACAATTACTTCTGGTGGTACAAGTTCTTCAAATACCGTTACATTAAAGTATTTAACAACAGGTAGTAAAACAGTATCTGTAAACTACACCTCTGGTAGTTGTTCTGCAGTATCGGCAACAAGTTCTACGGCAACTACTATTAGTGGGGCACCTACAGTAAATGCCGGTGCAGATGTTAGCATTTGTTCAGGTCAAACTATAGCTTTGAGTGGAAGTACGAATGCAACTTCTTCTTCGGGCACGGCAAGTTCTGGAACGGTTACTGCTTCAGGAACGGATAATACAAACCCAACAGGTACTTACACTTTTTCTGGTCTTCCTGCAGGAGCAGTAATTAACGGAATTACCGTGAACATTACGTCTGCAGGTGGTGGGAATTGTCCGAGTTGGTATAGCGTCACTACAAGATTGAATGGCGTTCAACAAGGGGTTGCTGGTTGCGCTGCTTCTACAATTTATACAAATTTAAACGGTCAAGCGGCAAATGGTCTTGTGGTTGCTGTAAGAGGTCAAAATAATGATGCTTGGGCGGATGCAATGACAATTACATATACGGTTTCATTAAACTATACAGTTCCACCTACCTATTCTTGGTCCCCAGCAACGGGATTATCCGCAACCAATATATTAACACCAGATTGCTCAGCAACAACAACAACAACAACTTACACTTTAACTGTAACTGGTACAAATGGATGTTCAGCCTCAGATGCAGTTTCAGTAACGGTAGCAGGTTCAGCTCCTTCAACTCCAACAGCTTCCGTTTCAGGTTCATCAACTATCAATGTGGGTGGTACTGCAACCTTAACATCTTCTGCAGGAGCTAATACCTTATGGTACACAGCTGCTTCAGGAGGTTCTTCTGTTGGTTCAGGAGATAACTGGCAAACACCAGTACAGTGTGTCTCAGGAACAATAACCTACTATGCAGAGGATAACAATGGTACATGTGCCAGTCCTTATAGAACAGCAGTTTCATTTACTGTACGTCCGATGGTAGTTTCCAACCCTGCAAATGGACTTATTTGTCAAGCAGGAGGTTCTGTAACTTTGAGTACTCAATTAACGGGTGGTTCTGCAATAACATGGTCTCCAAACACAAACTTATCTGCAACTTCAGGAGCTTCAACAATAGCAAGCCCAACCGCTACAACTGTTTATACCATGTCTGCAACTGTAGCTAGTTGTCCGGGGTCAGTATCTGCGCAACAAACAGTAGGTGTGATCGATGCAGTGGCATATACACCAACGTCTAATCCTGCTGCCGTTTGTGCGGGTAATCCAGCAGAATTGGCTTCAAACTTGGCAAGTTCGAATTTTAGTGTTTTATCTGCGACGTTTTCTCCTTTAACTCCTCCTGGTTCAGGGGTAACTGACCTCATTGATGGAAGCACAGGAGCAGGTATGACTCTTTCTGGAGGTGACTATGATGATGGAGGATGGGGAGGAATTCCGATTGGATTTAGTTACAACTTTTTCGGACAGAATTTCACTGATTTAGCTGTTGGAACCAATGGTTTGGTAATGTTTGGAACAGTTCCAGGTTATACTTCTGCTGTCGGTAATCTAGGTCAATATTCATTTAATACGGTAGGTGGTGCTTTTCCAAATGCAAATAATCCAGGAAATGTAATAGCATTACTTGCACATGATGCTGATATATTTAATTATAACACGAATACTAGGGTTCGATATTGGACGCAAGGTATTGCTCCAACCCGAAAATTTGTTCTTGATTTTGTTGCTATGCCAACTTATGCTACTCCTGCTACTTTCTCTACAGCTCAATTGGTTTTAAACGAAACAACGGGTATTGTTGAAATATATGTCACAACAGCTCCAGCTGGAACTGGAAATGCTGCAAAGATTATAGGATTACAGAATGGAGCAAAGACAATTGGCGCTGTTGCTGGACCTAACAATAATACGCCGGAATGGAATTACCGTACTACAGCAGCTTCCAATTTAGGGTATAAATTCATCCCAGGTGCGAACTACACCTTCCAGTGGACTACTGCTGGTTCAAATACTGTGTTAGCAACTACAACAACTTACACAACTCCTAATTTATCAACAGCTGGTACAGTTTCCTATAGTGTTGCTGCTACTAATCCAAATACACAGTGTACAACAACACAATCGGTGAGTATTACAGTAAATGCTTTACCTGCTGCTCCAAACTCATCAGGTGATGTAACTGCTTGTAGCACTTTAGGCAATCAAACCTTAGCGGTAACAACGGGGGCTGGTGAAACAGCAGATTGGTTTGCTGCTTCAACTGGTGGTACTGTGTTAGCATCTGGTGATAATGTATTATCGTATTCAACAGCAACAGCCGCTACGTATTATGCAGCAGCTCAAAACACAACAACGGGTTGTTCAAGTGCTTCAAGAACTGGTGTAACTTTAAATGTGAATACTTCACCAGCTGCCCCAGCGGTAACAACTCCGGTTACGTATTGTCAAGGAGCACCATCAATTGCATTAACAGCTACTGCAACTGGTGCGAATACCTTAAACTGGTATTCTGCAGCACCAAGTTATCCAGCGGTTACAGGTGCAACGGCTTTAGGTAGTGCGCCAACACCTTCTACAGCAGCAACTGGAACAACAAACTATTATGTTTCTCAGTCTTCTAGCGCAAACAGTTGTGAAAGTGAATTGGCATTGGTTGCTGTTACTGTAAATGTTACACCTCCACAACCCACTGGTGTGGCCGGAAATCGTTGCGGAACAGGAACAGTAGAACTTGGTGTTGAAACGGTTCAAAATGGCACAATGAATTGGTACACAGATCCAGCGCTTACAACGTTAGCTACAAACGGATCTTATGCAAATTGTACCAACGCAAATCCATGTACAACAACTTGGACAACACCATCAATTTCGGAAACTACTACTTTTTATGTTACAAAAACAAATGTCGTAGGTTGTCAGGGTCCTGCAAGAGCAGTAATAGCAACAGTTAATCCAATAATTACGGCTTCTGTATCTAATTCAGCTTCTTCAACATCAGCGTGTGGTGGCGGTTCAATTACATTTACGGCTACACCAACAAATGGTGGAACTCCAACGTACCAATGGTATTTGAATAG
Organism: Lishizhenia tianjinensis; assembly: GCA_945902115.1. Classification (GTDB taxonomy): domain Bacteria; phylum Bacteroidota; class Bacteroidia; order Flavobacteriales_D; family Crocinitomicaceae; genus UBA952. The sequence goes on along the minus strand of CAMDLY010000017.1, from coordinate 137 downwards.
TGCATCAGTAAGTGGTGAAACAAATGCTACTTATACCTTGGCAACACCAACTGATGCAGATGCAATCTATGTTGAAATGACTCCATCCGCTCAAACATGTTTGGCAAGTAGTGCTGCAACGTCAAGTAACACAGTTA
>CAMDLY010000016.1 GCA_945902115.1 Lishizhenia tianjinensis | reverse complement strand
CGAAGATGCTGATAAAAACATCAATGGTGCGGCAGGTGAAAAAATGGCTGGAGAATGCGCAGCAGAAATGATGAAAGATATCAAAATGCCCAAAATGCCTGATACTGGCGGAGGTGACGCTTCTTCAGAGGGAAATTAATACCCTGAAGATATTAAGGATTGTCCTGCAGTTGAAGAATTAAAAAAGACAATGGAGGGGATGAGGTAATACTTATTTTCACAAAAAAAGCCGTCTTACTGGACGGCTTTTTTTACAAGTAACTTATTTATTATTCCAATTGGTCATGGTGAGTGCTAGGCCTTGCGTTGAAAAGCTCTTAATAAATTCAGTTGCTACGCCAATTCTTTCCGGTAAATCAAGTTCTTCTTCTTTCGTCCATTTTCCCAAGACATAATCGGATTGTCTTCCTTTAGCAAAATCACTGCCTACTCCAAAACGCAAGCGCACGTAATCCTGTGTTTTCAACGTGGCTTGAATGTCTTTTAAGCCGTTGTGCCCGCCGTCACTTCCTTTGCCTTTCATTCTTAACTTGCCTTGTGGTAAAGCGATATCATCCGTAATGACTACTAAATTCTCGATGGGGATTTTCTCAGCTTGTAACCAATAATTCACCGCTTTTCCTGAAAGATTCATGTAAGTGATAGGCTTAATTAAGACCAATATTCTTCCTTTGTATTTTACCTCGGTGCGGTAGGCTGCCTTGTCTAATGAAAAAGTTCCTCCCAGTTCTTTTGCTAGGGTATCGACAACTTTGAAACCAATATTGTGACGGGTTTCTTCGTATTCACTTCCGGGATTTCCTAAGCCAACTATTAAAAACTTCATATTACCAATGCGGACAAGAGTTACAATCGTTTACTGGGCGTATATAAAACAAACATCCAAGTACAATATTTCCTTCAATATAAGCAAATCGCTGACGGGCAAAAGCGTCATATTCATCCGGTCTAATTTTCACGAAGTGTTGCACGATATAACCAGCACTTGTATTCGCTTGTAAAAAAATATGTTTCCAAAATTCAAATCGCATGCCAGTATGGAAGGATCCAGCAATACCAGAAAGAGAAGTGGTGGACATTGTCTTCGTGCCGTTGTAAGTAAAATCGTTAAACGACAAAATCACCCCTGACGACAAGCCCCAAATCCAAGTCATCGTGTATGTATCTGCGCGATTTCGTATTAGATTTCTCACCCTGCTTAATTCTGCTCTTATGTAGTTCATGCCATTGCTGTTCTCATAATGGAAGACTTCCTCTTCGGTGACGGTATTCACACTGCTATAATACCCATTCAATGGCTGTGTGGTGTTGAACCCAGCATCAGTGTTCCCAATTAACTGATAATTTGGGCCATGTACCATAACATATTTCATATGGTCATACCCGAGGGAAACATTCCAATAGTTCTTAAAGTTATAACCTACCCTAAGATTTAATTGTGGTACGGTAATTTTGTTAAAACTTACGTATTCTCCGATTTTTGTTGATGGTCGATCTGTCGCTTTGACACCATTTAACGTAAAGTCGTAACTGCTACTTTCAATGCGTAAATTACTTTTCGTATAGGCACTTCTATTATACCCCCAATAGGCATACCCTGTTCCCTGTGCCATGGAGTTTTTTGGTTTACTGCGATTGTATTTTTTATATTGCGCTTGGGTTTGAAAAGCGAACATTGTTAAGAATATGAAGAGTATAATTCTCATTGTTGCATTAATTGAACCCACTGTTTTTGCGAAATAACTTTCTCCAATTTAAAATGAACCGATTTGGTGGGGCTGTGCCACTCAGTAAGTCCTAATCCTTTAGCGAAATAAACTACCTCTTCACCGATACGTTCTTCTTCTTTTCGTTCGTATATATTCAGATTTGTTAAACGAATATAATCCTTAAAAATCAGTGTTTCCAATTTCCGCTGGAGGTAAAGTATCTGTGTTTTTTTACTAAATTTTCTGTTTATTTCCTTCAAAATTACTGTGGAATCATTGACCCCTCTGAATTTAGAAGCAAAATTGATTTCTTTATTGATATCAAATGGAAATAATTTATTCTTGTAAAGAATCGCTTGTTCTTTCTCCTTTCTGAGGTTAACAACCATGTGATCAATTAAATCCAAAGAGTCTATATTGTAGTTTAAAGCCTCGAGCAAGCGCCCATCAGAGGCATATCTCTCCACCACCACATGCGGACCCTTTGAATCTTCCACTTTATAGACCCTATGGAATTCCTCATTTAAGCCATTCACCATGTTTCGATATACATAAAAACGCGCGCTATCACAAATCGGGTAAAAAAACTCGACGTTAGGATTTATGCAAACCGAAGAATTATTGTTTTTGTCCCCTTTCTTTTCACTCTTGCAAGCAAAACAACCAATGAGTAGAACTAAAAACACTACTGTTTTCATTTTGTCATTTTCAAAAACGCCACTTCTTGCTCCGTTAAGTGTCGAAACATCCCTCTCGGCAAATCCTTTTTTGTCAACCCCGAATATTGAACACGGTCCAATCGGAGAACATTGTATCCTAAAGCTTCAAACATGCGGCTCACAACCCTGTTTTTCCCGGAGCGCAATTCCACTCCTACCTCTCTACTATTTCCTGCCTCAACAAATTCTGCTTTGTCGACTTTTGCTTTACCATCCTCTAAGTCAACTCCATTAAGCAATTTTTCTAAATCTTCTCTGCTAAACGGCTTGTGTAATTCCACATGGTATATTTTTCGCGCTTGATAACGGGGATGAGTCAACTTCTTAACCATATCACCGTCATTTGTAAAAAGCAATAATCCTGTAGTCTCTCGATCCAATCTACCAACTGGATAAATAAGTTCTCTGCATGCTTTACTCACTAAGGTCATAACTGTTTTTCGCCCCCTAGCGTCGTCTAGCGTGGTGATGAAACCTTTTGGTTTATTAAGTAAAACATACCGTTTGGTTTCGGCATTTACCGTTTCCCCGTCATATTGCACAACGTCTCCGGGCTTAATTTTATACCCTAATTCCGTAATAATTTTCCCATTTACACTAACCACACCCGTTTGAATCAATACATCCGCTTCGCGCCTAGAACAAATTCCTGCATTTGAAATATGTTTATTGAGTCGGATTGCCTCGTCATTGAACGAGGGTAAAGGGTCTCCTTTTTTAACTTTTATCTTAAAATCAATGTATTTGCGTTTGTCTCGAGCAGTAACTTCCTTCTTAGGGGCTCCCTGCCTTTTTCCTCTTGATGCTTTTTCTTTACCGGCCTGTGTGCTGGTGGACTTTTTAAGCGTAGGTTTATTCATAAGGCAAAATTAAGTAATTCACACTGAAATTACACCATGCGTGACTCTCTGATTTCCGCGTCTTCTACGCGGAGAGTTTTACCTGGAAATTTGCGTACTACCTCCATGTCATGCGTTGCCATCAACACCGCTGTTTTTTGTTCCCTAGCCACCGCTACAAGTAATTGCATTATTTCAACAGAGGTTTCAGGATCCAAATTTCCTGTTGGTTCATCTGCCAAAATAAGTTCCGGTTCATTTAATAAAGCACGCGCAATAGATACACGTTGCTGCTCTCCTCCAGAAAGAGTATGAGGAAAATCATTTGCTTTGTGTTCGATACCCGCAAGTTGCAAACAACTTAAGGCTCTTTTGTGAATCTCCTCTTTTTTATTCCAACCTGTTGCTTTTAAAACAAAATATAAGTTTTGTATGACACTCCTGTCCATCAATAACTGAAAATCTTGAAATATTATACCTATTTTCCTTCGTAAAAAGGGGATTTCCTTGCGCTTTAAGCGCTTCAAGTTAAAACCTGCTACAACAGCATCACCCTCTATTAATGGCAGCTCGGCATATAAAGTTTTCATCAAACTGCTTTTTCCGCTTCCGGTTCTTCCAATAAGGTATACGAAATCATTTTCCTCCAAGTCTAGGTAGACGTCTTTCAACACAAGCTTTCCTTGTTGTTTTATTTGAGCATTAGCAATTGAAATAACTTTTGGCACAGGTAACGTTTTAATTTATACAAATTTGCTCAATGGAATGAAACCTATTAAACTTTCTTCATTTTTATCTTAACAATTTCAGGTTTAAAACTTTTATGCGGAAATACTTGAAACTACTGCTTCGATTATAATTTTACAACCGATGAATAAGTTTTTGCTCTTCTTACTGCTCTGTGTAATAGGGAATAGTACCTTTTCTCAGCAGAGTAACAAGTATACATCTGAATACGCCGTTTATTTTACAGCAGAGGATCTATTTAATAAAGCTCAATATGCAGCTGCGCGAGAAGTCTTTAGAACGTTTATTGACAGAATAAAAAATGATACCGACCCAATGGTAGTGAAGGCCCACTACTACGAAGGAATCTCTGCCTTAGAATTATTCAATACTGATGCTATTTTATTGTTAGAACAATTCAATAGAAAATACCCAGAAAATATATATGTTTTTGACATCAATCTAAGAATAGGAAAATACTACTTTCAAAAAGAAGATTTTGAAAAAGCGCAAGAATGGTTACAACAGGTTCCTGTACGAGAAGTGGAAAAAGACGATAGAGAAGAACTATTGTTTAAATTAGGCTATGCCGCACTTCAAAACTTAGACAACGAAATTGCCTACAGCGCTTTCCGTGATTGTAAAGATGGCTCTGGGCCATATGCCATGCCTAGTTTATATTTCTTTTCCCACTTGAGTTACTTAAAAAATGCAAATCAATTGGCCCTAGAAGGATTTTTGAAACTGCAAAACGACTCTACTTTTTGTGGGGTCGCACCTTATTACATCGCGCAAATTTATCAGAAACAAGGACAATATGAAGAGGTGATAAAAATGTCACCAAGTATCATTAAATGTTCCTACGTTGACAACGAAGCTGATGTGAATCATATTATCGGTAATGCCTTTTATAAAACTGGTGAATACGAAAAAGCTATTCCTCATTTGGAAAATTTTGCAAAAAATGGTAAACCAGGACGAAGCGACTCATATGAATTAGGTTATGCCTACTACAAAACGCAGCAATACGAAAAAGCGATTAAACAATTTGACAAAGTTTCGCGAATCAAAGACAGTATTACTCAAATCGCCTTTTATCAAATTGGTGAATGTTACCTCAATCAAAATAAATTGCTCCCTGCAAGATCGGCTTTTGAGAGAGCCGCACAAATGAATTACCTTCCCGACTTAAAAGAAGATGCCCTCTATAATTTTGCTGTGATTTCCTTTAAAGTAGATATTAATCCGTACGACGAATCAGTCAGGGCCTTCGAAGATTTTCTAAGCCAATACCCAAACTCTAGTCGTAAAAAGGATGTTTATCAATACCTCGTAAACGTTTATACAAACACCTCGAATTTTGCCAAAGCATTGGAATCCATTTCGAGACTACCGAGTATGGATGTCAAGTTGAAAAAAGTCTACCAAACGGTTGCCTACAATTATGGCGTGGATTTATTCGAAAAACAACAATTCTCTGAGGCGGTGAAAACCTTCAAATTGGTGGATAAATATCCAATCGATCCGCAGATGGTTGCACTGGCCAAGTACTGGTCTGCCGATGCCCTATTAAGAGAGGGAAAAACAGATTTAGCCATTTCTTCTTACAGAGATTTTTTGGGCTCTCCTGCTTCCAATGCATTACCAGAAAAAACTGATGCCTATTACAACATTGGCTATGGTTATTTAAAGAAAAATGACTTGGATAAGGCCATAGAATCGTTTAGAATATTCCTACAAAACAATCCTAAAGAGGAGTCTAAAAAAATTGACGCTTATTTTAGAGTCGCTGACTGCTATTACGTTAGAGAACAAAAAGACGATAATTTGTTGGCTATTCAATTTTACAATGATGCATTCAAAATGAATACCGACTTCAACGATAAAGCACTTTATTACGTCTCAAAAGCCTATGGCTATAATGGGCAGGTTGCTGAAAAAATCGATGTGTTAAATAAATTAATAAAGGGTTATGGCTCCTCAAAATATTTAATGCGAGGGAGGTACGATTTGGGTTGGTCTTATATGTCAATTAAAGAATATCAAAATGCGCTTAAAACTTTTAAAGAGTTTATCTATGACTATCCTAACAATCAATTCGTGGTTGATGTAAAATTGGCTATTGCAGATATTTACTTCAAAGAAGGAAATTACAAAAGCGCGGAAACTGAATTCTTACAAATCCTCAACGACTATGCTAAGCAACGCGACGTTTGCGCCAATGCGGTAAATGGGTTGGTGGAAGTATATACCTCTCAAAACAAGGTCGAAGAAGCAAGCGAAATAGCGGATAAGTACCCATGCGCTAATATATCTGCAGACGAAAAAGAAAATATCTACTACACACCTGCTATTGAAGCATACAAGTCTAACTTCTATGAAGATGCCATTCCAAAGTTCGAGGCTTATTTAAAAAAGTTCCCTGGAGGTCGATTTGCCAATGAAAGTTATTTTTTCATCGGTAATTGTCTTTACAAAACCAAGGATACAACGAGGGCTGTTGGATACTTCGAGCTATTTTTAGAAACCCCAACCACCGAATTTTCTGAAGTTGCCGCGTGGAGAACTGCCAACTATTACTACGGTATGAAGGAATATACCAAAGGGCTGAAATACTACGAAAAATTAGACCAGATTGCTTCTAAGCCATCAGAAATTTTAAATGCGAAAATTGGCCTTATGCGCTGTTCTTTCTTGACAGATAATTTTGAAAAAGCTGCCTTGGCGTCGAAGGCGGTGCTTGAAACAACTAGCATCAACAATCAGCAACGTACTGAGGCTGAATATGCGAAAGGCATATCCAATTACAGACTTTCAAAATATGAGTTAGCAAAACCATCCTTGGAATGGCTCGTAAAAAACACAACATCCGCCATGGGATCTGAGGCGAAATTTACACTCGCTGAAATGTATTATAAGCAGGCACAATACCCACAGGCAGATGTTGAAATCAAAGCACTCTTGAAAATGAAGCCGAGTTACAACTTTTGGGTGGCAAAGGGGCTCTTGTTACAAGTGCGTATTCAAATAATTAATGACGAACTCTTCCAAGCAGAAACAACCTTGAAATCTGTTATCGAACATTATCCCAATGAAACTGACGGAATTATATCAGAAGCCAACGAACTTTGGGATGAATTAATGCAGCTGAAAACCCCGCAGGTGAGAGAAGAGGAAGAAAACGAAAAAAGAATTGAAATCAATGATTAACAAAATTCTATATTGTCTATGTCTTTTTTGGGTGTCTACTTCTTGGGCACAGCCAGATCAGATAACCGTTATCGGAAAAGGCCAGCGAGAAATAGAACCCGCCATTCGACTATTGGATGAACCAAAAATTTTAGATTCCATCCAAAGCTCTCCTGTTCCCTCATATCCCATGATGTATTTTCAGGCACCTACGTATATCAAACTAGACACGATTCAGGCGGCGACTATCGAAACCTCCTCTGAAAAACTCAAAAAACTATACCCCTTTTACACACGAATAGGTATAGGAACAGCTCTTATGCCCTTAGGAGAATTATATTTCAACTCTACCCGTTCAAGAGGATTCCATTATGGCTTGCACACGCAACACCTCAGCGCATTCAATACGAAGATCACTAAACAAGATGTAGATTACCTCAACGCCGACTTTGATCGAACCAATCTAACATTATTTGGAAACATCTTAGAGGACAACTATAAACTTAAAAGTAAATTTAACTATAGAAATGACGGCTTCCGCTATTATGGAGCACGCAAAACGATAGACACTTTACTAAATCAAGCAGATTCGGTCACCAAACAACGCTTTCAATCGGTAGGTGGTGAGCTTACCTTTGAAGGGTTACAGGGGGATTCCGCAGCCTTTAACTATGCTATCAACACCAAATACAACTACTTTTTTACGAAACCTTTCAAAGCAGATTCATTGACTAAATGGAACAATCGAGAACATAGTTTTGGTATCAATTTTTCAGGTTGGTATCGCTACCAGCACGAAACATTTTATGGCGATTTAGGGATTCGTTTCAACGGTTTTAGACATGGCATCGCCGACTCAGCCCTTTCGTCCCTTGACTCGGGATTGGTCACGAATAACACTATCATAGACTTTTCACCAGGGGTGTTAACTCAAATGTTCAACAATCGGTTGAAAGTAGAGGTGGGCGCTAAACTTACCTTAGATATTTACTCCAAAACCCGTCCGTATTTGTATCCTAAAGTGGAGGTAAAATACTCTATGTTTAATGATATTTTTATTCCTTATGTTGGAATAAATGGTGAATTGAAACAAAACTCATTCAGAAGATTTTCAGAAATTAACCCATTCATTCAAATCGTGCAAGACTCTTTGCGCAATGAAAATAACCTTTTCACCTTTTACGGAGGTATTAAGGGCACGCTAAGTAAACGCATCAGCTTCAATGCGATGGCAAGCTTCGGTAGGCATATAGGCATGGGGCTTTTCGTGAATGATTCCTTGAAAATAAATACCTTTAAGATAGTTTACGATACCGTAAGTGTCATGAAAATTGAGGGGTCATTATCTTATCAGCTAGATGAAAAACTAAAGATTGACGGAATTGGGCGTTTTTACTCCTACCAAACCAACAACAATGCATACGCATGGAACTTACCACAACTTCAATTTGTGTTGCGTGGAAACTACAACCTCTATAAAAAGTTCTATTTTCAATTGGATAGTGACTTAGAATTCGGAAGGAAAACACTGGTTTACGACAGTACTTTGGCAGATGTGACCCTGATGGATGGACAATATGCCTTGTCTCTAAAACCAGTACTTGATTTCAACTTGAATGCAGAGTATCGCTATAATTCAAGAATCTCTGCTTTTTTACAATTCAACAATGTAGCCACAGTAAGATATAACAGGTATTTCAATTACCCTGTGCAAGGGTTTCAAGTTATTGGGGGAATTACCGCGCGTTTTTAATTGCTTGGCTTAAGTATATGCTTAAAAAAACGATAAATCTGCTTTCTAAACAAAAACATTAAGATTAAGTAAGGAATCAGCATTAGGTACAAAATCCCTGAATTTATATTCGTTCCAAAGGAGTTTTCATCCGCTTCGGCTCCTTGCTCTGCCAATAACTTACATTGGGAGCACCCTTGAGCATACAGGCGTTGCCCAGACAAAAAAATGGAGATAACGAAAAATAAGATTTTATGCTTCATAGTGTTTTTTTACGTTACAAAATTAAAGAATAACATCAAGCAAAGCAAAATAACTAATTTCGTATCATGAGAATTTTATTTCTATTGCTATTTCCCCTGCTAATGATAGCCTGCTCAACGAAAGAAGAGGCTCAAAAATCCAATAAAAAACCCATCGATCAATTAACTTCGGGGGAATTGGACAGTTTGCTAAAACGCTACCCTGACTCTGTAGACTTGGTGATAAAGCGGGCAAATATGCGCTTGGCGAATGTCTTCGGGGCAAACGGTTACGATCCCTTTATAGAGGACGCGGCAAGAGCATTCAAATTAGATAGTACTCGCGTAGCCGTTCGCCTCTTGTATGCAAAAGCATTATTAAATAGCCCGCACAAAATTGCTGCCGATAAGATTAATTCAAAACGGATTTTTCAATCCGTTTTGGTGAAGGACTCGACTAACGTGGAAGCAATCGTGGGAATGGCTAATCACTACGGAATTGACCAAAACGTGGAGGAAGCTTTCAAATATATCAATAAAGCCTTGCGAATTAATCCTAAATACCGTGATGCCTACGTATTAAAAGGTAGTATATATCGCATGTTGGAGAACTATACCATGATGCTGTCCTCGTATGAAACAGCTATATCACTTGATCCCAAATATTTAGAGGGCTATTTTTACATTGGTTCCTACTACGAGTGGAAAAAAGACCCCAAATGCATAGAATATTACACTTCCGCTTACAATTTAAACCCTAAAGACCCTGATTTGATTTATCCTTTGGCATATGCGTATGAAAAATTTAGTAAAGAACCTGAAGCGATGAAATATTACCGCGAAATGGCTGCGGCTGATAAGAGTTATTTTCTAGCGTATTTTCACCTAGGGAGTTTGAAACAATTCTCATATGATGACACGGATAGCGCTTTTTACTACTACGACCTTGCGTTGAAATACCAACCCAACCACGCAGAGTCATTGCATAATAAAGGGTTGTTGTACGAACAATTAAACGACCCTACCAACGCCTTGTTTACGTACGCGAAGGCATTAAAAATCAATCCGGATTTTGCGCCAACGAAACAACGGGTAAAGGAACTAAAAGGTAAAACTCTGCGAACCGTAAAATGAGAAAATCAGAGATAATAAGTAATATCTTAGGAGATATTTTATTACCCCTCCTCGGGTTTTTGTTCTGGGACTGGGGCTTGTATTTTATCCTACTTTTTTTTCTGTTGGATCAGTTTGCAAGAGTAGCTTTTCTCCCACTGCGACTAAAGTACCTTCAGGTGAAGAGAAGCACTTCTTCCCGATATTTTTTGGGTGCGGTGATATGGTTATGCGTGGAGCTCGTAATCATTCATTGCTGTGTATATTTACAAAAGCCCTCGATTGAATTTTGGCAGGAAATTACGGCATTTTGGACGTACGAGGAAATTGGCTTTCAACAAGGGTGGTTATTGTTGCCGCTACTCGTCTTAAACGAGTGGATGCGCATCAAGCAAGAGGAAAAACTCAATACACCACATGCGTATCGGGTAGCTATTTTACAAAAGCAGCAATTAAATGCCTATTTGCGTATGGGCTTTTTTGCTGTTGCTAACAGTTTACTGGTTTTTATCACCATCCCAGAATATGCGCTTACTATTGGGTTTTTAAGTTTTTTGTTACTGCTCATCTTCTTTCCGAAATTGAAATAAAGAAAATTACCCCTCCTTTTCCTTTTATAGCCCACGAATCTGACTATTTTTGTATAGAATATCGCACACATGGACAAAAACCAAGATCTACTGAATAGACGAAAAGCTGCAAAATTAGGTGGCGGAACAGAGCGAATTGCCAAGCAACATCAACAAGGAAAATTAAGTGCCCACGAGCGCGTTACCATGTTGCTCGATGAAGGCAGCTTTGAGGAAATTGGCGCATTCGTTGAACATAGAGCAACGAGTTTCGGTCTGGATAAACAACACTTTCCGGGAGATGGCGTAGTTACTGGTTATGGTAAAATTCATGGCCGCTTAGTTTACGTATTTTCGCAAGATTTTACAGTTCTCGGTGGATCACTATCGGAAACACACGCCGCTAAAATATGCCGCATCATGGATCTTGCTATGAAAAATGGGGCTCCTGTCATTGGTTTAAATGATTCTGGTGGGGCACGCATACAAGAAGGCGTTGTTTCGTTGGCAGGATACGCAGATATTTTTTACCGAAACACGCGCGCCTCAGGTGTTATTCCACAATTGTCTGTCATCATGGGGCCTTGTGCTGGGGGAGCTGTTTACTCGCCAGCGTTAACAGATTTTATTTTCATGGTGGAGGAAACTTCCTACATGTTTGTGACTGGTCCCAACGTGGTAAAAACTGTTACCCATGAAGAAGTAACATCCGAAGATTTAGGTGGGGCAAAAACACATGCTGAAAAATCTGGTGTAAACCACTTTACTTCCGCAAATGACGTAGAGTGCTTGAAGCAAGTTAGAGACCTCATGACCTACCTTCCGCAAAACGCCTATGAACTTGCGCCCGAGCCAAGTCAATATACCTACAATGCAACGAAAGAAACCCTCATAGGAAAAATCCTTCCAGAAAACTCCAATGTTCCTTACGACATTCGAAAAGTAATAGACTGTGTCATTGACGACAAGTCATTCCGTGAAGTACAAGCCGACTTTGCTAAAAACATTGTCGTAGGTTTCGCGCGCATCGAAGGAAAAACTATTGGTGTCGTGGCAAATCAACCAGCAGCACTCGCGGGGGTATTAGACATTGATGCCTCTCGAAAAGGAGCGCGTTTTGTGCGTTTCTGTGACGCTTTCAATATTCCTTTATTGGTATTTGAAGATGTCCCTGGATTCCTGCCTGGAACAGACCAAGAATGGAGAGGGATTATAACTCATGGTGCAAAATTATTGTATGCGTTCTCAGAAGCCACCGTTCCAAGAATTACGGTTATCACAAGAAAGGCATACGGTGGAGCCTTCGACGTGATGAACTCAAAAAGCATTGGTGCAGATTTAAACTTTGCCTGGCCGACGGCAGAAATTGCAGTAATGGGAGCAAAAGGCGCGGCGGAAATTATCTTCAAAAGAGAAATTGCGGCAGCACAAGACCCACAAGCAAAATGGTTAGAAAAAGAAGCTGAGTACGCCGAGACATTTGCTAACCCCTATCGTGCCGCAGAAAGAGGAATCGTTGACGATGTTATTTTACCTTCAGAAACCAGGCGCAAAGTCATTGCTGGTTTCCAAATGCTTGAAAACAAGGCAGAAACATTGCCTAAAAAGAAACATGGGAATATCCCTCTGTAAATATTAAATTATAATTATAAATACTTATGAAATCATTAATTGTAGCCTTCCCTCAAAATATTTTAGATGCTCTAGAAATCGCATCAAAAAGTAATATCAGAACAGCAAACAAAAGTTTTAAAAATGTAGTTCTTTGCGGCCTTGGAGGATCGGGAATTGGTGCTAAAATCGTGGCAAATTGGATACAAGATGAAATCAACGTTCCTGTGGTTTGCCTCAACGAATATACCCTTCCTGCATTTGTCGACGAGCATTCTTTGGTGATCGGATCGTCTTATTCAGGAAATACAGAAGAAACAACGCTTTCCATGTTGGAAGCAAAAAAAAGAGGTTCGCATATCGTAGGTATTACCAGTGGTGGTCAACTTTCTGTTTTCTGTCAAGAAAATGATTACGACTGTATATTAGTTCCAGGAGGAAATCCACCAAGAAGCGCCTTGGCTTTTTCACTTGTACAATTATTACATATTTTATCGGTTCATGGATTAATTGAAAGAAAGTCCTTAGAAGACATGAAATCTGCTGTGGGCTTGTTAAATAGTAAAATAGCTTCAATTCATGAAATTGGTAAATCCTTAGCCGAACACTTATACCAGAAAGTTGGCATCTTATACGCAGAAACAAAATACGAAGCCGTTGCGGTTAGGGCAAGGCAACAGTTCAACGAGAATTCAAAATATTTGTGCTGGCACCATGTAATTCCGGAGATGAACCACAATGAATTAGTCGGTTGGACTGGTGGAGACAAACGATTTGCTCCTGTATTTTTCGTTACTGCAGATCAACATCCAAGGAATAGTAAACGATTTGAAATTACCCAAAAGGCTGTTGAAAATAAATGTGGGACCTCTTTCACCTTGACAGCAAAAGGAGCCTCTTTTATTGAACGTTCCTTGTATTTAACACATGTAGTGGATTGGGCCTCTTTTTATTTGTGTGAAATGAATGGCGCAGATATTATTGATATCGAAATCATCGATTACCTCAAGGGAGAATTAGCAAAATTTTAATGGACAAGAGACCCTCAGTAACTGTATTAAATTGGGGCTTAATTGATTATAAGAAGGCGTGGGACCGACAAGAGGACTTGTTCAAAAAGGCTGTAGACTTGAAGATTGCCCGTCGCAATGGTGAAACAAACGAATTACCCATAAACCACTTGGTGTGTTGTCAGCACCCTCATGTGTTTACCCTCGGTAAAAGTGGTAAACCAGAACATCTTTTGTTGAACGACACAGAACTTATCAAAAAAGAGGCAAGCTTCTACAAAATAAATCGGGGGGGAGACATTACATATCATGGTCCTGGTCAGCTCGTTGTCTATCCAATCTTAGATTTAGACCAGTTTTTTACAGACATTCACCGATACTTGCGTTATTTGGAAGAAGCTGTGATTCTTACCTTAAAGGACTATGGAATTCAGGCTGGTCGTATGCAAGGATTTACAGGTGTTTGGATTGAGGGAGATGACCCTGAGAAAGCACGTAAAATATGTGCGATGGGTGTAAAAAGTTCGCGTTGGGTAACCATGCACGGCATAGGATTTAATGTCAATACAAATCTTGATTATTTTTCGCATATCGTTCCTTGTGGTATAGACGATAAAGCTGTGACCTCTATGCGACAAGAATTGGGTAAACTGCTTGATATAGAGGAAGTTTGGAAAGTATTGTTAAAGCATTTGCAAGATTTATTTATTTTTGACGTTAAAAACGTATGAAACGCGGGTGGGTGTATTTTCGGTATTTCTTCTACACCATTGGCGCATTGTTACTGGCGCTTAACCTCTTTATTTTATTAAGTGGGCGTATTTACCTTTACAATGGTATTGCCAAAACCTACCTCGTTGGAAAGGCCGGCCCCGGAATTTATGATCTTACGCTATTTCCGAAAATAACGATAGCAAAGGGGTCCAAAACCTATAAATGGGTGGTTCATTCGGAAACGGATAAAATTACCCTATCGAGTGATAAAATGGATTACCTTGAAGAAATGAAAACACGCGCGTTTCTTGTGGTTCGTAACGATACTATTCTTTATGAAAAGTATTGGGGAAACCACTCTAAGGAAACTATAAGTAACTCCTTCAGTATGGCAAAAACCATAGTCTCTTTATTGGTGGGGGTCGCGCTTGATGAAGGGCATATTAAATCGATTGAAGAACCTGTTTACAGATATATCCCCGCATTTATAGAAAATGGACGTGATGTGCTAACTATCCGACATTTATTGACCATGTCAGCGGGTTTTGACTGGGATGAAAGTGGTAAGAACCCATTTTCAGAAACTGCTGAGGCTTATTACGGCGACGATTTAGAAGGGCTTGTCACTAGGCAACGTGTGGTGGAAAAACCAGGGACAGTGTTTCATTACCAAAGTGGAAATACGCAACTTTTAGCCATGATATTGGAAAAGGCTACAGGAATGACGATTGCCCAATACGCTGCTGAAAGATTATGGAAACCTATGGGTAGCGCACAGGAAGCTTCATGGAGTATGGATAAAGAAGGGGGAGATGAAAAAGCCTATTGCTGTTTCTATGCTACGGCCCGCGATTTTGCTTTGCTAGGTAGACTTATGCTGAACAAAGGGGAATGGGAAGGTAAACGTATTGTTTCGTCTGATTATGTAGAGAAAATGTTACTGCCTGATAAAACATTATTGACTAAAGACGGAATTACCAATTTGGTCTATGGGCTTCATTTATGGACCTATGATAACAATGGAAATCCTGTTCATTACTTTAGAGGCTTACTTGGGCAATATATAATGTTCTTTCCGAAGGAAAATACCTTAATTGTTAGATTAGGGGAAAGGACAGATAAAAATTTTAAGTTACATAGAATCCCTATTTTACCGAGGAAAATTAATTCCTTTGACTACCTCGTTGGCCACTCGGTAGACATATTAGCCTATATTAAGATGAAAGATGCCATTGTCAATCAAGCGAAGCAAATAAAATGAGAGAAGAATTAAAAGGGCCAAAAGTAGAAAATGTGGCTATTGCTGTAATACTAGAAGATGTAGAGAGTGAAAAAGAATTTGGTGTGTATTTGCTAAGTTTTCGTGAGGATATTATGGAAGGGGTTATTATTTCCAGCACGGGATATGGAGAAAACGCACAAACTGGAGAAAAAATAAAAACATCAACTCTTCGACATAGCTTAGAAGTATTACTACCAAACGAAGCCGCAAAAATAGAACCTATTTTACCAGAATTATTTGGTTTAACAAATGAATATTGGGTTAGCTTTTGGGTTGACGAAATCATGTATGATAAACGATTTATTATTCCTGCAGAATCCGTCTCTGTTGAGAGGATGAAAGTATTAGAACATTTTAAAAAACCAGGCGTTATTATTAAATGAAAAAAAAACTTAGCTACTTTATATTGTTTTTACTACTTAATTTTGGGGCATTAGCCTTGGGTAGCATTTTGATGGGTGGGAGCCCCATGGAAAACACATGGTACCAAAACTTACCAAAAGCGCCATGGACCCCTCCAGGTTATGTTTTTGGAGTGGCATGGTCTAGCATCATGATTTGCTTCAGTTTGTTTATGGCTCGGTTAATGACAACAAATAACTGGAAATTATACCTACAGATTTATGTTTTACAGTGGTTTCTTAACGTAACCTGGAACCCCTTCTTTTTTCAATTTCACCTATTGGTAGCTGCGTTGATTGTAATTACCAGCTTATTGCTCGTATTGATTTGGTTGGGTCTAGCATGCCACAAAAGAAATAAAAGTAGTTGGAATCTGCTCTTACTGCCCTACATCCTTTGGCTATTTGTGGCCATAAGTTTGAATGCCTACCCAGTTTTTCAGTGATTTTCCATAACTTTATCTGACTAAATTTATGGATCCTTCTAAAGCTAAGCTTTGCACTTTACTTCGTATTGATTTTCCTGTAATCATGGCGCCTATGTTTTTGGTTTCCAATGAGGAAATGGTTATTGAAGCTATTAAAGGGGGTATAACAGGTGCCATTCCGGCATTGAATTACCGCAATACTGATGAGTTGAGGAAGGCAATACGAAAGGTCAAGAAGGAAGTGAAAGGCCCTTTAGGTATAAATTTAATAGTAAATAAGTCTAATTTTCTTTACAAGGAACAGCTCCGCGTTTGTTGTGAGGAAAAAATAGATTATTTCATTACTTCACTTGGTTCTCCTGAGGAAACAATAAAAATGGCTCACTCAAATAACATATTGGTTTTCTGCGATGTTACCGATGTCTATTTTGCAAAAAAGGTACAGGACATGGGTGCTGACGCAATAATTGCCGTATGTAAAGAAGCGGGTGGTCATGCAGGTCCTACTTCATACAGTGAATTAATCCCTGCTTTGAAAAAAGAATGCACCATCCCTATTATTTCTGCGGGAGGAATAGGAACCGGCGCGGGCATTAGAGAAATGTTAGCCCTGGGGGCCGACGGATTATCAATGGGGAGTGTTTTTATAGCAACAAAAGAAGCTCCCGTCTCAATAGAATATAAACAGGCTTGTGTTGACTATGGGGCCAAGGATATTGTATTGACCACAAAGTTATCCGGAACACCCTGTACAGTAATTAACACACCATATGTGCAGGAAATCGGCACGAAGCAAAACTGGATGGAAAGACTCCTAAATAAAAACAAACGCCTAAAAAAGTGGGTAAAAGCTTTTACGTTTATGCGAGGAATGAAAAGTTTACAAAAAGCAGCATTCTCTTCAACATACAAAACTGTATGGTGCGCTGGTCCTTCCATAGAACATGTGACGTCAATTCGGTCGGTGGATGAAGTAATTCAAGAGTTAAAAGAGGATTTTAATCGTTAAGACCACTTCGTTCCGTCCTTGCTGTCTTTTACGATTATCCCAGCAGCAGACAAACCGTCCCGAATTTTGTCAGAAGTTGTCCAATCCTTTTGCTCTCTTGCTTGATCTCTTAAATTGATTACCAAATCCATTACTGGCCCCAAGCGGTTATCTTGTGATTTATCCTCCGATGAAATGCCTAAAATGTCATAAACAAAAGTACTCATGGCTTCTGTTAGTTTTATGAGATCGTCTTTAGAAATGGTTTCTTTACTGTCGTTTATTAAGTTTATATAACGCACGGCCTCAAACAAATTAGCTATCAAAATTGGCGCATTAAAATCATCCTGTATCGCTTTATCGAATGAATCTAAAAGAGCATTTATATCTACAGAAGAAGAGGTAGAGCTAGGTAATTTATTTAATAAACTTATGGCTTCCAATAATCTTCCCATGCCTTTTTCAGCAGCTTCTAATCCTTTTTCTGTAACATCAAGTGTGCTACGGTAATGTGCCTGCATCATAAAGAAACGGATTACATTGGGGGGGAATGGCTTCTGAAAAAGTGAACTTGTTCCCTCTACTATTTCTTTTGGTAGAAAGAAATTCCCGAGGCTTTTGCTCATTTTCTGTCCGTTCACGTTCAACATGTTTGCATGCATCCAAATAGAAGCGGGTTGACACCCAAAAGAACCACAACTTTGAGCAATTTCATCTTCGTGGTGTGGAAACTTTAAGTCCATTCCACCTCCGTGTATATCAAATTGCTTTCCTAAGTATTTTGTGCTCATCGCTGTACATTCTATATGCCAGCCAGGGTTTCCATCTCCCCATGGAGAACGCCAGATTTGCATATCATCGGGGTTTGCCTTTTTCCATAAAGCAAAATCAGCAAAAAACCTCTTTTCCTCCTGATTGTTTAAGGCCCTCGTTTCATTTTCCTGTTCTTCAACTTTTCGGCCACTTAGAATCCCGTAATTGTAGTCTTGCATGTACTTTTTAGTGTCAAAATATACAGAGCCATTAATTACATAACCGTAACCATTTTCCAAGATCTTCTCAATAATTTCAATTTGTTCTTGAATGTGTCCTGTAGCAGTAGGTTCTATACTTGGGGGAAGCATATTGTAAAGCCGCTGGAGCTCCTGAAATTTCACGTTGTATTTATACACTATTTCCAACGATTGCAGTTGTTCTGCTCGTGCTGCCTTTCCAATACTGTCCTCTTCTTGTCCGGCTGAATTTGTAATGTGTCCGGCGTCAGTAATATTTCTTACGTATTTGACCTTGTAGCCCGCATGAAGTAAACATCTAAATACGAGGTCAAAATTGATAAACGTACGCATATTTCCCATGTGAGGCTCACTGTACAGGGTTGGGCCACACACGTACATCCCAACATAATGTTCATTCCGCGGAACAAGTATTTCTTTTTTTCCAGTAAGGCTATTGTAAATGCTGATTTTGTGTTCCATGCTTAACTTTTCCGAATCAGTATTGATGACCTTTTAGTTCTTTAAATGTGTGATAAATTACTATACCAAAACCAGCAGCCACCATGCCATGGAAAATCAGTGTGCCGATATTCCCATCCATAAGCATGAAAAAAGTGCTGGTAGAAAAAATCAAGAAAAAAACTATTTCTAATATATTGACTATTGAAAGGTGTTTTTTATCGTATTTATTGCTTGAAAATTCTGACTTTTTATTGACATTAAATTTTGGGGTACGAACAAAAGAACTTTTAATTCCCAACCAACCCTCAATAACGGCAACTGCATTACTTAAAGCTAAAGCCGAAGAAATAGTTAGAAATAAGAAAAATTTCGGGACAAATTTTACTGTATCCTTTATTACATTACCTGTTTTATCTCGATAGGCTATCCAATAATATAGCATCAATATGAAAGTACTCGTGTAAAAAAAATAATAAAACTTTAAGTAAGTACGTAGGTCAGGAAATGACCCTGCAATGTTGCTCATGAATAAACTTGTGATAGAGAGGGTTATAATAAACAAGAACACAGAGGAATTGAAAAGATGCGCCATCCCATGAAACTTGTCAGAGAGGCGGACCCCCTTAGCAAATAAAAGTCTTCGCCACATTTTAAGGAATACTTCTGCCCCGCCCTTCATCCAACGGTGTTGCTGGTTTTTTAAGGCTGACATGGTGATAGGAAGTTCTGCGGGCGACACAACGTCTACTAGGTAGGCAAATTTCCAACCTTTAATCTGTGCCCTGTAACTCAGGTCCAAATCCTCTGTTATTGTGTCGTGTTCCCAGCCTCCTGCATCTTCGATGCATGTTTTTCTCCAGACGCCGGCAGTACCGTTGAAATTTATAAAATGTTCGTTGCTGTTTCTACCACATTGTTCGATAATAAAATGGGCATCTAATCCAAAAGCTTGCAATCTCGTCAATGTAGAGTATTCTTTATTCAGGTGACCCCATCGCGTTTGAACAACGCCTATTTTATCATGTTTAAAATGCGGTATCGTCTTCTTTAGGAAGTCTGGGTTAGGAACAAAATCCGCATCAAATATGGCAATAAATTCCCCTTTGACTTGGTCCATTGCATCGTCAAGTGCTCCGGCCTTATACCCTTTTCTGTTTACCCGATGAATATGAGATATATCCAACCCTTTATCTTGCCACTCTTTTACTTTCTTAGCTATAATCTCTTGTGTTTCGTCCGTTGAATCATCTAATACTTGAATCTGAAACTTATCTCTGGGGTAATCAAAAGCCGCGACCGCATCGATGATTCTATCTGCGACATACATTTCATTGTACATGGGTAACTGAACTGTTACTTTAGGTGCACTTGTTTCAATAAATTCCCCTTTTTGCTGTTCCTTAATCATCTTCATTTTTCGTAAATAGCCTACGCCTAGTGTGAGCTGAACAAGGGCATATAGAAAAATAAATACAGCACATGCTGTATAAACAATCATTATAACAGATGCCAGTAAATGAGACCAGTAATATGGTTGGATAACCTCTTGACCGCCTTCTGTAACCGTTCTGCTTCCCCAATCAAATAACCAAGTAGCGGGATGCTGTTCTGCTAAAACGTCGTGGGGAATTAATAGACTTATGACTATCGTAACACAACTGACTAAATACGGACTAATCGAATATTTCTCCACTGAGTCAAAGATAAGTTAATATTATTTAACTAATGTCATCTCCTCTACCAAATGCTTTGCATCTGAATAGACATCCATCACCCATAAAACGTATCGAATATCAACCACTACGTTTCTGCACCGGGATGGATCAAATAAGTAATCGCTCATCGTACTTTCCCATGTACGGTCAAAATTTAGCCCCATCAAATTTCCATTCTCGTCGAGAACTGGAGAGCCAGAGTTTCCTCCGGTAGTATGATTTGATCCTGTAAAACAAACCCAAAGTTGTCCATCCTGCGCATACTGTCCATAATTTTTATCCTTATGAAGCTCTAACATTCGTGGTTGAAGTTCAAAGTCTACATTCCCACTATAATATTTCGTTATCATTCCGTCAAGGGTAGTGTGTTCAATATATTTCATTCCATCCGTAGGGGCAGATCCTTCAAGTTTACCGTAGGTGATCCTTAAGGTGCTGTTGGCATCAGGCCAGTGTTTATCGTTCGGAAACATTTCTTTTTTGCCTTCTACATATCGCTGTAAAAGTGAATTCATCTCTGTATAAAATTTCTGATAAGAAGGGACTACTTCATTGCGAAAGGTGGATATATTTTTGACGTAAAAGCTAAACCCCTCATCTTTTTTTAATTTCAATAAGCTCTTGTCGTTGAATTTTTCAAGAAAAGCAACATAACGCTGCTTATTGGTAAAAATCGACTTTGAATAGATCATGTTTGCCGTCGACTTTATTCCTATTTCACCGTTATTTTCTAAAATCTCATTGATTTGTTTTAGGTATTCCCCTGTCAATAATTCAAAGATTTGGCGATCTACCTGTTCATCATAATTTTTAAAAAATCCTTCGGCACCACTTTTTAACCGTTCTATGACTGAACTCAGCTCTCCCATTTCTTTATATTTCTGATAATTGATGACTAAGTCGTTGATTGATCGGGCTAATTTGAAATACTCTGGGCCGTAAGAGAAATACTCTACACCCATTGCATACTTGAATTCCCAGCTGATTTCGCGTTCTACGAGTGCATTCATTTCTGCTACGACAGTTGCATATTTTTTCCATCCCTCGTTTGAATTTGCTTTTTGAGTATATGCTGCCTCTCTATTCTGCTTTACGGTAACAGCATCAAGTGTTCGTAAGCCGTCAACTTGCCCAATCCACTTTTTCCATGCATTTGCAATTGATGCTTGTTTCGCGGAATACTGAATTCTTATTAAGTCAGAGGACTTCATGGCGCCATCAATAACCCCAAGGGATAAATCCCGCATATGAATTCGAGCTGGGCGTTCCTTTTCAATGATAAATTTTAAATACGACGAAACTACGTGCTGCTCTGTTTGTCCGGGGAAACCATAAACCATCGTAAAGTCCCCTTCTTTTCTGTCGCGAAAAGATATATTCAAGTGTCGAATAGGGGTATAAGGAACGTTATCATTTGAATATTCTGCCGGCTTGTTGTCTTTACCTGCATAAATACGGAAAACGGAAAAATCCCCCGTGTGGCGCGGCCATACCCAATTATCCGTGTCGCCACCAAACTTTCCAATAGAATTCGGAGGGGTCCCTACGAAACGTATGTCAGTAAATATTTCTTTTACCATCATATAATAGTCATTTCCGTAGTTAAATGCCTTTATCTCTGCTTCGTAGTGACCCTGCTTTGTGGTCTCTGCTATTATTCTCTTAATGTTCTCTTGAATGGTGGATAGGTCATCTTTAGAAGTTGCCCCCGCTAAAACTTTTGATCCTACGTCTTCAATACGCACAATTCTTACGGCTGTTAAACCCGGATTTGGCAACTCGTCTGCTAATGATTTTGCCCAAAACCCGTTTTTTAAATAGTCTTTTTCTAACGAAGAATGAGACTGAATTTGCGAATACCCGCAATGGTGATTTGTTAATAGTAAACCTTTCGACGAAACGAGTTCGGCAGTGCACCCTCCACCAAATTGAAAGATGGCATCTTTTAAACTCGCTTTATTAATAGCATAAATGTCATCAGCACTTAATTTCATGCCTTTCGCTTTCATATCGGACTCAAAAGCTGCAATTAGTGACGGAATTAACATTCCTTCATCTGCACGCACTAAAAAGAGATTAATAAACACAGAAGTGATTAAGAGAGAAATTCTAACTTTTTTATAGATAATTATCATGGGTACAAAAATTATATTAAAGTCCTGGAGTTACATTAAACCGTCTTACGTTCCCTAGGAGGACTCAAATTTACTCACAATATTGAATTTAAAAAACGGAAAAAGAAATGTTACCTTTGCCATTGATGAAGGTTTTTCACGGAATAGAGAATTTTAGTGGGGTGAATAATCCAATCCTAACTATCGGTACCTTTGACGGTGTACACATTGGCCACCAGCACATTATTCGTCAGATGAACGAAGAGGCAGAGAAAATTGGCGGAGAAAGTGCTCTACTAACCTTTCATCCTCACCCGCGTTGGGTCGTCAACCCTGAAGAAACCGGACTAAAACTCATTCAAACCTTAGAGGAAAAATTAGATAAATTAGCAGAGGTTGGTATGAAAAATGTCATTATACAACCTTTTGATAAAGCCTTTTCGTTTTTATCAGCAACTGATTTCATAACTGATGTGTTGATTAAAAAAATACAAGCGAAACACCTCTTTATTGGATACGATCACCGATTTGGTCATTCCCGAGAAGGAAATATCGAATTGCTTAAAAAATTCGCGCTGCAAGATCATTTTCGCCTCATGGAAATCTCCGCAGTAGAAATAAACGAAATCAATGTAAGCTCTACAAAAATCCGGACAGCGTTGATAGAGGGGGATATCACACACGCAAATATGTTCCTCAATGGAAACTATTGCATTACCGGAATTGTTCAAAAAGGAGATAAACTTGGGAGGACGATAGATTTTCCAACAGCAAATATTGGGGAAATTGACGCCAGTAAATTACTTCCAAAGAATGGGGTATATGCCGGGAAAGTTTCATTTAACGGGCTGACTTACGATGCGATATTTAATCTTGGGACAAGGCCAACTGTAAACGTAAATATAATACCGCCTCAGTTGGAAGCCCACCTATTAAATTTTTCAGGTGATTTATATGATGAACAGCTCAAAATCGTTTTGTTACACAGGCTGAGAGATGAAAAGAAATTTGGCTCTATTCTTGAACTTAAAAATCAAATCAAACAGGATGAGAGTTTCGCTCGCACTTTGCTTCGGTCTAATTAACTTTTTGTGTATATCACAAAAAAGTGAAAACCGTTATTACAGACTAAATGAAGTAGAAAAGGCAAGTGCGGATACAATATATTACCTGTCCTTATCGAAGGAAAAACTAGATTCTATTCCCACAGAAATATACCGGTTTACAAAACTTGTTGGCTTAGACTTATCCAAAAATAAGCTTTCAGATATTCCACTTGATATTCAAATTTTTACGAAATTGGAAGTCTTAAATGTTAGCCAAAATAAACTTCCTTTTTTACCTGTATCGATCACCAAACTTGGCCGCCTTAAGGAATTACTTGCCGCTTCCAATCGCATAAGTTCATTGCCGGATCAGTTGGGAGACCTCACAAAGCTCCAAAAACTTGACCTTTATAATAACGAAATAACAAGTTTCGGTAAGGGTTTATTCAAGCTTAAACAATTGAAATTTTTAGACCTACGAGGGGCCATGTACGGCACGAAAATTCACAAAGAAATTGTATCTAATTTCCCAAATTCGAAGTTGGCCATTGATCCTCCTTGCAAGTGCATGGATTAAAATTTTGGATAAGTAAAGTTATCTTCATAATATTGTACCTCTCTAAACTCTTGCTATGAAATTAGCCTTATTTTCTATCTCCCTCTTTTTTTCGACGTTTATGTATTCTCAAACATCGTATTATATCATTACGAAACCAGGGAAGAAATATTCTGTTGAACAACTTAACACAGCCCTCAGTAAAGCTGATTGGTGTGGCTACTTCCACTATTTCGAACGTTACCAAATCATCTTTGACGATGGTGCTGAGGTCGAACTAATATCGAAAAAAGAGATGACCTTAGATAATCTAGTCATCGATGAGTGTTTCCAATCAGAAAAAATCAAAGATGACGGGATATATAGCGTTCACGAAAGTGGTAGACTACTGAGGATGCTAAGTGCTAGAAACACTTCCAAAAACTAAAGCCATGAAAATACTTTTTAGTTTTTTGCTTTTAGTTTCCGCTATCTGCGCATATTCTCAGGGAGACAACTGTGCGACTGCCTTTAACCTAGGAACTCTTCCCGCTCCTGCTGGTTGTTCCGGCGGCGCGATAGGAGCTGGTGCGCCTGTGATACACAACGGAACCAATATCGGTGCGACTGCGGTCAATCCATATGTGGCAATAATAGATTGTGGAACTGGTACTGCCGATATGGCATCACCCGCCCAAGATGTGTGGTATTCTTTCGTAGCCTCTGGCCCCTCAGTGGTAATTGGGTTCTCTAATATCACAGGCACTTTTGGTATACCACAAATTGGTTTATATTCTGGTACTTGCAATAGCCTTACACCCGCAGGCTGCGATATCAGTGGGGCTCCCACAACTTTTACAGGAATAGTGGCAGGACAAACGTATTACGTTCAAGTTAGTGGGAATGGCGCTGCGGCGGCTGGCAACTTTACTATTTCCGTTCAAAATAACCAAGAATGCGGTGATTGTTTAACGCAAGCTTCATTGGTTGCAACTCCACCACCTGTAAATGGCGCCTATTATCCTGGTCAAACAGTAACCTTTTGCTACACTATATTTACTTACAATCAAGTAAATACAAATTGGCTTCACGGAGTGCAACTAAGTTATGGCGCAGGGTGGAACATGGTTTCTCAAGCGCCTCCTCCAGGTTGTGATGGCAATGGTAATTGGAGTTATATTCCTACAGGATCTTCTAATCTTCCAGCAGGATTTGGTGAAGGGTTCTATTATAATTCTTCTTTGGGCTGTGCTAATTGCAATGCAACTGATCCTGAAGATAATTATGGTGATGCTAATGCATCAAATTGTGATTTACAATTTTGTTGGACGATGCAAGTTGATGCTGCTTGTCCTGCCTCATCTTTAAACGTTACGGTTAACACCAGTGGAGATGGTGAATCAGGTTCTTGGTCAAACCTTTCTTGTCAAAATGATAGTCCAAGCTCTCTAGATCCCAACATGACTTGTTGCTTGCCCCCAACCATGTCCTCGACGCCTACTACATGTTCAACCTCAACAGATGGAACGGCTACTGCCACTGCGACTGGAACGATTTCTCCTTGGGATTTTTATTGGTATAATTCACTTGGGGCATTAGTTGGTTCCACAATGAATACAACTGTTTCAAATATTTTAAGTAATATTCCCGCTGGTACTTACACAGTTGTTGTAGTTGATAATGCTAATTGCTCAGTTGGTTCTAGTGTTACAGTTACATCTAGTCCAGGAGCTACAGTAACAGTTCCTACAAACATTTCAATTTGCGATGGAGGAACTGTAAGTGCGACAAATTTTACCTCAACTGGTTTCCCCACAGCATCGTACACTTGGACAAACACAAATGCTGCAATTGGTATTCCTGCATCTGGAACAGGAAATATTTCATCTTTTACCGCAACAAATACAGGCTTAACTCCAATTACAGGAACCATTACTGTTACTCCCTATAGTGGTCCTGATCCAGCAACGTCTTGTTCTGGAACCCCAAGTAATTACACAATTACGGTAAATCCTGCACCTCAAGTTACGTTATCTGCTGCGCCTAGTACAAGTATTTGCTTGGGTCAAAGCGTTACTTTAACAGGCTCCTACACTCCTCAACCAGTCATTACTGCACAAACATTTGAAAATTTAACTGTGACAAACATCACTAATAGTAATAGTGCTATATTAACCCCAATATCTACCGTTTCATCAGGAATAACTCCCACAGATCTTATTGCAAATCAAATTGTCTCTGCCTGTTTTACAATTCGTCACGAAGATTTTAATAATTTCACGCTATTACAATTAAATGTAGGAGGAACAATTTATACTTCTGTTACTCCTGCGCCGGCAGGTCAAATTTACAATGCGTCACTTGCTACTTTACTTACTCAAATTCAAGCGACACCAGCAGGAGTAGGTAATCCAACACCTCCAGTAACAGTCACTTTTTGTATTCCAGATGCCTTGTTAACAATAATAGAAAATGGAACTATACCATCGAATACTACATGGACTTTAGGAATTACTGACGGAACAGGCGGTCCAGATAATGGTGTGTTCCTTGAATGGGAGGTAATTATTAATGATTATCCTCAATTAAATTATGCTTGGTCATCCACGGATAACAGTTCTATAACCACAACTCCGCTTAGTTCTACAACGACAGGTGGTAACTTGACATTGAATGCTACGCCAACAGCAACGACTACCTACACATTAAACGTTACAAATGAAGCAGGTTGTTCAGGAACAGCTAATATCACTATTAATGTTGGAAATGTTACCGTAACACCACCATCCTCAAACCCAACATTGTGTGCAAACACTCCGATAACCCCTTCAATCACCTTTACCACCGCGGGAGCAACAGGTATAGCCGCTGCTACAAACCTACCAAATGGTGTCACAGCGACTTATTCTAATAATACCATAACTGTTTCCGGTACACCAACAAATTCAGGAACATTCAATTATACTATTCCAGTTACTGGTGGATGTACAGCTCTCAATGCTACTGGAACAATTACTGTTAACCCAGTAAATACAGTTACCGCTGCATCAAGTAACCCTAATTTATGTGTAAACACAGCACTTTCTCCTTCAATAACCTTCACCACGACAGGAGCAACAGGTATTGGAGCGGCAACAGGGCTGCCAGCAGGAGTTTCTGCTTCCTGGTTTGGAAATACGATTACCATTAGTGGAACACCAACTGCTTCGGGAACTTTTCCTTATACTATTCCACTTACTGGTGGCTGTGGAACAATTAGCGCAACTGGAACGATTACGGTTGTTGCTTTACCGGTTATTACCTTGACGCCTGATGATCCGAATACGTGTAATGCTACTGATGGTTCTATTTTGGTTTCCGGAACAGGTTCTGGAACAATCACGTGGACTGGACCTACAAGCGGTAATGCTTCTAGCTCACTGAATTACACCATTCCTACTTTAGGAGCAGGAACCTATTCAGTATACTTCACCAACGCTTCAGGCTGTCAAAGCGCAACTGTTCAAACTTCGTTGGCTAACCCAGGTGCTCCACAAATAAATATAATCAGTGATGTTACGAATTGTGGGACTTCTTACACACTGCCAGCGGTTCCTTTTGTTCCCGGAACTCAAAACAATCCGCAGTATTATACCGGTCCTAGTGGCACAGGTGTGGTAATTGCAGTTGGTACAGCGTATAATGCGCCAACCAATATTACATTGTATGCCTACGATGTGAATGGGGCATGTTCAGATGAAGAACCATTTACTATTACAATTAATGAAATTCCTTCTGTGGATCCGTTAACTGCTGTTTCAGGTTGTCCGGGAACCTCCATTAATCCAACTGATTTTAGTTCCACTCCTGCCGGAGCTACTTTCTCGTGGACGAATGACAACATTGCTGTTGGAATCCCAAGTATTGGAAATGGACAAATTGCAACCTACAACGCACCAGCTAATGCTACAAATACGGATGTCATTGGAACTGTGACTGTAACACCTACCTTAAACGGATGTAACGGATCAAGTTCGTCTTTTACGGTTACAATTCTGCCTACTCCAACAATTAATGCCATTACTAATGTGAGTGGTTGTCCCGGATCAGCGGCTGACCCAGAGGATTTTGTGAGTGTTCCTGCTGGAGCTACTTTTACCTGGAGTAATTCAAATGCTACAATCGGTCTTGGATCCTCAGGAAATGATCAAATCACGCCATTTAACTTAGCAGCTAACAATACAGCTAGCGCTATTACGGGAACTATTTCAGCAACAGCAACCCTAAACGGATGTACAAGCGCTCCTGTAACCTTTACGATCTCCATAAACCCAACTCCTGTAATCACATTAACGCCAACTGATCCAAGTTCGTGTAACGGCACAGATGGTTCTGTTTTAGTTAACACGGGAGCTCCTGGCTCTGTTTCATGGTCTGGAACGACTACTGGAAATAGTGGTGCAATGAACGCAAATTATACTATGACGAATCTTTCAGCAGGTGCATACGATGTAACGTTTACAAATTCTTCAACAGGATGTCAGAGTGTAGTTGTTTCAACCAACTTACTAAACCCAGGTGCACCAAATATAAATCCAATTGCAGACGTTACTCAATGTGGTGGTTCTTATACACTACCTGCTATAACTGGAACATCATTAATCAATGCGCAATACTACACGCAGCCTAATGGTGGAGGTGGAATTGTGAGTGAAGGAACATTATTCGAGCCGGATACCCTTATCACCTTGTATGCCTATGATGCCAATGGCGCTTGTACGGCAACAGAATCGTTTACGATCAGTTTAACAAGTATTCCTGTTATTAGCAATCCTGGGGTACAAACCGCCTGTGATAGTTACACTTTAGGAACTTTTTCTGGTACAAATATTTTCACTCCAACCTATTGGACACAATCGGGAGGTCAGGGAACGCAACTAAACATTGGCGATGTCATTTCAACAAGCTCTACCGTGTATATTTACGATCAAAATGGCACATGTACTAGTGAGGAGGCTTTTGATATTACAATTATTCCAACTCCATCCATAACCAATCCTGGGAATCAATCCGCTTGCGCAACCTATTCATTACCCGCTATTACAGGATCAGATTTAAGTGGGTCGCAAGGATATTTTAATAATTCACAAGCTCAAGGTGGAACAGCCCTCTCTGGAGCAATCACAAGTTCACAAACTGTTTTTATTTACGATGCCAACGGCGCTTGTTCAAATGAAGAATCATTTGTGGTTACAATTAATCCATTACCAACTGCATCTATTTCTGGCGGTAATACCTATTGTCAAGGAGATGCCGTGGCTGATATCCTGGCTTCTTTTACGGGAACAGCTGACTTTACCTTGAATTATACCTTAGATGGTGTGGCGCAAACCCAATCAGGAAGTACTACTTCTTTATCGATTGGAAATACAGCTGGAACATATGTATTGGTAAATATTACTGATGCAAATTGTACAAATAGCAATTTATCTTCGACGCAAACAATTGTAATTAACTCCATTCCGAATGCACCGAGTGCCGGAACAGACACCTTGTATTGTGATAATGCCGTACCTGTAGATTTATTTGCTCTAGGAGTAGGGTCATTTATTTGGTATTCCGATCAAAACTTAACTAATGTGCTCGCAACAAATTCCTCTTTTACGCCTACTATAAATGTGGGGACTACCAATTACTACGTAACCGAAACAATTAATGGTTGCGAAGGACCAGCATCAATAGTTATTGTTGCAGTAGAAGAATGTGGAATTATAGTTCCAACTGCTTTCACTCCAGATGGAGACCAAACAAATGACACATGGACGCTCTTAAATATCGACCAAATCTATCCAAAAAATGTGGTGAGTATTTATAATCGTTGGGGGAATCTTATTTATCAGTCAACAGAAGGACTATATGAAACAAAACCTTGGGATGGAAAATATAACAACGAAAAAATGCCTGTTGGTTCCTATTACTTTGTCATTGAATACAATGATGAGTTCACAGAAAATATAACAGGAATTGTAACATTAATAACTAACTAACAATGAGGCTCTTAGTATTATTTACGGCTTTTTGGGCATTAAAAACACAGGCACAACAAATCCCGCAGTACTCACAATTTTCGAGAAATCAATTCATGGCGAATCCTGCTGCTGCAGGGGTGTATGACTTTATTGATGTGACTGTCAGTGGCCGTTGGCAATGGGTAGGCGTTGCTGATGCACCAAGGACTTCTTTTCTAGCATTTTCAGTGCCTTTAAAATTCAAACCCGTTTCCTACAACCCGGGAATTCGAACATCTAGCGGGCCTTCTCAACAACCGGAAATCAAAACAGGAAAGCTAAAGCATACAGTAGGCGGGCAACTAGTGGCAGATCAATACGGGGCCTTTACAAAGTTTTCTTTCTCTGGAACATATGCTCTACATCTGCCTATGACAAAAAAAATAAATTTAGCCTTCGGAATAAAGGCCGGCGTTTCAAATAATTCTTTTAATTCTGATAAAGCGCAAGTGTTAAGTATAATTAATCCTAACATGCCTTATGACAATACGTACGCAGGTTTTTCAGCTAATAATGCAAATAAAAATATCATGGATTTACATTCCGGATTGTACCTTTACGGAAAGAGATTCTATCTAGGGATAACTGGAGATCAACTGACTAGAGACCTAGTAGAATTTGGAACTGCATCTGCAAACTTTAACCCACAAGTTCACTACAACGTAATTGGAGGCTATACGATTCCAATTAACGAGGCTCTCTCTATTACGCCTAGTGTTATGGCTAAATACATGTACCCAGCACCGATTTCAATAGACATGAATATCATTGCGGATTATAATAAAATGTTTTGGTTCGGATTAGGGTACCGGCATACCGACGCATTAATTGGTTTGGTAGGAATGAATTTATCTAACAAATTCAAACTAGGCTACTCCTATGACTTTTCCATTTCTAAATTTAACAACTACTCTTCAGGGGGCCATGAGTTAACTTTAGGAATTATGTTGGGAAGATAATTATATACTTATGAAAAACTTATTGATCAATTTATTTCTCTTATCCACTTGGCAATTAGTTGCACAATTTGAAAGAATTGAAGAACCGAAAAGACTCGGAGGAAGCGTAAATACTTTAGCAGAAGAAAATTTTCCGATTTTCTTAAAGTCCGATGGTGCGCTTTACTTTACACGAACTTTTGATGAAAACGCCAAATATGGCCTATATGACCAAAACATTTGGGTCAGCGAAAAAGAAGGTGAGTTAACATATTCTAGTGGTGAAAGTGTTAAAAAAATAAATAATAAATTCAACAACTGTATAGTTGGATTTAGTTCGGACGAGAGTAAAATTTACCTTTTAAATGCCTACGCAGGCAAGAAAGATTTAAAAAAGGGTATTTGCTATTCGGTTAAGAAAGGTAATAATTGGTCAAAACCAAAAGAAATTAAAATCCCCGAGCTAGACATCGAAGGCCAATTCTATGGTTTTCATATTAACAAAGAGGAATCCTTAATTATCATATCTTACGTAGGCCCGAATTCAGAGGGCGAGGAAGATCTATATTACAGTGAGTTGGTGGATGAAAAATGGACTAATCCAAAAACTATGGGCGCCTCCATAAATTCATCTGGATTTGAAATTTCTCCTTTTTTATCAAAAGATAGTGACACGCTTTTCTTCGCCAGTAATGGATTTGGTGGTGAAGGAGATGCAGATGTTTTTTATAGTCTTCGCTCGGGGGGGAAATGGGATGATTGGTCAGAACCAATTAACCTTGGAAACAAAATTAATTCACCAAAATTCGATGCCTATTTCACCATGAGCGATCGGTTTTTTTATTGGTCTAGTAATCGAGATGCCGAAAGAAGTGATATTTACTACTCCACATTCTTAAATACACCTCCTTTGACTGCAAGTGCTGAAGGAACGGATGTGACGGTATATCAAGGAAATGATGGGGAAATCGATTTAACTCCAAAAGGAGGCATTGGCCCGTATACTTATTTATGGTCTAACGGAAGTGAAGAACAAGATCCTAAAATGTTGTTCAAGGGTGTATATACGTGTGTAGTGACTGATAGCTATGCTCAAATTGCTGAGGTAACAGTGAATATCAACGAACCAGGTCCACCAGTTGTTATAGTGGAGCAAAAAAAATTCGAGGGAACCATAATTTACTTCGATTTGAATTCGAGTTATCATAATGCAGAAAACTTAAAAGCACTCGAGGACTTCGTTAGAAAAATTAAACTTGAACCTGGACTAAAATTTCAGGTAGTATCGCATTGCGACCGACGAGAAACGGACCAGTATAATATCTGGTTATCGAAAAGACGCATGGAAAAGACTATTGATTACCTAGTAAGTAAAGGGATCTCAAAGAAGAATATAACGGGTGATTATCGGGGCGAAAGAGAGCCCGACGTGCAATGTTCCAACTGTTCGGAGGATCAATTTTCCAAAAATAGACGCACCGTCATTTCTATTGTTAAGTAAGGTTTTCAACACGGGCTATCTTAAAAAAGACCAAATTAAAGGTAATCTATCTCCCGATATTTGATTTTCTTTGAGCATTAGTTCTGCATTATGCGTTATAGATTATCACTAATTATTACTCTGTACCTATTTGCATCGGTCGGTATTGCACAAAACCTTGTAAATAATGGAACATTTGAATATGGGGGGCCTGGAGTAGGATTTACCATCGATGGCTCAGGTTATAATCTCTTATCCGCACCATATTCAGGAACAACCTCTTCTGGAAATTACGCTTTTGTAGATAATCCTCAAACCATTAATAATCAGTTTTTCTTGTCAAGTGGAGATCACACTTCTGGGAATGGGATTATGATGGTAATTGACGGCACCACTACAGGAGGACAACAACGTTTTTGGAAGGCAGGAAATAACGGGGGTGGCATCTGCAATCTTATTGTTGGTGAAACATATACATTTTCCTATTGGATTCGAACGGTTAGCACAAGTGTTGCAGTAAATGGGGAGTTGGCAGATATTGGTATTGCCTTTAATAATGCTAGTAATGTCGTGTTAAGCTTTGGAACCACTTTAGCACCTCTTCCTAACTTCGGATGGCAACAAATTCGCTACACGTTTACACCAACTAATGCTTGTGTGAATATTGAATTGTATAATAACAATACAGGTTTTATTGGGAATGATTTTGCCATAGACGACCTATCTCTTACTGCACCAACGCCCCCGTTAAATTTTACGTATTCGATAACTCAGCCGAATTGCACGGATCCTAATTCCGGTTTAATCGCAATATATCCAACAGGTGGTGAAAGCCCTTATGTTTTTCGAATCATTGGTCCACAACCAATTCCCATAACAAACAATACCGGTATCTTTCAAAATGTGGAACCAGGAACCTACACCATCGGATTAATGGATGCAACTGGGGCTATCGATTCCATTCAAAATATTGTCATTTCAACTATTTCCACCTTGGTGATTAGCCCCGGGGATACGGCTATTTGTCCTGGGGAAAACATCTCTTTTACTGCCACCGGTGGAAACGGAAATTTTACCTGGGAATCTGGTAATGTACTTGAACCCGGATTTCCAACCACCGATGCGACCATAAATGTTTCCCCAACAATTACTACAACTTATACGGTAAGTGCTGCCGTTAACAATGC
Source organism: Lishizhenia tianjinensis (assembly GCA_945902115.1). Lineage (GTDB taxonomy): Bacteria > Bacteroidota > Bacteroidia > Flavobacteriales_D > Crocinitomicaceae > UBA952. The sequence goes on along the minus strand of CAMDLY010000016.1, from coordinate 13,443 downwards.
CAACCTAATTTTCAACAGTGATTTTCAATCGGGAAATAATGGGTTTCAAACAGCTTATAGCTACTATGCGCCGTCTAATCCAACCGGTGCTCAGCGCGCCTATGGCGTATTAACAAATCCTAGTAATTGGTTTGGTAATTTCTCGTCTTGTCTAGACCACTCGTTAGGAGATGGGACAGGAAAAATGATGGTGATTGATGGGTCAACTTACAATGCCGGTAACGATCCCTTCTGGTGTCAGATCATAGCCGTCGAACCTAACAAAGACTATTTGTTCTCTTACTGGTCTACGAGTTTAACATCCTCAAATTTAGCACAGGTTCAAGTTAAAATTAATGGCGTATCCATGGGGGTTTCAACAGTCCCTAGTCAGCTTTGTTTGTGGGGTGAAGTTACTTATGTATGGAACTCTGGCAACACTACCACAGCAGAAATATGCCTCTTCGATGCCAATACAGAAGGCCCTGGTAATGATTTTGCTATCGATGACCTTTCCTTTCGCTCCCAAAACAACTGTTCCCAAGAGGTTACGGTGAGTATGGCCGGGGTAGATAGCGGGTTTGATATAACCTATCCGCTTTCAAGCTGTTTAAACGAAGGAAATATTACTCCTGTTTATGGGGCGTCATATATTCCTGGAGGCGTGTTTAATTCCGTTCAACAGGGGCTTAATATTAATCCTGTAAATGGCGTTATTTCTACTCAGGGATCCACTCCCGGTGTATACGAAATCACCTATTCAGCCTCCCTTTGCGGAAGTTTTGTGACAGATACTTTCATTACAATCATTCGTCCACTGCCTGGATTGCTAGAATTAACGGGGGGAGATTATTATTGCGAAGGGCAAACTTTCAATCCGCTCACTTTATTTGTGGAAGGAACTCCAAATTACACCATTTACTATTCATTAGACGGCACACCTCAACTTGTTAATGCTTCCTCAAGTCCTGTTTCCATTGGAAATTCCTATGGTGTTTACAGCTTAGATTCTATTTCTGATGCTTATTGTTCCAATGAAATGGTTGGTGCTCAAACTATCTCCATCAATGATGCTCCAGTAGCCCCCATCATCTCCGGAGATTCTGTTTATTGCGTGAATGAACTCGCCAGTCAACTTCAAATCACGAACCTTCAAGGGATAATCAATTGGTATGGCGACGCCAATCAAACTAACTATTTAGGAGCAGGTGAATCTTTTTTACCAAGCACGCAACAAACCGCCACTTATTATGCAACACAATTTGTCAATACTTGTGAAGGTCCGATTGGTGAATTTACTGTTACTGTTAATCCATGTAGCATAGTTATTCCGAGCGCTTTCACTCCTAATGGAGATTTAGACAATGATTATTGGGAATTGGTAGACATCGACTTACACTATCCTCAAAATTTAGTGAAGATTTACAATCGCTGGGGAGAAAAAATATTTGAATCAACAAAAGGAAACTACAGCAATAACCCATGGAATGGGAAATACAAAGAAGCGGCCTTACCTGTGGGATCTTATTTTTACGTGATTGACTTAAATGAAACTGGGGTTAATGCTCCTTTGAATGGAGTGGTTTCCATTATCCTTAAAAAATAAACGATGAAACTTATAATCTTCTTTACCTTTTTCGGAATAATTGTCGCAGGAAAAGCTCAACAATTACCGCAGTTTACACAATTTGGAAATAATATTTCCCTCGTAAACACTGCAAATTTTGTTAATGAAACTAGCGGTATTCAAATTGGCGCAAGGTCCCAAATGTTAGGCTTCGGTTCCGAGCCCACTACTGGATTTGTTTATGGCCACTACCTGCTTAAAAAGAAAAGAAAACCAAATTATAACCCACAACTAAGGATAAGCAGACCAATTCCCGTTGACAGTGCCGAACAACAAGTCTTAAGACAAGCAATCGGTGGACTCGTAATGACAGATCGTTACGGTGCATTTGGAAGAATTCACATCGCTGGTATTTATAATTTAGGTCTCCATTTAAACTACAATTGGAGAATAAATGGAGCCATAAAACTTGGGTTTTCATCTTTAGGCTTTAATCAAGACAAAGCAACACCCTTGAATGTGAACGATCCATTTATGATGTATAATGGAGGTGATTTAGAATATGATGCCTACGCTGCTGGAAATGGTAGCGGAGGGAATTTAGATGTTGGAGCGGCACTAATGGTTCAAAATGAATCGTTTAAACTCGGTGTAGCGCTCGAACAACTGACAGGAAACAGCATCGGTTTTTCATCAGGATCAGTCTATTTCAATCAGAAAACTCACGCGGCAATATTCATGGGTTACACCTATGAAATTGAGGATCTTATTAAATTTGAAGCATCGGTTCTTGCTAAAAAAATGAACCCAACACCCTTGTCTGTCGATTTTTCTTTAAAATCAACCTTTCCAAATGGACTTTGGACCGGTATAAATTACCGACACAACTCTGCGTTGGGACTTATGGGGGGATTTTCAATTAACAAACGCTTCAACATGGGGTATTCCTTCGACATCATTACCACCCGTTTGCAAGCATTTAGTAACGGAGGACATGAAATAATTCTTGGTTATGCGTTTTAAAAAATATTACTATTTCAGTCTTTTTTGTTGTTTCGGCTCAATTGCCAACGCACAATTTTGGGGATTTTCAGAACCTGTTAAATTAAACGACCAGGTAAACTCACCCGCTGAGGAAACCACCCCTTGGCTAGTAACTAAAGATGGTATAAAAGAACTTTACTTTGTTCGCACCTTCGATATACGAAATACAGGCGGTGCAAACGATCAAGACATTTGGGTTTCGACCCAAAATGCCAACGGATCTTGGGGAGAAGCTGAAATTGTTAATGCAATAAACAACGAAAATCATAATGCCGTTGGTGCCATAAGGGGAAATAAAGCGTATGTTCTTTCAAGTGACAAGAAAAACAATGCGCCCGCTATTAAAATCGCCGAGATGATAAATTCCGCGGGATTAGCCTATAAAAAATGGGGTGTTCCTAAATCTACTGATTTTGAATTGTCCTCCATAAATATTCCATCTTCACAAATAGGATTTACTGTTTCAAGTGACGAGAAACACCTTGTCTTATCGATGAATGGGGTAAATAGCCTTGGTGCTGAAGACCTCTATTTAGTTGATTTAACCACTGGTGAATTAACTCATCTTGGCGATCAAGTGAATACAACGGGGTATGAAATTTCTCCCTTCCTCAGCGAGAAAAATGATACCCTCTTTTATGCGAGCAGTGGTCTAGGTGGAGAAGGTGGTTGCGATATTTTTTACAGTGTTCGAGGGAAAACCATGACTGAATGGTCGGCGCCGGTTAATATGGGGGAATCCATTAATTCTTCAGGTTTTGATGCTTATCTTTTCAAGGGCGGTAACACCATTTATTGGTCAAGTAATCGAAATGGCTCGCATGCTGACCTTTATACAGCAAAAATTTTATTTCCACCAGCTTTAGTAATTTTATTGACCGGAACAAATGTGTCTACTTTTCAAGGAAGCGATGGCAAGGCCGATCTTACCATTCAAAGCGGTGTTGCTCCCTACACGTATAAATGGAGTAATGGCGGAACGTTTGAGGATATCTTTCAGTTGAGAAAGGGAACATACAGCGTAATCGTAAAAGATGCAATTGGCCAAATTACTTCAGCCTCAGTAGAAATTACAGAACCATCACCTACCGTTCAAAAAGTTATTCGTTTACCGGAAGTAAGGTATCAACTCAATTCTTGGAAATTCGTTAACGACCATATGATTCAATCCTTCGATTCTTTGGACATTGTCGCTCAATTACTCACTGATTATCCCGGAATGTCACTCGAGTTAATTTCACACACCGATGCAAGAGGAAACGATAAGAAGAACATGGAGTTGTCATTCAATAGGGCTCGTGCAGTGTTCACTTACTTAGTGAAGAACAAAGGTATAGATGGCCGTAGGTTAATGCCCATTGGAAACGGGGAAGCTGATCCAGCAAAGACAATTGACCCAATTAGTGGAATGGCCATATTCCTAAATGAATCATACATCAACACATTTAAACTAAGTAATCCCGCAGAATACGAAAGACTTCATCAAATAAATCGCAGAACAGAAGGAAAAATTACGAGTATGGCATTTGACCCAACATCTGCCTCGCCAGTAAACACGGAATTATTCATCGAAATCAACCCCTAATGGATTTAATAAGACTTGTTTTTCAACTCGGCGTTCTATTTGCAATTTACAGTTTCATTTGGTTTTTTATAGACCTGGGTTTAGCATTATTGGTGGCAGGAAGAAAACGTGCCCTTCCAGAAATATACCTCATAAAAGCGGTTAAATATTTGTTTTTAGTAAATGTGACATTTCTATTCGCTTTAGAAAAAAATAATACGCTTAGTGTAATTGGTGTTATACCGAGCGCTACTGTATTGGTTGTATACTTCTTGGGTAAATTTCAACAGAAGCAACGACAGGCACAAGTATTGAGTCAATTTGGAGGAAAAGGTTTTGGATTAGGTCTCGACTTTGATAGGCGTTACGAAATTGGTGTAATCGCTTTAGCTGTTATGTTGTTTAGCCTACTTCTTGCCTTTCCTGAATATGCGGACAATAATATTGCCACTTGGTTCAGAGAGAGTATCATTGACATTGAAAAAACTGTTATTATTGGTTTCATTTTTAAGGTAATTGGATTCTTCTTTTTATTGGGGATGTTACTTAAGATGGTGAATGCGTTTAATTACTTGATTTCGGGAAGACCACTTGTGGATTTTCAAACGTACATGGGTAGTAAGACAACAAAAAAAACAAAAGATGATTTTGATGACTATGAAGAAATAAACGAATAACATGGATCAAACCTTCGGTAAGGAATACAAGCTCTGTGGAAAAACCACTATCGATTCTCTTTTCGCCGAAGGCAGTGTCGTAAAATCGTTTCCCTTTAAGTTAATCTTTCGTTTCGTCGATACAAGCCCTGAACTAAAGTTTTTATTTGTTGTACCGAAGAAATTAATAAGGAAAGCTCATGACCGTAATTACCTGAAACGTTGTATGCGCGAAATAATAAGAAAAAATAAAGTTACTTTTACCGAAAGCAAAACAGGTATTCACGTCGCCATTTTGTACCAGCAACAACAGCGCTTACCCTATAAACAACTGGAACAAAAATTGATGAAAGCAATTTCTGCATTTGCAAAAAATATAACAAATGATTAAACACATTCTTTTTACATTCATTCTTGGGAGTTTTTCCCTTGTTACACATGCCCAATCTTCTGGTTTTGAGGTGCTCAAAAACCTAGAAATCATGGATCAAGTATATGAACACTTGGACTTATATTTTGTAGATGAGCCTCAACCGGCAACGCTATCAAAGACTGCTATTGATGCAATGCTAAAGGAATTAGATCCTTACACTGTATACTATCATGAATCCAATATTGAGGACTATCGCTTGTTGACCACAGGACAATATGGTGGTATAGGGGCCTTGATTCGAAAAGTTGGTGATTACATCTATATCGCCGAACCTTACGAGGGGAATCCAGCGCAAAAAAATGGATTACGCGCTGGGGATAAAATTATCGCTATTGATGGTAAATCCATGGCTAAAAAACCTTCTGATGAGGTGTCAAGTGCGTTAAAAGGTCCGAAAGGAACCACGATAAAAGTGGAAATTGAACGGTTAGGTGAAGGCTTGAAAACCTTAAGCATCACCAGAGAAGAAATCAAACTACCAGACGTGCCTTATTTTGGTATGTTGGATAAAAAAATTGGCTATATCAAATTAAATGGCTTCACACAGACCGCATCAGCAGATGTATACAGTGCCATGCAAAAGCTGGAGGTTGATGGAATGGAAGAATTGGTGCTCGACTTGCGCGGGAATGGCGGGGGCCTACTCATTGAAGCCGTCAAGATTGTTAACTTTTTTGTTCCTAAAAATCAAGTGGTAGTAAGCACAAAAGGTCGAGTGAAAACTGAAAATCACGTCTATAATACTCTTGCAGACCCGGTAGCACCCGATATGCCTCTCACCGTTCTTATCGACGAAGGTTCTGCGTCCGCGAGTGAGATTGTAGCGGGAAGTTTGCAAGACGTGGACCGTGCCGTGATAGTAGGAGAAACAAGTTTCGGGAAGGGCCTCGTGCAACGAACCTACGACCTTAAATACGGATCAAAATTAAAAGTAACCATTGCTAAATATTACACCCCCTCTGGCAGGTGCGTGCAGCGCTTAGAATACTATGATAAGGAAACCGGAAGTAAGCCCAAAGAAATTTCGGACTCACTTTTAAAAACTTTTAAAACAAAGAATGGTCGAGTGGTGAAAGATGGCCGTGGCATTGAACCTGATATTAGGGTAGAATTACCAGAGCTTAGTAAATTATCTGTTCAATTAATAACGAAAGACCTTGTCTTCAACTACGCCACAGAATACGCCTACAACAATAAAAGTATAGCAAAAGCCGGTGAATTCAAACTTTCTAATGAGGAATATGCTGCATTTAAAAAATATGTAAGCGAACAAACTTTTGAGTATTCTACTACCTCTGAGGAACAACTGAAAAAAATGAAAATTAGCGCAGAGAAAGAGGGTTACTTTCAGGATATAGAAGCTGAATACCAAGCTATGCTTACGAAATTAACACCATCTAAAGAGCGCGACTTAGATAAGTTTCAGGAGGAAATTCGGCAAATGTTGGAAAATGAAATAGTATCTCGTTATTACTTTCAAAATGGAAGAATTCTGGATTCTTTTAAAAACGACCCTGTATTGCAAGAGGCTAAAAAAATTCTCTCAGACAACACACGCTACCAAAAAATCCTTGGCAAACCATGAAAGTAAGCACGTCTAAATTCTTAACTTTGCAGTATGTCTATTGAAGTCAAAAACCTTACTAAATACTATGGCAGCCAAGCCGCAGTAAATGACATCTCGTTTAGGGTTAACAAAGGCGAAATAGTAGGGTTTCTCGGGCCGAATGGAGCAGGGAAATCTACCACCATGAAAATAATGGTGGGATACATCAATGCCAGCGGAGGAGAAGTGCTAATTAATGGCAACAAAGTGGATGTTGACAATCTAGAAACCCGAAAAGTTATCGGATACCTCCCAGAAAACAATCCCCTCTACACAGACATGTATGTGCGTGAATATTTAGAATTTATTGGAAAAATTTACAAAATAAAAAATGTCAGGAGTCGCGTGGATGAGATGATTGAAGCAGTAGGGCTTGAGGTAGAGCAAAATAAGAAAATCGAAATGCTGTCAAAAGGATACAAACAACGTGTTGGTTTGGCGCAGGCCTTAATTCATGATCCGGATGTCCTCATATTGGACGAACCGACCACCGGTCTTGACCCAAATCAACTTGCGGAGATTCGTGCGCTCATTAAGCGGGTAGGAAAAGAAAAAACCGTGATACTTTCTACCCATATCATGCAGGAGGTGGAAGCTATTTGTGATAGAATTATTATTATTTCAAAAGGAGAGTTAGTGGCTAATAACAGTGCAGCAGCCTTGAAAGATCAGGCGGCAAAACAAACTGTTTATGTAGAATTCGACGCAAAAATAACCAAAACAGAATTGACTAAAATCCCTCATGTCAGCAAAGTGAAAGACTTGAATAACGGTTGGTTGGTGGAAACAGGAGAGGATGTGGATTTAAGAAAAGCAGTTGCTTCATATGCCCAACAAAAAGGGTGGCTTGTATTAACCTTACAAGTTAAAAATAAGTCTCTAGAAGAAGTATTCCAAGAATTAACCCATTAACATGCCTACAAATTTTATTGCCGAACTACAATGGAGGGGCATGATACACGACATCATGCCTGGTACCGAAGAAGCCTTATTGAAAAAGTCGAGCTCAGGGTACATCGGTTTTGATCCAACGGCAGATTCGCTACATGTTGGACACTTAGTGCAAATTATGACCTTGGTGCATTTTCAGCGTGCCGGTCACAAGCCTTTTGCCTTAGTTGGTGGCGCTACAGGGATGGTGGGAGACCCATCCGGAAAATCGCAAGAGCGCAATTTATTAGGTGCTGAAACACTATCGCATAATGTAGCCTGCGTGAAAAACCAACTAGAAAAATTTCTGGACTTCTCCTCGGGAAACACCTCAGCAGAAATGGTCAATAATTATGACTGGTTCAAAGATTTTTCATTTTTAGACTTCATTCGCGACGTTGGAAAACACATCACGGTTAATTACATGCTATCAAAAGATTCAGTGAAAAAACGACTGGAAACAGGAATGTCTTTCACGGAATTTTCCTATCAGTTGGTGCAGGGTTACGACTTCTATTACCTCAACAAGCACAAACAATGTATCATTCAATTGGGCGGTTCTGACCAATGGGGAAATATTGTAACAGGTACGGAGCTTATTCGTCGCAAGGCTGGAGGTGAAGCGTATGCGGTCACGACACCGTTGATTAAAAAAGCTGATGGAACGAAATTCGGAAAAACCGAAGGTGGATCAGTTTGGTTAGATCCGGAAAAAACCTCACCTTACCAATTCTACCAGTTTTGGCTGAACGCCAGTGATGCCGATGCAGTTAATTTTATTCGCATTTTTACACTAAAAACCAAAGAAGAAATTGAAGCCTTGGAAGCTACGCATCAAGAGGCGCCACATTTGCGGGTCTTACAACGTGCGTTAGCTGAAGACATTACAACGCGCGTGCACGGAGTGGCGGCTCTTCATGCAGCCATTGCCGCGAGTAATATTTTATTTGGAAAATCCACCTCGGAAGACTTAAAGCAATTAAACGAACGCGACTTTTTCAGTGTTTTTGAAGGTGTCCCTACTTATACCATGAGCGGTTCGGAGTTCGGGGAAGGCATCAGCATTGTGGATGCTCTTGCAGGGAAAACAGGGTTTTTAACAAGTAACAGCGAAGCCCGACGAGAACTAAAAGCCAATGCCATTTCTGTAAATAAAGAGAAAGTAGACGAAAACTTTATTCTCACCACTGAGCACCTGATTAATAAGCGTTACGCCTTGTTAGGAAAAGGGAAAAAGCACAACTACGTGCTTGTGGTGGGGTGAGGAATGGTTATAAATAATTTAAAAGGAAGTCCTGTTCCGGTTAACTCTCAAATACAGTTTTAAACCTTCAGAATAAAATTGCATAATCTGTTAGCAACAACACGTAAAAAGTCCAGCTGCAACGCAGACAACATGATGTACCAATCCCAAAAATTATTTCTAGGTACAGTAAATCAATTGTTAATTGTGCGCTTATATCCAAAATTGTTGATCGTCTCTATATTTATGATAACTCAAGGGAAAACAAAGAACCGTCGCTGCTTTTTCGTTCAAGAAATGGAGAACTTAAAAAGACCTACCGTAATGTTCATCTTTTGGCTACTGAAATTCACAAACAGGTGGTGTGATTTAATCACCTAAACAAGCTCATCATGTGTACGACAGGCTCATCATGCACAAAACTCACTTATCATCTACTCAATAAGCTTATCTCGACAGGCTCGATAAGCTACTCATATTTATAAAATCTCCCCCATTTTTCTGATTTCAGAGGAGATAAGGAAAGTTTGTAAAATAAAAAACCCGGGAAAGAACCCGGGTTTTGATTGGTGCTTTTTAGCTTATGAAAGTTTAAAATCTCCAACCAAATCTAATATTACCAATAAAATTATTCCCAAATTCATTACTTGAACTTGGCTCTGTTAAACTTTTTGTAGTAACTCCGCCAGTTGTGTACTCAAATGTTCCTGCCTTATTTGACCTCATGATAAATCCAAATCCTAATTCGCAACCTAAATAAAAGTTTTCTGCAAAATAATAATCTGTTCCTGCAATTAAATTCAATCCAATACTACTCGTTGGATTTTTACCTTTTGCAGTAAAATCAGATAGGAAACCAGTTCCATCGTAATTATTCCACTTTGCTGTTTCATTTCCGAAACCGATTACAAAATCTGCACCGAAATAAGGAGATAATTTACTAGTTCCAGATAAATGTTTTTCAGCTCCAATTGATAAAGAATTGTTCGATGATTTATTTATCTCATATCCAGATTGACCTTCATTATTTGGAAGCTCATAGTAATTATTCTTTTCTGAACTATTTTGAAGACCGATAGATGCTCTTACTGCAAAATCGTCCTTCAGAAAATAACGAGCTCGAAGAGAAGGAGCATTAAAAGTCAATGATGTTGAATTCAAACTTAATTGTCCTTCTATTGAATAAGGGTTTGAATCTGTCGGTTTTTGACAAACTGCAATTGTTGAAAAAGAAACAATTGTTGAGATGGTAAAAAGTACTCTTTTCATAATTTATTAATTTTTGATTATTTGTTTAACAACCTCGATTTCATTTGAATATCGAATACGGATTATATATGTGCCAACCATCAATTCTGAAAGATCAACACAATTTGTATGATATTTTCCTAAAGTCTTTCCAGTTAAATCTAACAGGGTAATGTCTTTAATTTCTGACTCAGACTGAATAGTAACGATACTATTGGTTGGATTAGGATAAACTTTTGGGTTTTCAATAAATAAATCTGAGAGATCCGCGGTTACGCATATTCCGATACAATCTTCGCTATATGTTGACCAAGTATCTTTATTTGCATTCCAAATGGGATTATTAGTAGAGAAAAGAGAATCATCTACTTCAATACAAGTTAGCGTGAAATTATTTAGAGTGTTTAAGTAAGAAAATTGATTATTATTACCATTTTTAATGTTTAAACATTCCAAGGAGTTATCCGAACAATCTAAAGACTTTAATTGATTAAATCCAGATAAATTTAAACCGGTAAAAGAATTGTTCTTAATGTTCATAGTAATTAGACTATTGTGCGTATTTGCACCCAAATTTATCAATGAATTGTCAGAAGCGTTTAGCGAAGTTAGGTTTGGAACTATTGATAAATCTAAAAAACTTAAATTGTTGGCTTGACAATTTAGCTGTGTCAAAGATGCTGCTGCTGGCAGTTGTAGCGAGTTAATCCCTGTACCCGGGCAATCAATAATTTGAAGATTTGTATTTGATGTTAGGTCTAATGTTGAGATATTGTTAGATATGCCTCCTGTAATATTTAAAGTTTCTAACAATGTGTTTTGTGATAAATTTAAAGAAGTTAAACCTGCGCTTGAAATGGTTAATGATTTCAAATTATTATTTGAAGCCAAATTGACACCATTTACTCCTAGATTAGCACTCCAAATCGTTAATGATTGTAGAGCTTGAAAATCCTCAATTCCAGTTAAATCAGAGATAATATTATTTTGAATAAATAAATTTAAAACGGTGTTAATGCTATTTGTTGGCACTTGACCATCAACAATTCCACATGGGTCATAGCCTAGATTAATTAATGATTGTTCAAAAGCAGCATCAGGAATTTGTGTGTATGGCCCACCAACAACGGTTAATGTCATATTGACTGTGGAATCACATCCCAAAGCTGAAGTGAATGTAGCAGATTGGGTTCCAGCACTTTAAAATGTAACTCCATTCCAGTTATATGGTAGCATATAATCACAAACTGTTTCCGTTAAACTGGTTGTAATTGGGGTATTACAATAATTCAGCGTAAAATTATCCAAGTATAATTTAGAACCTATTATTGGCGTAACAAATGAATAATTTCCATCAAACCCATCATATGTTGACATTGCCTCAATGAAAATTTCTGTTGGTGTTCCAGGTAATAGATTTTCTAAAATGATGGTTTTTGTTTTCCAGGTTGTACTATTATCAGATGGTTTGATCCAAAAAACACCTAATGAATAAATATTAAAACTGGCATCAATTAATCCCACCCTAACATAACAAGAGTCTCCTTGAACCACAGTGCTTTTGTAGTTAAAAGTTAAAGACCCTATGTTCGTATTTGTTATGGCTTCTTGTCGATATAACCAACCAGGAAGTGTAGTATAGCCAGCCCCCAAAAGTGTTGACCCGACAACAGACTTTGTTTCTAAAAGAGCAGAATTTCCGGCTCCCCCAAAAGCTGCGGCACCTGTGATTTTTGTGGTTGTTAAGGGATCTGTTCCATTATAACTTCTTGCATTATTATTTGTTCCATAAGCTATACCTGTCCCGTCGTTATATTGCCAATTGTTTGGTTCAGGGCCATACGAAACAGTCGTCCATAGTTCCATGTTCGAATTTGTTAATTGCTGCCCAAAGCAGACAACAGAACTTAATACTAAAACTGAAAGTATTATTTTTTTCATAATTAAATTGTTTTTTGCAACTACCCGTTGCATGTGGGTTTATAAAATTTTCGTAATTGATTGGTAACTTCTGCAAGATCCTCTCTGGTTCTTCCCAAGTTCTTTTCTTCTGGAAACCAATAGAATATGAAGTGCTTTAAAAAATCATTTGTTTTAAAGTCATTCCAATTTTTATCTACAAAGTTTATTCGTTTAACGGATGTCTGAAAACCATTTTGGCTGATTTCACCTTGAAAAATTGGATAATTAACGCATTGTTGATGCGCATCAAATGCAGTTTGAGTAAACACCACCTCGCGCCCTCTCATGGAAATTGTTGCGATTTCTTTTTTCATCCGCTCCATCCTCGCGTCTCTTTCATCTCCATCCGGATAAAAAAAGCCGATATAAATTAACTCGTCTTTATTATACAAAAAGTAAATGCCTGGTCCGGAAAAACCCTTCGATTTTTTGTCCTTTACAACAAACTCCAAATTCAACGGAAATGCCGATTGTTTATTTTCGATTAAAACAAATAAGTCATCCGCGTTAAATTTATACTCCATTTCTGTCTATTGGAACATAAAATTACAATTTGAATAAATTTTTTATTGTTTATATTTTTCTTATATTGAATTTTTTATTCTATATTTGAACTATTAATTCGTAAAACATGATACATCAAGCCGAAATTAAAATCAAACAGCTCAGGGAATTAAAAAACTTTACACAAGAATACATGGCGCAACAATTAGGCTTGAGCACTCGCGCTTACTCCAAAATAGAGAGTGGAGAAACACAGCTTACCATCAACCGATTAAATGAAATTTCAGAGATTTTGGGTATCGACCCCATGGAAGTATTAGGGTTTGACCACCAAAACATTTTCAATAACTGCACACAAGAAGGAAATTACAACACAATTGGAAGCGCAACTTATCTATTACCCGATAAATTAATAGATCAATACGAGAAGCGAATTCAACAACTTGAAAGCGAAGTACTTTTCCTGAGGGCTCTGGTTAAATAACCGTTATTCTCCATTAACCTGTTATTTACCTAAAGCCTTTACAAAAAAAGGAATTTACAGGTTAACAACAATACTAAAAAGTCCAGCTGCAACGCAGACAACAAAAGCTATTCATAAAACATTTGCAAAAATCATATAGGGCTGTTTATTGCAAATTGTCGTGTGTCTATATTTTCAAGAGAAACATAAGGAAGTTCCTGAAATGTTTGTTTTACCAAAGTAG
>CAMDLY010000015.1 GCA_945902115.1 Lishizhenia tianjinensis | reverse complement strand
GGCCTTGCTTATTCAATGTGCTAGGGTCGTGTGAATTGAAAAAAACACGCAACAGTGTTTCGTATGAAATTTGTTTTGGATTGTAGACAACTTTGACCGTTTCTGCATGACCGGTTTTTCCTGTGCAAATCTGATCATATGTTGGGTTCTTGGTTGTGCCTCCACAATAACCAGATTCCGCAAAATATACCCCTTTGACAGATTCGAAAATTGCCTCCACACACCAAAAACACCCACTTGCAAAATATGCGGCTTCCCTCTTTGATTGTGCAAGAGAACTAAAAGAAATAAAACAAACAACAGACAATAACAAGCGTAACATATCATCTGTAACAAGTTTTTCACTAAAGTGTTTAAGTTTTAATTATTTCTTTTATCTAATAGATAAAGGCCTAATAAAACCAAAACTAACACAGACACAATAATAACTGCTGTAATAATTTCTGCTGACATCGGTTGTTTTTACAGAAGTTACTATTTATATCTCTGTTTTTCAAACGATTATGAATAGTTAGGTCATTCAAACGAAAACAACTAATCATACAATGAATATTCCGTATTTATTGAATAAATATGCTAATTAACTTATTATCAATATATAACCAATAAACCCCGGACTTAGCGTTTTGTAAGCGCCAACCTTCACTTGTTTTCAAAAGTGGGATTTCTTCTCCAACTAAACCAATTCGCCTAATGTATTCTGTTGTGGTTTTAAACAGCACATCGTCTCCATTCTTTATAATTTGATAAACGGGTGATGACTCATTTAGAACACCTAGCTCTCCCTGCGCGAAAAAAGCTTGAAAATCGAAACTTCTTAATTTTGAACTTATTTGTATTGGAGAAACAACTGTTTCTGACGAAATATAACCCCTATTGAATAGCGACCATGATATTCCCTCTGTCTGACCCAACGAAAGCACACCACCAATTTCGATCCTACGATTATTGCCTTTGAAAAATTGCTGTCCAGGATAATCATATAACAAATGGAGAAAACACGAGTAAAAATCACCTTCTGTAGTTGGAGTGTCTAATTTATAGCCTAATAATATTACTTTTCCAGTTTCTTTGTCGACTGTAGCATCAGTGATAAGTCCATTTACAAAAACACTGTCTCTTAAATAGGCAACGGCAGTGTCTGCCCAAAACGCAGGTAAAACATAATGTTTGCAATAAAAAGACGCCCAACTTTTACTAAAAATATGAATGCTGTCTTGAAAATAGATCATAGCCTCTGCGTCAAAATTCGTGGCATTTGGTTGTGAAATAAAATTTGTCTGGTCTTGGTACTTATATACCATTCGTGTTGCGCTTATGGTGTCGGCCCCTTGTTGAAGTGAAGATAAATTAAGAGAATAGAGACTGAGATTTTGCCTTGTACCATTGTTATTTCCGATATCGCCAATATACAATAGAGAATCAGAAATCGCCAGCGCCTCCCAGTCAATGTTAACCGAATTTTGTAGTGTGCAGGTTTCCATCAATTGCCCAAGAGTATCCATGATATAGATAACATTTTCCCCTCCTGAATCATTCAGTGTGATAAGTATATTATTATACCATACCATAGCGGAAGACTCCGAAATTTCTGTTGGTAGAGTTGAAATAATTTCTGTAACATAATTAGTGGTCGCATATTCGCATGTTCCGTCATTTTCCAAGGCTGACGCATCGTAGTTCTGAGCTTGCGGATCTGTGCACCCTGCCTGTGCATTTAAAACAGCGGGACTTAAAAAGAAATATAAAAGGATGGATCGCATTACACCACTAATTTAGTAAGCCAACCCTCAGCTTCTTCCGCAGAAATCAACTCAATTTCGCGTAAATAGGAAACAACGCCCTCAAATTGACTAACGTCTTTTTCACTTTGATAATTCCAGTTTGTTTCATTCATCCAGTTTTTCACTTGACTTAAGTTTAAATTATATCTCCAAGAAATTATTTCTGGTGCTTCAATATTATTTTTTAATTCGAATGCTTTATGGTGCACAACCGCACAAACCTTTGATAAAATATCGTTGTGCTGCGTCAATATATCTCCCCTTGCTGCGATAACAAAACAGGGCCATGGGGTAACAACCTCTCCGATATATCTACATTTTTTCTGTTCCGTATATGGGAATGTGGTATACTTCTCCCATAAAAATCCCTGAGCCTCATTATTTTCTAATGCCCACAAACCCCCATAGATATCTCCAACCACATTAAAAGACAGCTCGTTTTTATTCCAACCCTCCTGATGCGCTTTGATGTAAGTCATTAAATGAGACCCCGAACCTTCTCTAGAAATAGCAAACGTCCTGTTTCTTAATTGCGAAACCTTCGTTATATCTGAAGCATACGGAACATGTATTCCCCAGCGAAGAGGAGAGGTTACATAGACCATAATTATTTTAGCGTTCAACCCTTGTAGAATCGCCTTTGTAATCCCCTCTGTCAATAATACAGCAATATCAAGACTGCCCGTTTGAAGACCTTTAATCATTTGCCCCGTCCCCCCCGTCATGTCTGACCAATGTAATTCAACACCTAACTTTTTAAAAGCCCCCTCTTCAATAGCCATCTTCCAGGGCAGGTTAAAGTGTTCTGGAACTCCGCCGATTTTAAATCTAACTGGATTACTCATGAGAGAAATATTGTTTGTCGTATAATTTCCTATAGGCACCGTTTTTCTGAAATAGGGTTTCGTGATTCCCCGACTCTACAAGCTTTCCTTTTTCTAACACCACTATTCTGTCTGCTGACTGAATCGTTGAAAGTCGATGCGCGACAACTATAGAAGTTCTGCCTTGAGTGATTTTAACAGTTGCCGCCTGAATCAATGCCTCCGATTCTGAGTCTATACTTGATGTCGCTTCATCGAGGATAAGTATTGCTGGGTTGTATACATATGCGCGTATGAAGGATAGAAGCTGGCGTTGGCCCACGGAAAGCGATGTGCCCCTTTCACTAATAACATGAGAATAACCCCCAGGTAATGATAAAATGAAGTCATGTAGCCCCACTTCTTTCGCCGCATTAAACACATCCTCCTCCCTTATATGAATATTGCTCAAAGTAATATTATCCATTACAGTCCCAGAAAATAAGAAAACATCCTGTAATACAACCGCAACCTCTTTTCTTATTTTACTCAACGAAATTTGGTCTAAAGGCGTTTCCCCAATTAATATTCTCCCCTCATCATACTCATACATTCTCGATAGTAAATTAACTAAGGTTGTTTTCCCGGATCCCGTGGCACCTACAAAAGCTATGGTCTCTCCCTGTTGAATAATCAATGAAAACCCATCAATTACCTGCTGGTCTTTTTTGTAACCAAATCGTATGTTTTCAAATCTGATGGGCTGGTTGAAACTTGTGTCAGTGATACTCCCGCCGTATTGAACCTCAGTATCATCGTCTAAAATTTCAAATATCCGTTCTGCGCGAACCACACCACGTTGCAAGACGTTGTATTTATCTGCTAATTGCCTAATTGGTCTGTAAAGTTGGTTTATCCACAAGGTAAATGCGATGATTTCTCCATACATTAAATAAATTTCTTCTTGTGTTCTTCCCTCAACCTTCAAAGCCCCCCAAACCAATAAAAAAGCTATTGACAAGGAACTTAAAAACTCCACCACGGGAAAGAAGATAGAGTTTGCCCATATTGCTTGGATATGAGCATTTTTATGCTCCTTGTTTATTTTATTAAAGGCCTCAAACTCGTGTTTCTCCCTGTTAAACAATTGAACAATTGACATTCCTGATAAATGCTCTTGGACAAAGGTGTTTAACCCTGTTACCGCTGTTCTTTCTTTTTGAAATGAATCCCGCATTGCTCTGGCAAAAATCCTGGTAGCCATTATAAGTAGCGGAATTGGGATCAAGGTCATTAATGCCAATTCCCAATCCGTGTAAAACATCAATCCTAAAATAAAAAAAAGCGAGATAACATCCCCCGTAATCTCCATTAAACCTGCCGAAAACACCTCTGTAATTGCCTCTAAATCTGATACAACTCTGGTTACCAACGCACCCACCGGATTTTTATCAAAGTACCTCGTCCTAAACGACAAAATATGAGAAAACACTTTTTTCCTAAGATCACGAATCAAGCTTTGTGCAAGTAGATTTGAAAAGAAACTAGACAGTACTTGCAGCCCTCCTTCCAAAAGAAGCAAGGAGACAATTAACAGTGACCATATCAAAAGTTGCTTACTGTCTTGACTTTGGATGATAAAACGATCAACCATTTGAGAAATAAGATAAGGGCGTAAAGGGGCTAAAAATGAAAGGCTTATAATAGCAAATCCAGATAAAATAAAATACTTTTTATACGGTTTAATGAGTATTAAAAGTCTTTTCATCAAAGGAACTACACGACCCTTTTTTTCCATATTACAAAAATACAAATCCTTCCTATGGGAATCGCTATTTTTAAGAATGATCATAGACTTTTATGGGTCAAATAATCGCCTGTTGTTTGGTTAGTCAATCTATCATTCATGTTACTAGCAAAAGGAAGAATCCAGGTGTTTTTAAGTTGTTATACCTAGGTGTTTTAACTCTTCTAAAAAAACAATATTTTTATTGATAGCCCTTATAAATTCCAAATGCGATAATAATATTTATATTTTTCAGTCATTTGGGAAAAAGATTATTTTGCCTTAACTTTACACCCTCAAATTATCAAGGTGGGTGTAAAAATTTTTTCCGGTCGTGAAACAATGAATTTAGCGCAAAAAATTGCGGCATCTTATGGAACATCCCTTGGAGATATTAAGGTTACTGTTTTTAGTGACGGGGAATTTCAACCATCATTTGAGGAAACTGTTCGTGGGCAAGACGTTTTCTTGGTTCAATCGACTATGCCGCCTACGGAAAATATTTTCGAACTATTATTAATGATTGACGCCGCTAGAAGGGCTTCTGCGAGAAAAATAATTGCCGTGATCCCCTATTTTGGTTTCGCAAGACAAGATAGAAAAGACAAGCCGAGGGTGGCTATTGGATCAAAGTTAATTGCAAATATGCTGATGGCCGCTGGGGTGGATCGCGTTATTACAATGGACTTACACGCTGATCAAATTCAAGGTTTCTTCGAAGTGCCCGTGGACCATTTATATGCGTCAACATTATTTTTAGATGAACTCCGGAAGCTTGACTCGAGCAATCTCATTATGGCCGCACCAGATGTTGGTGGGGCAAAAAGAGCTAATTCCTACGCTAAAAACTTAAACATTGGATTAGCACTTTGTCACAAGAACAGGAAAAAAGCGAACGAAATAGCCGAAATGACTGTGATTGGGGATGTTTCAGGAAAAGACGTGGTAATCGTAGACGATATGTGTGACACCGCTGGTACATTAACCACGGCCGCAGACTTATTGATGGAAAAGGGCGCACTTAGTGTTCGGGCCTTCTGCACGCATGCCGTACTTAGTGGGCCTGCATATGAACGAATTCATAATTCCCGCTTAACAGAGTTGGTTGTTACCGACACAATTCCAATTACCATAACTAGCGATAAAATTCGTGTGGTTAGTGTGGCTGAACTTTTCGGCGACGTCATCAAAAGGCTCATTAATAACGAGTCAATTAGTTCTCATTTTGTAATCTCTTAAATTAATATATATACATGAAAACAGCACAATTGAGCGGTTCGCTCAGAGCGAACGTAGGGAAAAAGGACGCTGCTATTCTGCGAAATGCAGGTCGCGTGCCTTGTGTGCTTTATGGCCAGGGTGAACAAACACACTTTTCTGTGAAGCGAGTAGAAATCGAGAAAATAATATTTTCTCCTGATGTCTACCAAGTTGAACTTAGTATCGAAGGAAAAAAAACCAGAGGTATTATTCAAGAATTGCAGCAACATCCAACAAAAGACACCATTCAACATGTCGACTTTTTAGAATTAACAGACACTAAGGAGATTCGTGTGAAATTGCCTGTGCGCGTTGTTGGTTCTTCTCGAGGTGTAATGGCTGGTGGTAAGCTTATGACAGTATTTAGACTTTTACAATGTGTTGGGTTACCGAAAGATTTACCAGATGCGATTACTTTGGATATTTCTAAGTTGAAAATCGGTCAATCTATTCGTGTTAATTCAATTGAAATTCCCGGGGTAAAAATATTAGACCCTGCGAATGCCGTCGTTGTTTCTGTGAAAATGGCTAGAGGTGCTATTAAAGGCGCTGATGCTGGGGATGACGAGGAAGAAGAAGCGTAAAAAGTATGTTATATTGAAAGCCGCTTTTTTGAGCGGCTTTTTTTTGCAACATTTTTACCTCTTTCACCGGATAATTTAGGCTAATTATTACGTATCTTCGATATATATATGCGTGACCTCTCGATTATTATAATCCCCACATTCAATGAAATCGATAACGTCGAAAATATGGTGCGTGCCATTTTTAACGAATCCTTGGATTGCCACATTTTATTTATCGATGATAACAGCCCTGATGGAACTGCAAGCAAAATTATTTCTTTGCAACAAGAGTTTAACGGTAAACTATTTTTAGAACAACGGTCGGGAAAGCTGGGCTTGGGAACCGCTTACATCCATGGATTTAAATACTGTCTTGAAAGGGGATACGGTTACATTTTTGAAATGGACTGTGATTTTTCACACAATCCGTCAGATTTAATTCGACTTAAAAATGCCTGTGAAAAGGGGGCTGATGTCGCTATTGGCTCAAGGTATTGTAAAGGAGGAAAAATTGTCAATTGGCCTGTTTCACGATGGATGATGTCATATTTTGCAAGTGTCTACGTGCGTTTAATTCTTTGGATAAATATTAAAGACACAACCGCTGGTTTTAAATGTTATAAGAGATCAGTATTAGAGTCTATCAAGTTAGACAATATACCATTCAAAGGATACGCTTTTCAGGTGTGTATGAAATATGCCGCTAAAAAAAATGGCTTCCGATTAACAGAGGTTCCTATAACATTTGTAGATCGTGAATTTGGTGAATCTAAAATGAGTACAAAAATCTTCAAAGAGGCCTTTTTTGGGGTTTGGAAAATGAAAACAATGAGGCTATGACAGTAGTTATTAAGAACGGAACCTTTGTAAATGAAGGGGTTGTTTGGAGTGGGGATCTACTCATAGAAAATGGTAAAATCAAAAAAATTTCTAGCGTAATTGATCCTCCTGTAAATAGCACAGAAATTAATGCTGAGGGTTGTTATGTCTTGCCTGGTTGTATAGATGATCAAGTTCATTTCAGAGAACCCGGCCTAACACATAAGGCCTGTATTAGGACTGAATCAAGAGCTGCTGTTGCGGGAGGAATAACCTCCTTCATGGAAATGCCTAACACCGTCCCCAACACTTTAACTCAAGATTTATTAGCAGAAAAATATATTTTGGGCGCTAAACATTCCGCTGCTAATTATTCATTTTTTATGGGCGCCTCCAATGATAACCTAGAAGAAGTGCTAAAAACAGACGCTAAAAATGTTTGTGGGATAAAAGTATTCATGGGGTCTTCCACAGGAAATATGCTTGTAGATAACGAGCAAACCCTGAATAAGCTCTTTGCCAATGTTCCCCTTCTCATTGCCACGCATTGCGAAGACGAACACACAATTAAAACTAATTTAGCGAAATTTAAAGAAATCTATGGCGACAACATCCCTGTAGAAGCTCATCCTTTAATTAGAGATGAAAACGCCTGTTTCCTGTCTTCATCACTAGCGGTTTCACTAGCTAAAAAACACAGTGCCAGGCTGCATGTGCTGCATATTTCGACAGAAAAAGAGCTCTCTTTATTCGATAAAAGCACTCCATTAGCGGATAAAAAAATTACTGCCGAGGCTTGTGTACATCATTTATGGTTCTCGACGGAAGATTATCCTGAAAAAGGTAATTTCATAAAATGGAACCCCGCTGTAAAATCTGTAAAAGATCGCGAAGCGATTTGGGATGCGGTATTGGATAATAGAATAGATGTTATTGCCACCGATCATGCGCCACACACTCTTGAAGAAAAATCGTTAACATACTCCAATGCGCCATCTGGGGGGCCTTTGGTACAACACGCACTCCTTGCCATGCTAGAAAAAGTAAAACAAGGGAAAATAAGCATCGAAAAGTTAGTGGAAAAAATGTCTCATTCTCCAGCCATACTCTTCAGGATAGAGAATAGGGGGTTCATTCGCGAGGGTTATAATGCTGATCTCGTGATTGTAGACCCAAATTCAACAACGCCTGTAAATAAAACCAACCTATTGTATCAATGCGGTTGGTCACCTTTCGAAGGATATACGTTCTCACATAAAATAAACACCACTTTGGTAAATGGACAAATTGTTTGGGATAATAATCGAATAGTTAGCCATGCTGCGGGGGAAAGACTGATGTTTGACTTATGAAGTGCTTGTATTTAATACTTATTTTGCTATTTGTTAGCTGTGGGGTCAATGAAGAGCCTGATGTAATTCCAAAAGATAAGATGTTAAAAATAATGGAGGATGTTTTTCTTATAGAAAACCACTACCAATTGAGTTATGGAAGCCCAAGCGTATATAAAGTTTCTCTCGACAGCAGCTATACCCAGCTATTAAAAAGCCACGGTGTTTCAAAAAAACAATACGAGGAAAGCTTCACCTATTATGCCCATAAACCTGAGACTTTGCTAGACATGCAACATGAAATTATAGCCAATTTAAACAGAAAACGCAACGGCTTATAATTTATAAATGGGTGTGTAAAGATTGTATTTGGAGACCTAGGTATTTAGAAGCCTTATCGTTAAATACCTCCGTGTTTTCTGTAGTAATGTAGGACACCTTTCCGGATTTCGATAATAAATTATCAATTTCCGTGTGCCTCTCCAAATACTCTTTTAACTTCTTTGCTACAATTTGACCTTGAGAAAAAACCTTGACTCTAGGTCCTACTAATTCTTTAATCTGATTTTCGATTATTGGATAATGTGTGCACGCAAGCACTATTGTGTCGATATCAGCACTCATAGACAGCAATTTATCAACATCCTCTCTGATTATTGCTCTGCCCGCGTCTGTATTATGGTAATTATTTTCAATCAAAGGAACCCACATAGGACAGGCCAGTTGGTGCGTGGTTATTTGAGGGGCGTATTTTTCTAACTCTATAATGTAAGAACATGACTGAATAGTTCCTAATGTTCCTAGAATACCCACATGGTTGGATTTTGTCCACTCACCAATGGTTTCTGTACTCGGGCGTATAACGCCCAACACGCGCCTTCCAGAATAGCTGTCCAAAAGTTGTGTTTGTTGAATAGTCCTGAGCGCTTTAGCCGACGCTGTGTTGCAGGCAATAATAATCAGTGGGCATCCCTGTTTAAATAAAAATTCAACAGCCTGCCACGTAAACTCATGGACAACGTCAAACGAACGACTGCCGTACGGAGCCCTAGCATTATCCCCTAAATATATGTATTCGTAGTTGGGCAAATGTTCTCTAACGGCATTTAATACTGTTAATCCTCCATACCCTGAATCAAAAACTCCTATTGGTCCCATTTAAAAATCAAAGCTAACAAAAAAGGCAACCTGTTGGGTTGCCTAATGTTTAATATTATAAGATCACTTTACTTCATTTTCATTGCTTCCGCATCAAGCTTCAACAACTCCGACAACACCTCAGCGGTGCAATCTATTCCTCCTTTAAAATAAAGTGAAACAGTTTCGTCAAAAATATAATTCAACTTTTTACGATCTGCCACAATGGCAATCGCCTTTTGGGTTCTCTCTAAAATAGGCTCCATGTATTGTTGTTGGTACATTTGCAGCTTTCTTGTCATTTCTGGTTCGAAGTTCTCTAACTCTTGTTGTTTAACCATTAGTTTTTGCTGCTCTTGCTCTAGCATTAATTTTGGCATTTCTGGGGCCTCTTCCATCAACCTATTGTACTCGGCTTGAAATGCTTTCTCCAAGGTTTGGTATTTTGTGATTTCCTCTGTTCTTTTTTGCTCTAGTTTTTTTCCCGCTTCTTTATATGACGCTAATGTGTCTAATAAACGTTGGGAATTGACGTGCCCTATTTTTTGTTGAGCATTTACCCCAACCGCCACTACTAAAAATAACATTGTTACTATTCTTTTCATTTTTATATTTATTTAGTTATTCCCATTTCTTCTAAAACAGACTCGCTTATGTCGTACTCTTTCTCCGCATAAAGCAAATTACTTTGATTGGCCTTATCGAAAACAAAAGCATATCCGTCTCTTTTTGCCACTTTCTTCATTGCCGTATAAACCCTATCTTGAGTAGGCTTCACAAGTTCTTGGCGCTTTTCAAAATAATCTCCGTTAGCCCCAAAATGTTGTGTTTGCAAATCTACCGCCTCTTTTTCTAATTTTTCAATTTCCGCTTTTCGCTTTGTCTTTTCCTCGGCGGGTAAAAGAACTTCTTCGCGCTCGAAGTTTCCTTTCTTAGTTTTAACAGCGGCATATCTATCTTCTATTTCTTTTGTCCATTTCTCTGCCAGCTTATCTAATTTTTCTTTAGCAGATATATATTCAGGAACATTTTTTAAAATATAATCTGAATCTATAAACGCATAAGTTTGTCCCTTGACAAAAGTAATGCCAAGAACAAAAAGAAGTACGAAACAATATTTAACCATGGTGCTTTATTGTCTGTAAGGAACGGCGAAGTTACACATTTATTGCTAAAAATTATAACTCGCCAAGGTTCATTCCGATGGTAAAACTCAACTTTGGATAAAATCCTTTTTGCTTGATTGACTGGTCGGAAGCTTTTCCAAATCCATTTGACCAATTATCGAGCTCATCAAAACCTAAACCATAATCCAAACCAAGCATTCCAAACATAGGCAAGAAAACACGAATACCGATGCCAGCAGCTCTTTTTACATTGAATGGATTAAATTTTTGAAACGACGGGTAGGTGTTCCCTGCTTCCAAAAAAGTTAACGCGTAAAAAGTAGCCGAAGGATTTAACGATATCGGATAGCGCAGCTCTAATGTGTACTTAGCAATCAAGGGGTCTCCTCCATCAGAAGAAACGGTTTGATCTTCATAACCCCTCATTGCGATTATTTCTCGGCCGCCTATTTGACCAACGCCTGTTAATCCACTTCCTCCCATGACAAAACGATCAAACGGAGTAACACCTTTCTCTTTATTGTAGGCGCCCATAAATCCATAACCAAAACGCGACATTATCACAAGTTTTTTATCGGGGCTTACAGGTAAAAACCACTCGCCTGTCAACTTAAATTTGTAATACTCGAGGAACCTAATCCTTTCTGCTGTTGTGGCTCCTGCGTAATCCACCTCAGTAAAGAGAGAATATGGCAATGTTGCTTTCGTTGTAAATAAAAAGTTAGAGCCGCTCTGAGGATAAATTGGAGAGCTTACAGAAGTTCTTTGTAAGGTGTATCTTAATGAAATATCATTGGCTTTTCCCTTTTCAATTAGGGGAAACCTAAAGTCATTTACCACATCGTAGAACTGATATCCTAATTCGTAATAGGCAGAAAAGTAATCATCTGGCCACTTTTTTCTTCTACCAAGACCGAGACCAACACCTGTTATCCCCACCCCTGTATAATTGGGGTCGGTCCGTAAAGTTCCACTTGAGGAAAGCGCTGTATGATTAACCCAAAAAGATAAAGAATTTGGTTTCTTACCACCAAGCCAAGGTTCAGTGAATGAAAAGTTGTACCCTTGATAAAATCTACCTGAGGTTTGGGCACGGATAGAAAGTCGTTGCCCATCTCCTCCGGGAAGTGGTGACCAAGCCTCTTTTTTAAAGAAGTTTCGGGTAGAAAAATTATTAAAAGTCAAGCCCAATGTGCCAATAATTCCGCCCCGAGTAGTTAGTCCAGCCCCACCGTAACCGCCTGATAACTCAATCTGATCGGACGACTTCTCCTCTACAACATATTCAATATCAACAGTCCCGTTGGCGGGATTTGGTATCGGATTTACTTGAAACGCTTGTTCATTAAAAAACCCGAGTTGTGCCAATTCGCGTTGCGTGCGCATTATATCAGATTTATTAAAAATATCACCCGGTTTCGTTCTTATTTCACGGAGGATAACTTTATCGTTCGTTTTTGTGTTTCCTTTTATGCTTATGTCGCCAATACGGGCTTCTTTGCCTTCTAATATACGTATCTGGTGGTTTATTTGATTGTTTGTCACGTTCGTTTCAACAGCGATTAGGTTGAAAAATAAGTGCCCCCTATTCATGTAAATAGACCTTACATCTCTTTCGTCTGGGCTGCCGTTCAAGCGCTGTTCTAATAATGCATTATTGTATACATCTCCTTTTTTTATTCCAATCAAGGAGTCTAAAAAACTTGATCTATATTTTGTGTTTCCTATCCAATCAAATTCACCAAAATAATATTTTTCACCTTCTTGAATATTGATTTTTATCATTAAATTATTATCGTCTAATTTAATAATCGTGTCCTTGATAATCATCGCATCCCTCAACCCAGCCTTATTAAATTTTTGCATCATTGCAAGTTTATCGCGCTCGTATGCCGACTCTGTTAATTTAGATCTTTTCCAAAACCGATAAAAAAGTTTTGCTTTTGTATCTTTCATGGCTGCTTTAAGTTTCCATGACGGAACGGTGTTGTTTCCTATAATTTCTATTTTTTTAATGCCTATTCGAGGACCCTTAGCGATGTCAATTAAAAATAATTCCGAATCGTTAATGAGTGTGTCTTTTTCTCGGTTTATTTTGACTTTGGTGTCATAATATCCCTTCTCTCGAAAATACCCCTTGATTTTATTAGTTGTTTGAAAAACTAAATTTTCCGTGATTGTTTTCCCAGCATACAAAGCTATTTCCTCTCTTAATTTATCTGCTTCTCTCCTGTTAATTCCTTTGAACTTGTACTTGGATAACTTCGGTCGTGGAGCTAGCTCAATTACTAAGTAAAGCACTCCTGCTATTTCTTTTTCAGCATAAATGCTAACGTTGGAAAAAATTCCCTCTGCCCATAAATTCTTTATTGCATTTGTAACGGGTTGGCCTGGCACCATAATCCTCTGGCCTTGTCTGAGCCCCGCAATTAATTTAATTGCCTGATGATCATAATTGTCTGCCCCTAATACCCTAATTGGGCCTAATTCATACTCCCTTGGGGACTCATAACCGAAGTCCATTCCTCCAATAGTTATGGGAGTGTTTTGAGCTAATGAGACGGCATTAGAAAAGATGAAAAATAAAAGAAAGAGGTAATACTTCATTTTAAACATTATTCTGAGACCATACCAAATCGTCTCTCTCGTGATTGATAAGAAATTATTGCGGCGCGTAATTCTTCTTTTCCAAAGTCGGGCCAGTGGGTTTCGGTAAAATAAAACTCTGCATATGCCAACTGCCAAAGCAAAAAATTGCTAATTCGGTGCTCGCCACTTGTTCTAATTAGCAACTCGGGATCAGGTATATCTTTTGTTGTTAAATGTAAAGAAATAAGCTCCGGAGTAATATCGTCGATAATCATTTCGTTTTTCGCAACTTTTAATGAAATTTCACGAACACACTGTGTGATTTCCCATTTTGCACTGTAATTTAAGGCTAATACTAAGTTTATCTCCGTATTATGTTTCGTGGACTCCATGCCTTCAGATAAACTTACTTGACAGGTTTCCGGCAGCCCTTTAAAATCCCCTATCACCTGCAATTTCACCCCCTGCTTTTGTAATTCTGGT
Source organism: Lishizhenia tianjinensis (assembly GCA_945902115.1). GTDB lineage: Bacteria > Bacteroidota > Bacteroidia > Flavobacteriales_D > Crocinitomicaceae > UBA952. Next base: position 36,367 of record CAMDLY010000015.1, on the reverse strand, counting down.
AATTCGTTCGTAATTGAATCTACTAGTAAACTCATCAAACCATCTACTTCTTGTTGCGGTCGGTTCCAATTTTCTGTTGAAAAGGCATAAAGTGTAAGGTACTCTACACCGAAAGACTTAGCAGCTTTCAACACCTCTCGCACAGCGTCCACACCCTTTGTGTGCCCAAACAATCGGTGTTCCCCTCTTTGTTTGGCCCATCTGCCATTTCCATCCATTATCAGTGCAATATGACGCGGTATATTTGATGGATTTATGTCGATCTTTTCTAGATTCATTTCAAGGTGTGGTAACGAAGGTACTTAATCTATATTGTACTATCAAATTCTTAAAATACTTAGTTAACATGTCTTAACACAAAAAAAGGGATCAGTTTGTGCCCAATCCCTTTTCATTGTGATTATTTCGTTTAGTCTGCTAATACGATTAGCTTATTATTCATTAACTCTGCAACACCCCCTTTAATAGATACTTCAATAGAAGTTCCATTATTTTTTACTGAGGGGTGGGTGTTTTCGCTGGTTCCAGTAGCTTCTATTTTCACCAAGCCTTCTTTTAAAGACGAAATTATTGGCGAGTGATTGTTTAAAACTTGAAAAACACCGTCTGATCCAGGTAAAGAAACAGCGGCAGCTTCGCCGGAAAAAACACGAGACTCTGGAGTTATTATTTCTACTTTCATTCGACTTAAGCTTCAGCTAACATTTTCTCGCCAGCGGCAATAACATCTTCTATACCTCCTTTGAGGTTAAATGCTGCCTCTGGATATTTATCAAATTTACCATCTAGAATATCGTTGAACGCCTTAATGGTGTCTTGAATGTCTACCAATACACCTGGTATCCCAGTAAACTGCTCAGCCACATGAAAAGGTTGTGATAAAAAGCGCTGAACTCTTCTTGCTCTATGCACAACTAACTTATCTTCCTCCGAAAGTTCATCCATTCCTAAAATGGCAATAATATCTTGGAGTTCTTTATAACGCTGTAAGGTGTTTTTTACTCTTTGTGCGCAATTATAATGCTCGTCTCCAACAATTTCAGCTGTTAAAATTCGAGAGGTAGAGTCCAATGGATCTACAGCAGGATAAATCCCTAACTCCGCAATTTTTCTTGAAAGAACTGTTGTAGCGTCCAAGTGAGCAAATGTGTTCGCGGGAGCCGGGTCGGTTAAGTCATCTGCAGGAACGTATACTGCTTGAACAGAAGTAATTGAACCGCTTTTAGTTGAGGTGATTCTCTCTTGCATAGCCCCCATCTCTGTTGCTAATGTTGGCTGATATCCAACTGCAGATGGCATACGGCCTAATAGAGCAGATACCTCTGATCCCGCTTGAGTAAACCTAAAAATATTATCTACGAAGAAAAGAATGTCTTTTCCTTGTCCTTCACCATCGCCATCACGGAAATATTCTGCAATCGTTAATCCCGTTAGGGCCACTCGAGCTCGAGCTCCTGGAGGCTCATTCATCTGACCAAACACAAAAGTCGCTTTTGATTCTTTCATCTCTTCAAGATCTACTTTTGAAAGGTCCCAACCGCCTTCTTCCATGGAATGCATAAATTCTTTACCGTACTTAATAATTCCGGATTCCAACATTTCTCTTAATAAATCGTTTCCTTCACGGGTGCGCTCACCAACACCTGCAAACACAGAAAGTCCCCCGTGGCCTTTAGCTATATTGTTGATTAATTCTTGAATCAATACTGTTTTTCCTACTCCTGCACCGCCAAATAATCCGATTTTTCCTCCTTTTGCATAAGGCTCTATCAAGTCAATTACTTTGATTCCTGTTAAAAGCACTTCAGTGGCAGTCGATAGCATATCAAAACTTGGTGCTTCTCGGTGAATAGGTAATCCGCCCTCGTTGTCAACTGTATTGATGCCATCAATTGCTTCGCCCACTACGTTAAACAAGCGGCCTTTAATTCTGTCTCCCGTGGGAACTTTAATTGCTGAACCTGTTGCTACCACTTCTAAACCTCGCATGAATCCATCTGTTGAGTCCATAGAGATTGCTCTAATTGAATTCTCACCAACATGTGATTGAACCTCAAGAACAACTCTTGAGCCGTCAGATTTCTTCACTTCAAGCGCATCATAAATACTTGGTAGCTCGACGCCTCTCTCGAATCTTACGTCAACTACGGGGCCAATAACTTGGGAAACTTTACCTTTAATAATAGACATTTTTGTACTTTAAATTTGGCGCAAATATACAACTTTTATATAAATAGTTATTCAAAAAAAGCATTTAAAGCGCTCTAGAAAGAGATTTTATGGTCAACCAAGAAAACAAGAATCCTAATCCAAGAACCATAGATATAATAAAAATGAAATCCATCAGTTTAAACACCACGGGGAAGCCTTCATTTACAGCACCCATAGTAATCATTCCTGTCCATATTTGTATAAAACAAACACCATAACCCAAAAACAAACCGAAAAACAAACCTGCTAAACAAATGAACACTCCATTAGATATAAAAATCCTTTGAATTTGAACTTTTGTCAAGCCAACGGCTGATAAAGACAAGATATCTTTTTGTTTCTCTATGTACTGGATTGTTAAGGATGCAATTAGGTTAATTGCTGCAAACACGAATACAAATACTAAAATGATGAGAACCATTAATCGCTCTGACTTACTGGTTTTGTATATCATCTCATTTTTCTCTAGATTGGTTCTGACCCTAAAATTATTTCCTAATTTTTTTTGCAGTTCTTGTTTAAACACCTCCTGATCTACCCCTTCTTTAAGCGATATATAAATGTGCGTGATCTCGTTTTGATAGCCTAATAGTTCTTGTGCTCGCTCAAGCGACCAAATCACCACCTCTTCATTCACTTCTCTATTGTAATTAAAGACACTTGCACACTGCACTCTTGTTTTTTTGAACATATCCTGACCTTGCCGGATTTTCATTTCTCTCTTTCCCGCTAAAATTGAGAATTCTGTTTGATTGGGTCTAATTTCCAATTTATCTACTAATCCTGGCGCGAGGAAGACCTCCTGCGATTTGAGGAGATTAAATAAACAAGCAATATCTTTTTTACAGATTGGTTCTTCCAAAAGGGTGTTATTGGGATAATCCACCATGTTTAGAAAACCTGGCTCAACGCCCATTATCTTTGCGTTAGTCCATTTGGTATCATTTTGAAGAACCACTAATTCTTCCACTCCTTTAGCGTAGTTGAGTACTTTATCATTTTGTAAATGGGATTCATCTATTTCAGATGGTAAAAATGTTTTTCGAGAGCTGTGTTTTACAGTAATTTCGGTATCAAATTTACCGTACATCTCCTGTATTACAGACTCTATTCCATTGAAGGCAGATAATAAAATAACCAATGCTGCACAAACAACCGCCATGCCTATCCATGAGATTCTGGTCAGGACAGCAACAATATTGCTATCTTTTTTTGAAAAAAAATAACGTTTTGCTATGTAATAAGGTATCTTGATGGGTTATTTTTTTTTCAATAATTCGTCGATCTTCATGGCATAGTCTAATGAATCGTCGATGAAAAAATTAAGAGCAGGTGTTTTACGCATGTTTTTAAGCCGACTAGCAACTTCTGACTTTATTTTTCCTTTGTTAATATTGACGCTTTCAAGCACTGCTTTACTATCGTTTGTGTTGTAAATACTTAAATAACAACGGGCTAAAGATAGGTCAGAGGTAATCCTCACATTCGTGACGGTTACCATGCTGCCTAAACATATTTCTCTGCCGCTCCGCAAGAAAAAGTTAGCTAATTCCAATCGTATTGCTGATTCTATCTTTTGTTGACGAATTGTTGACATATAACTCAAAGGTAGTAAATCTGATAGATTGTTGCTTAAAAAAGAAGCCTCTTTAGCGTATATTTGCCCATGACTTCATGGAAAGACATTTATAAACATGCATTTAAATATAGGCGATTAGCCTTAGTTACCATTTTGGGTAATTTATTGTTTACCATCTTCAACCTTTTATCCTTAGTTCTTTTTATTCCTTTCTTGCAATTGATTTTTAGGGTAAATGACTTTAAAGTCGCCATTAAAAAACCTAGTTACTCTGGAAATTTTTCGGAGATTGGAGGATTCGTTGTGGATTCTTACAACTATTACATGCACGAACTAGTTTCCCGTGATCCTAAACAAGCCTTGCTATTTGTCTGCGTGAGTGTATTCATCGCTTTTTTTCTTAAAAACGCATCTCGTTACTTAGCCGTTTGGTATCAATCTGAACTCCGCATGGCCGTGGTGCGTGATGTTAGAAATGACCTTTTTAAAAAATCTATAGCGCTTCCATTGTCCTTTCATTCGCAGGAAAGAAAAGGAGATCTTATGGCGCGGCTGAACAGTGATGTGGGTGAAATAGAAAACGGGGTGGTCGGTTTTTTAGAATTAGTGTTCAGGGACCCCATTGCAATTGTAATTCATGTTTTGTCTTTGTTTTACATAAGTCCATGGCTTACCCTTGTTTCCTTCTGTTTATTGCCTATTACGGCCTATGTTGTTTCCCGAATTGGTAAAAGCCTCAAAAAAACCGTTCGTAACAGCCAAGAACAACTCGGGTTGTTGTACTCAATTATGGATGAAAGCTTAAACGGTGTGAGAATTATCAAGGCTTTTAATGCCGCGACATTTATAAATAATCAATTTCAAAAGATAAATCTTAAACACCAAAAGCTAGTTACGAAAACATTTAGAAAAAAAGACGTCTCTCCCCTTATCAGTGAGACTCTAGGGGCCGGCGTTATGATGTGTTTAGTGTGGTTTGGGGGTAATTTGATTATAGAGGGTTCTTCCTCTAGTGGGGGATTAACAGGAGAATTGTTTATTACGTTCATTATTGTTTTTTCCCAATTGTTAAGGCCTATACAATCTATTGCAAACCAAATTGCGGTATTACAAAAGGCTAGGGTGAGCTTGGACCGAGTGAATGAAATCTTAAACATAAAAGACCAAATTATTGATCCTGAAAAGCCCACGTCTTTTAACGATTTTGTCCACTCCATTGAGTATAAAAATGTTTGCTTTAAATACGGGGAAGAGTTGGTCGTTAAAAATATTTCTCTGACTATTCCAAAGGGGTCAACGATTGCTTTAGTCGGGGAGTCGGGTAGCGGGAAATCAACTTTAACTGATTTATTACCTCGATTCTATGATGTTGTTGAGGGAGAAATTATTATTGATGGTAAAAACATAAAAGACTTTAAGGTCTTTGATTTGAGAGGTAAAATTGGAATCGTTTCCCAAGACTCAATTCTTTTCAATGGTTCTGTTCTTGAAAATATTGCCTTTGGCGACGAGTCCCCTTCGCTCGAAAAAGCAACAGAATCTGCTAAAACAGCAAACGCAAACGGGTTTATCTTGGACCTTGAAAATGGCTACGAGACAAATATCGGGGAAAGAGGGAATAAGTTATCCGGTGGACAGAGGCAGCGCCTTTGCATTGCTCGTGCCCTATATAAGAATCCAGAAATTTTAATTTTAGATGAAGCTACGTCAGCCCTCGACACAGAGTCGGAAAAATTGGTTCAAGAGGCCTTAGATAAATTGATGCAGAACAGAACAACAATTATTGTGGCCCACAGATTGAGCACCATTCGGAACGCAGATCACATCGTGGTTTTATCTAAAGGGTCTGTAATAGAGCAAGGTACGCACGAGGCCTTGTTTAAAGCTAAAGGTGCTTATTATGGGTTTTGTGCTTTGCAGGGGATTTTTTCTTGATATTATAAGGAATGCAGATTAATTTATGTAATTTTGTGCCATGCAATTTAAAACTATTACTTTCGCTTCAAATCATAATGAAGAATTTTATTCCGTTCTAAAGCAACGAGTAAACAATTACTTTAAAACAAAAAAAATATCAAAGCATGCAAATACTGCGATGATTTTTAAAACCATTGTCTTACTTGCGGTTTATTTGGTTCCACTTTGTTTGTTATTTATGGATTTCTCTAGTACTTGGGCCTACGTCGGGTTATGGGTAATAATGGGATTTGGAATGGCTGGTGTGGGTTTGTCTGTAATGCATGACGCCAACCATGGAACATATTCTAAAAACCAAACCGTAAACAATATTGTTGGTCATGTTTTGGTGATTCTTGGTGGAAGCGATGTTAATTGGAGAATACAACACAATGTTATTCACCACACCTACACGAATGTAGATGAAGTAGACGAAGACATCTCTCCTCCTTCTTTTTTATTACGATTTTCTCCACATGCAAAAAGATACCCCATTCATCGGTATCAGCATCTATATGCTTGGTTTCTTTATGGCCTAATGACTTTAATGTGGTTTGTGACTAAAGATTTTAATCAAGCCATTCGTTATCACAAGAAGGATCTTCTTAAGTCCCAAGGAATAACACTTTCCACGCACATGACAAAAATCATCATCTTCAAAATAATTTATGCTACGCTATTTATAATTTTACCGGTAATATTTAGCCCTACATATTGGTATATTTCTATACTCGGATTTCTGATTATGAATTTTATATCCGGGCTTGTATTGTCTATGATTTTTCAACCAGCTCATGTGGTTCCATCTTCTAATTTTCCTGTTCCCGATGATTCAGGGAATATTGATGCAGACTGGGCTGTTAACCAATTAATCAATACGGCTAACTTTGCTCCTAAAGCACGTTTTTTTTCTTGGTATGTAGGGGGATTAAATTATCAAATTGAACATCATTTATTTCCGAATATTTGTCACATTCACTACCGAAAGATTGCGAAAATTGTTGAGGAAACCGCCTTAGAGTTCCGTTTACCCTATCATTCCTACAAGACTTTTTATGGCGCTCTTGCTGATCACACTAGGCTTCTTTACAGGCTAGGAAATCAAGATGTCGTCGTGGCTTAGAACATGCATCTAGAAGATTTAATCGGTTTTTGTTTAACTCTTCCTTCCGCAGAAACAACCATGCCTTTTGATGAATACACCCTCGTTTTTAAAGTTGGTGGAAAAATCTTTTGTTTGTGTAGTTTAAATAACTTTATTTCTATCAACATAAAACACCCTGCGGAAGAAATTGTAGAGCTTACAGAAAAATATCAAGCGGTGCGTCCTGGTTATCATATGAATAAAAAACATTGGGTCACTATTATGCTTAACCAAGATGTTTCAGATAAAAATTTATATGACTTAATTCAGCAATCCTATGCCTTGGTTTTTTCTAAACTGAATAAGAAAACACAAAATGAAATTGCGGGTTGACAAGTTTATTTGGTGTGTCCGACTAGCTAAAACACGGTCTACCGCAGCAGACCTCATAACTAAGCACAAGATTAGAATCAACAAACAAGATGTAAAACCCGCCAAAGAAATAAGTATTGGTGACACCATTTACGTTTACAAAAACAACGCTATTTTCTCCTACACGGTGTGTAAACTTATAGATAAGCGTTTGTCCGCAACCTTAGTTTGTGAATACATTACAGATATAACGAGTGAAGAAGAAATTAAAAAATATAAGTCCTATATTGAGGCTCAAAAACATTACAAAGACTCTGATGGTAAACCCACCAAAAAAGACCGTAGATCGCTTGATGAATTTCTAGATCATTGGGGGGAGTGATATTCTAAAATTTTATCGGCTAACGCATTACTTAACTTATAATAACTTTCTTTTGTCCAACCTGCAATATGTGGCGTAAGAATAACTCTTTCTGATTGGGTTAAAAACGAAAATTCCTCTGGCATATGTTGTTCGAAAAAAGATTCAAAACTCTTTTTTTCGAACTCATGAACGTCTAAACAAGCCCCTCTTATTTTATCATTTTTTAAACCACTTACTAAATCTGTTGTTTGAACAACCTTTCCCCTTGCTAAATTCATTAAAATGAAAGGGTTTTTCATGTTTTCTATGAATGTTTCATTGAATATGTATTTTGTTTCTTTGGTCAATGGCACGTGAAAGGAAATAACGTCTGCTTGCTCTTGAAGGGCTGATAGCGTACATTCGTGAACAAAGTGGTCGCCAAATCCGCTTTTATACTTGTCATAAGCCATTACCTTAACATCAAAACCTTTAAGTTTTTTTGCGAAAGCGGAACCATTGTTTCCATAACCAATAATGCCTACTGTTTTACCATCTAATTCTTCGCCTCTATTCTGTTCTCGTTGCCAAATACCATTTCTTATTTGTAAATCGGATATGTGTATCTTATTTAAGAGAGAAAGAAGCATGCCAAGAGCGTGTTCCGCAACAGCATTTCTATTTCCTTCAGGAGAATTGTAGCAGCTAATGCCCTTTTCTTTACAGAAATTTATATCAATGTTTTCAAGTCCCGAGCCTGATCGGGCTATAAATGTTAAACTCTTGCAATGCGATAATACTTCTTTACTTAATGAAATTTTAGAGCGGATAACGAGGCCGAAAGCATCAACTAATATAGCTGGTAAATCTTCTGCTTTTTCCTTTGACACATCCACACAACTAAAGCCGCTCTCTGACAGTCGTTCAGATAAGACGGGATGAACCGTATCAATAAAATAAACCTTTTTAACTGACACGATTTAAAGATAGTGTTTTTCACCTACCCAAGTGTACGAGTAAGACAGAAATATCGCTTGGTGATACACCTGAAATTCTTGAGGCATGGCCTATAGTTGTGGGCTGAATATTATTTAATTTTTCTACAGACTCTAAACTAAGGCTTTTAATTAATTGGTAATCAATGTGTTTGGGTATTTTCACGCCCTCAAGCCTCAACATCTTAGAGGCGTGTTCCTCTTCGCGTTCAATGTATCCCTCATATTTAAGCTGTATTTCTGCTTGTTCAGGGATATCTTGGTTTATTTCAGACCAAAACGTATGTTTTTCTTCTAATTCTATTGATAACGGGACGATGTCAAGCATGTTAATATTCGGACGGGCAAGAATGCTTGCTAGCTTCACTTGCTGACTCACTGGAGAAGAGTCTTTCTGAGTAAGCATTGGATTTAATTTTTCCGGGGTGACACCAATTTTCTTTAAAACCGAATGTATTTCTGAAACGCCTTGTTTTTTGAGATTCAGTTTCTCCATTGCTGAATGGTCTTTTAGACCCAAAGAATGGGCGATTGGTGTAAGTCTTATATCTGCGTTATCTTGTCTTAAAAGAATTCTGAATTCCGCTCTACTTGTGAACATTCTATAGGGCTCTTTAGTGCCCTTTGTAATCAAATCATCTATTAACACGCCAATATATGCCTCATTCCTTGACAACACTAAGGGTTCTTTTTCATTACATTTTAAATGGGCATTAATTCCGGCCATCAATCCTTGACATGCTGCTTCTTCATACCCGGTCGTTCCGTTAATTTGACCTGCGAAATACAAGTTTTCGACCAACTTTGTTTCCAATGTGTGATGAAGTTGCGTTGGGGGGAAATAATCGTATTCTATCGCATATCCCGGCCGAAACATTTTGGCATGCTCAAAACCCGGTATTTTTTTCATTGCATCTAATTGCACTTCTTCAGGTAAAGATGTGCTGAATCCATTCACATATATTTCAACCGTATTCCAGCCTTCGGGCTCTACAAATATTTGGTGCCTATCCCTTTCTGAAAAACGATTTATTTTATCTTCAATACTAGGACAATATCTTGGCCCCGTACTTTTTATTGCACCATTAAACATGGGAGACCTATCAAAACCAGTGCGTAGTATATCGTGAGCTTCCGGGTTGGTGTAGGTAATGTGACAAGGCAGTTGCTTTACTAAAGCTTTTGTGTCTGTGAAGCTGAATTTTGAAGGTTTTTCATCACCCTTCTGCTCTTCCATCTTACTATAGTCTAGTGATCTTCCATCTACTCTAGGAGGGGTTCCTGTTTTCATCCTCCCTGATTCAAAACCTAGACCTTGTAGTTCTTCTGTTACCCCCGTGGAAGCTTTTTCGGCAGCTCTGCCGCCCCCAAACTGTTTTTCGCCGAGATGTATTACTCCGTTTAAAAATGTGCCGTTCGTTAGAACAACCGCTTTTCCGTATATTGTAATACCAAGTGCTGTTTTTACCGCCACAACTTTATTGTTTTCTACAACAAGACCCGTACACGAGTCTTGCCAAAAATCAACTAAAGGATTATTTTCTAACAAAAACCTCCACTCGGAGGCAAACAACATTCTATCATTTTGTGTTCTGGGCGACCACATAGCGGGTCCCTTAGAAAGGTTAAGCATTCTAAATTGAATCGCACTTTTATCACTAACAATTCCTGATCCACCACCTAAAGCATCAATTTCTCTAACAATTTGTCCTTTTGCTACACCTCCCATTGCGGGATTACAGCTCATTTGAGCAATTGTATTCATGTTCATAGTAACGAGTAATACCCGGCTACCCATTAAGGCAGCAGCGTTAGCGGCCTCACAACCGGCGTGACCAGCACCCACAACAATTATATCGTATTGAGCTAACATAGCGCTTTTTGTTTCACGTGAAACACCTATTAATTTGGTTTTGTTTCACGTGAAACAAAACGTAATAAATACTCGTCCTCTTTTCTTGTCATTGCTTTTTTCTCTTCCGGTGTTTTATCAGAATACCCCAATAAGTGTAATACTCCGTGAAACACCACCCTGTTTAACTCCATTCTTGGTTCAACGGTTAATAACTCGGCATTGTCGATTACCCGGTCTATTGAGATAAACAAATCTCCGCTAACACCCTTATTATCAGGGTATTCAAAGGTTAAAATATCAGTATAATAATCGTGTTGAAGGTGCTTATTATTCAACTCTAATAAATATTCGTCGGTACAGAAAACCAAAGATATATCTCCACACTGTTTATTCTCAGACAATATTAACTCAGGAATTACGCTAACGAAAAATTCCGGATCAACACCCGGAATTTGCATAACTTCATTCATGTTTTCAATATATATCATTTACTAAAATAGATATTGACACTGTTACCAGGAGAATCAAACACAACCTCCTCAGAGAGATTTCTCATAAGATATATCCCCCTACCATTTTCTTTCAGGATATTTTCCGGTGCCGTAGGATCGGGGAGGCATGTAAAATCAAAACCTTTTCCCTGATCTTTAACATTGAAACAAAAACTATTTTTTTCATCTCCCACAGCAACATCGACTGTAAGGGCTGTGTTCAAAACATTGCCATGCTCTATCGCATTATTCACCGCCTCTGTGACGGCTATCAACACGTTCCCGTAAGCATCCTCTAACACCCCTAATTCTTCACAAACACGGCCCACTATTGTCTCAACATCGACAAGTGAATTATAGTCTGTAGGTAATTGTACTTTTTCAATAATCTTATAGCCTTCCTTCATTGTTTAACGCTATTAATTTCTATTGAAATATTCCCCCGCCTTTATCTTATAATACTTATTGTAAAAAGGGTCAACGGTTTTGATTATTTCAATTTGCTTAAGTTTAAGTTTGTTATACTCAATAAATCGTATTTGGTTACCTAATAGACCATTTTTTCCGGATTTTGCCTCTCTTTTTTCTTCAAACCCCCGCTCTAATAAAGCCTTATCACTTTCTAATAATCTCGTTAGTATTTGTTTTTGCCTATTTATCATCTCACTACTAAAACGTTTATTTATAAGGTCTTTCTCTTGCTTATCAAGCTCATTAATTAATGGGTTTAATTTATTCCCTTGGCCCTGGCCCTCTTTGTTTAACTCATTTCTAAGCTGCTCAAGTTTCTGTCTTATGGCTGTTTGTTCTGCAGCCATTTTTGCGATTTGTTTGTTTCCCAGCCCTAACATATTTTGACCCCCTTCCGATGGGCTATCTCCGGGTTTGTCACCTGGCTTAGTGCCCCCAGAATTCATCCCTTTTTGCATCTGTTCTAATTGCTTCTTAATCATCTCTTTCATGTCTCCTGGTGACGCTCCGCCGGGCTTTGGTCTTCCTGCTCCAGGATTGTTACACTGACCCGAACCTTGCATTTGACTCTGCATTTGACTTTGCATGTTTTGTAAAGCCTCATTTAACAACAAAGCGAGGTTATTATAGGCGGTCATCACGGCTTGTTGGTTCCTATTTATAGCCCCTTTATTGTGGTTGTCTATATTATCAACAACCTGGTTGTGATTGGTCGATATAGCATTTAACTCATTATCTATAAAAGTGGTTATCGCGGCCTGTCTTTTTGCCAACGACAGTAAACTATCTCTAACTATTTTTGTGTCGTCTATAATTCTTCTTTGCCTTCTTCCGTGTTTTATATACGCCGGGTCTTTTGTGTTTATCCTTACAAAATCATACATCGTTTTTTCTTGATCAAAACTGAGTGTCATTAAACTTTCTAGTAAGGACCTTATAGCATCCATATCTTCTGTTTGCTCTTTTTTATTTGCTTGCTGCTGCTTCTGATCCAGGCTCATTGCCAATTGTTCCATTTCTTCCGCGGCTGACTTTTGATTTTCTCCAGCCTTCTTTTCCTTTCCATCAGTTAATTTATCTTGTGCTTCTTTCAATTCCTGGGATATTTTTTCTTTACTTTCTTCATTATTTCCTAAATCGAGTGGTTTTGACAGCTCTTTATTTAATTTCTCTAACTCCTTAATATCTTTTTTTATTTCTTCATATTTGTCGTTTATCTCCTTTTGTTTATTCTCTGATTCTTCTTTTGATAAACTTTTCTTCTCTATTTCTTTTTTTAACTCTTTTTGTTCTTCAGCTAAGTTTTTTAATTCTTTTTCTATATCATCGATTTTTTCATTGACTTGCATTTTTTTAAGCATCTCCAAACTTCTATCGAGCTGTTTCTTCATGTCTTCAGTAGACTGATTTATCTGCTCCATTTTTTCTTTTAAATCCTCTTTATTATTTTGTTCTAGTAATTTTTCTAACTCTTCTAATAATTTTTTTAATTCCTCATCCATTATACTTTCCAACAGCTTTTCTATCATTTCTTGTTTTTCGAGTAACTCTTTATCCATCTCCGATAGCTGATTTTTTTCAGAAACACTCTGTTGCATTTCTTCTTTTATTTGCTCCAATGATTCCACTAAGTTTTTTTGTTCTTCTTGCAGTTGGTTTACTTGATTCAATTTGTTCCAATCAGTTGACTTAGAATTTAGAGCTTCTTTTTTAAGTTTTTCAATATTTTTTTGGAATTCTTTGGTTCTTTTTACCAATTTCTCAATATCTTCCTTTGATTTTTCTTGTTGATCGGACCTTTTTTCGTTTAGTTCGGTGAGGCTGGGTAGTTGATAAGAAGACGTGAGAGATTTAGTAGCCTTCTTGCCATTTACACCGTCATTATCCGTTACAGTAAAGAAATAATCAATTCTATCGTTTATTTTAACTTGTTCCCTTCTAAAATCTACTGCAAAATCAAAAGAAGCCTTGGTTCCTGATACGGGCCTTACCAATATTTTATTATTCTTTTTTGTTCCATCCTCTGCGATCAAACAGTAGTTGAAGTATAACGAGGTTAACCCATAATCATCACCTACTTCACCTGTAAAATATCGTATGCCTTCTGCTAGACTATCTATACTTTCTTGAATAGCTATTGCTGGAAATTCATCGTTTATTACCGATATACGGTGAACACTACTATCTAACTTATTTGTAAATTTATTAAAGAAATTTAATGATAATTTGTTATCCTTTTTCACTGTTGCTGCTAATGTAAATACATTACCAAATTCAACATTTTTTTTACCATTCCATAAAACATCACACTGCTTAGTATTTTTTAAAGCTACTAACCATGTTATTTTTGTTCCCTCTGGTAAAACTAGATCTCCTACATTTTGAATTATTTCATTCTTTTTTCCTAAATAAGTTGGATATTCAATTCTTGCCTCCATTTTACTAATTGCAGACTTTCCTGTTACTTTAATATTAAAATCTTGGCTTCTGTAGTTATTAGATTTCACATGAAATACTGTTGCTTTTTTGACCTGTTTCATTATGTAACGAAAAGTATTCTTGGTGGTTCTTTCCATTAAAAACGTTCCATTATCCCCAACAAGGTATACAAGTTCAGGTATTTTTTTACCTTTTAATTCAATCTTTATTTCCAGATCTTGCCCCTCTTCAACGGATAAATCAGTGGTTTTTAATTCAAAAGTAAATGGAGCAAATTCTTGATTGTAATTTACTATTCTAGTGGTAGCTTCTGTTATGAAATTTGGTAAAAAAATCATTAAGGATACAAATAGAATACAAACTGAAAAAACATAGGGTAGATATTTTTTATTCTCTGAAAACTTTATTGCAGAAACGAAAGGAATTTTTAATAAAGCATCAGTCCGTTGTTTTATACTTGCATTAAGAAGTTCTATATTTCCCTGTTGGTTTTCAATTTCTTGCTGCAGTTGAAGTGTGTTTTTTAATCTGTCATCAATATCTGGAAAAAACTTACCTATTATTTCTGATGCTTGATAACGATTTAATCTATTTCCAAAGGAAAATAATTTTAGGATTGGATATACAATATAATAAAATAAAACTAGAAGATTAGAACCTATAAAACCATAAAACAATAGAGCCCTTCCATTTCGTTTGAATTCATTGAAATATTCCAATGACGTAGTTATTAAAAACGTAGATACTAAGATTACTGAAAATAACAACAAACCTTTCAAAATTTGATTTTGGTAATACTTTCTTATGAAAGCGTCAACTTGATCGATAAGTTTTTCAAATGGATTCATAGTAGGTAGCTAATTTACGTAATTTCTTTAGTCAAAAATCATGCAGACATTCAATTTACGCAGCCCTTACTTTAAATAATAATATTAAATAAAAGTTAATTTATAAATAATTTATTATTCTTATTAAGCTTGTTAATATGTTAATAACACACGGAACTTTGAATAGTAAAAAAATTATTAATAGAAACACACAAGATATTAACAGATAGAATAGAAGCTAAACACAAAGAAAGTTACATTAATGAACACAGTCTTTATATTTAATTTCATTAAGGAATATTTATTGTGTTCATTAGTTTTATGTGTGAAACAAGGTGTTAACTAATGTATAAAAATACTTAACTTTCTACTCATAAATGAAAAAGAGTTAGGTTTATAAAAAACACCATAGAAAACAATTTTTTTTCTTAATACTTATAAACAAGATTTGCATAATAATATAAGAAAGACGTGTATAAAAAAATATGGTAAAAGACTGTTTACCAACAACTTAAATTAATAATATTTCTTCCCTGTTTATAACTATTACGGAAGACAAACAAAAACAAAAACATGAAAAAACAGATACCAATAGGGTGTGATCACGCAGGATTTACGCTAAAAAACACGTTAAAACAGAAATTAGAATTCTTGGGTTACGAGGTAATTGATATGGGTTGTCATTCAGAAGAAAGCATCGATTATCCAGACTATGCTCATCCTGTGGCACACCACGTTGAGCAAAATACAGGAATGTTAGGATTACTTATCTGTGGATCCGGGAATGGTATTAATATGGCAGCAAATAAACATAAAGGAATAAGAAGTGCGTTATGTTGGAAAAAAGAGATAGCACAATTAGCTAGAGAACATAACAACGCAAATATTCTTGCTCTACCAGCTCGTTTCCTAACAGAACAAGAAGCGATAGAAATTTTAGAAGTTTTCTTAAACACGGATTTTGAAGGGGGGAGACACCAACACAGAATTGATAAAATAGCATGCGTTTAAGTTTATTGTTGCTAATATTGAATTGTTATTACGTAACAGCGCAAAACTATTTATTTAATGGGAATGGTGACACTCTATTATATAAAAACGTTTGTAACAGCTTTTATATAAAGACAGGTGTACCAATGAGTATGGACGGGGCTGTTTTGATTTATAGCACAGAAGACCCCCGTGTTTATGCCATTAAAGTAAATCAGCTTAAACAGACGGAACAGGCAATAATTTATATTCTAACGTATTTACAAAATCCAGAAACACAGGAACAAGAAAAGGTGTTTGTGGATAAATTTTTGGTTCCAATAGTAGAGAAAGAAATAAAAGATTCTTTGTGTATTGAAAATTTAAGCCAAGAATTAAACCCAGAAAGTATCGAGTTAAAAATCTGCGGAGAGCTTAATAGGGGCTTAAAAATATTAGAATACGAACTTGTTTTAGATAATACAGTGTGGGCGGTAAAATCAAACAGACTTACCGATGAACTAAGGAGTCAAATTTTCCGTCTTGAAAAGGGAAACAAAATAACAATCAAGGTGATGTACAAGGATTTACTAAACAATTCTTTTCAATTAACACAAGTCTTTACGAAATGAGAATTATTTTATTAGGATTTCAACCCTTCTATTCTCCTCTTTCTGCTCGTCATTAATAGGGTCTTTAAACACAGGTTTTTCAAAACCAAAACCAACCGCGGATAAACGGTTTCTGGGAATATTTTCGTTGACTAAATATTTCAGAATTTGATATGCTCGCTTTTTAGAAAGTCTTTTGGTTGCTTTTTTAGAGCCGTCAAGATTAACATGTCCTTGAATCTCTATATTTACAGAAGGGTTTAACACCATAAAATCACGTAGACGCCTCAGTTTTGGAAGGGATTCTTCCAAGATAATATCACTCCCCGCCTGAAAATACATCTTATCTAATTTAGCAACCGTTCCACGCGTAATCTTTTTTAGAAATAAGGTGTCGTTTGTGTTTTTTCTACCATCAGTTTTGAAGAAATGATTTTCGAAGTCTCTCGATAAATACCCTTCTGCGTCCACTTTTATCATCCCGTTTTTTATGCTTCTTGCGATATTCATATACAAGTCACTGGCTAAATAGGTTCCATCTAAATCTAATGTTGAGGAAATGACAATTCTTGAGGAGACGGGTTTTTTTGTTTCTTGGTCTAGTACATGAATTGAATAAACCGGTTTGGTTTTATCGTACACCAGGTTTAATCTTAACGTGTCAAGTAGTTCTTCCCCTTTTTTACCAACTGATTGAAAGTCAATATTTAACGAGAGATTTCTTTCCTCTTTTTCTTTCGTAAAATAAACTAACGTATAGGTATATCCCGTTTCTACGTCTATCTTCATGTTTTCAAGTTCTCTACAATTCGTGTTAGACTTTACAAAAACAGGAACGGCTTTTTTAGTGTCAATTTCTTCACACGCCACACCTGCATTAGTTCTTATAATTACCAAATCTAAGCTATCAATCTGTGTTTTACATAAAAGGCTAACCTTTCCAATTCGAGCGGGCTCATACCAAAACCAAAGACTGTTTTTGGCTAAGTCTGTTTTTTCAATGTAAGAAGAAATAGCGGATTTTTCAAAGCCCTTCAATCCTTGAAAAGGGATGTTAATCTCTTGATTTTCCACAATTTTAATTCCTCCAAAACAGGGGTTTTTAGTGTTTGTTTGTTGTCCAGAACAACAACACCACCACCAATAAAACAATATGGAACAAGCACTTTTCAACAAGACTATTAACGTTTTAATAAATTTTTAGTTTCAAATCAGCATTCATCAAACAACGCACCATAATATCTTTATCTTGAATGAAGACTTGTTTGGGAGAAAAGCCCAATAGTTTTCCGGATAAGAATACGCCCTCATAAAGCTCTTGGTTAAGATTCTCTGAAATAGTTGTTTTTATTATGTTAAGATAAGGCAAAAAATCAAAAGAACTATTGTTTTGAATGTATGTAAGTATTTTATCAGTGTATAACCATTTAGCGGTATTAAGTAAAACGCTTTTTGTGGACAGTGTATAAGATAGGTTTGTAACACGAAGCTGTTGTGTAAGTGTGTCCAATTGGGGTAGGCCCTTAAAATACAAGACGCCTTTCGCATATCCTGAAAATGAGACCTTTACACCAAGGGTATCAAGCGAAACCTGAAATAATGAAGCGCTATCAATATAAATCGTTTTTTTGTCAATTACGAAAGGCTTCCCCTTTAAAGAACTATTAATTAAACTGTTTAGGCTATCATAAGTGGCAACAACGTCGATATATAATTCAAATTTATTGGCAACAGGTTGTTGCATCGCTGTTGGGAGTGTGGTTTTTTTTACCGTGGTTTTTTTATTCGTGAGAACGGTTGGGCTTAAAGTCATCTGAAGATTGCTCGTGGCTTTTTGGTTTTGAAAATTAATATTATCAAAAGCAATGCTTTTTGGTTGTAAGTATAGATACCCAAATTCATAAAGGGTTATAGGCCTTTGGAGCTCTTCCCATGCAGAAATTAATTGTGGCCTTATAGATACAGAGCTTATTTGTTGATCAATTTCTTTCTCTTGTTTAATAAGTTCATTTTGTATGGTTTTTTCAATTTCGTTTGTCACATTTATTTTCATAAAACTGAATTGACAAGGATCGATTAGTTTAACATCGGTTAGCTTCGTTTTAGCCTCAAGTTGGAAATTTTTATTCAGCTGAATGGAAGTTTGAAATTTAGTAATTAATTTTCTTTGAGGCTCGCCATTTTTACCACAACTTCCATATAATCGGGGAATTATACAGCGTTCGTCTCCAAATAAACTGTGACAACCGGGACAGTAATTTACATCTAAACCAAGCCCGCCCGATACAGAAAAAAACACTTCATTTTTTTGAAATTCAAAATTTATAGGGTCTCTTTCAAAGATATAAGAATAACCAAGTCCAGCACACGGTTGGTCTGCGCCTTGAAATTTTAAGGGGACCTGATTTTCTACCTCTTTTAATCCTTCTTGTAGATTTATTTCTATTGGAAGTGTAATAGTGGAAACTATAATTTTAGGAGTAGGGGCAAAAACTTTTATAACAGTTGGAGGCACAGGTGTAATACTTTTGCAACCATAAACGAGTACTAAGAGAATAAGAAACCTCATCATTTGTTATTATGATTTAAGCTTTCTCCAGGGGTAAAGCTATTAAAGAAAACAAATCGTTTATTTTGCAGATGATCAACATGCTGTATTTGTGAAAAACGATGACTGTTTTTCGGCAAAACCCTTTCGATCAAAAGACCGAATGATAATAACGGAAAACAAACACAGAACTTCATAAAAATAATAAAGGTCGTTATGGCCTTTATTTACACCATTTTGTTTTTCAGTCCGTGATTTAACGCGTCTAAAAATTCCTCAGTGTAAACATAATGTTCACCATGATTTACCTTGTTCCCATGAATGCAAACAGCTAAATCTTTTGTCATGGTTCCAGATTCCACGGTTTCGATACAAACTCGTTCAAGGATACGGCAAAAATCAATTAACTCCTGGTTATCGTCTAACTTTCCCCGGAAAGCTAAACCTCTCGTCCAAGCGAAAATAGAGGCAATTGGGTTAGTAGATGTTTTTTTACCTGCTTGGTGGTCTCTGAAATGTCTAGTGACAGTCCCGTGAGCTGCCTCTGATTCCATTATTTCTCCGTCGGGAGTTATTAATACAGACGTCATTAGGCCAAGTGAGCCAAAACCCTGCGCCACAGTATCAGATTGAACATCCCCATCATAGTTTTTGCAGGCCCAAACGAAATTTCCGCTCCACTTCAATGCGGATGCTACCATATCATCTATTAAACGATGTTCATAGGTAATGTTTTTAGCAAGAAAAGCGTCTTTAAATTCGTTCTGATATATTTCTTCAAAAATATCTTTGAATCGGCCATCGTATTTTTTAAGAATCGTGTTTTTCGTTGAGAGATATAAAGGCCAACCCTTAGATAGAGACATATTGAAACAAGATCTAGCAAAACCACAAATAGACTCATCTGTGTTATACATACTTAATGCAACCCCATCTCCTTTAAAATTGTATACTTCAAAAGATTGAGGCTCGCTACCATCTTCAGGTGTAAAAGTCATGGTGAGTTTTCCTTTACCTTTAAAAACAGCATCGGTGGCCCGGTACTGATCACCAAAAGCATGTCTTCCCACGATAATTGGAGCTGTCCAATTTGTAACCAAGCGAGGAACATTCTGCATGACGATAGGCTCACGAAAAACAGTGCCATCAAGAATATTTCTGATTGTTCCGTTAGGAGATTTCCACATGGATTTTAAGTTGAATTCTGTCATCCGCGCCTCGTCAGGGGTAATCGTTGCGCACTTAATACCCACCTTATATTTTTTAATAGCTTCAGCGGCATCTACTGTTATTTGGTCATTTGTTTCATCCCTTTTCTCAATACCTAAGTCGAAATATTTAATATCAACATCCAAGTAGGGTAAGATTAATTTTTCTTTGATGTAACTCCAGATAATTCTGGTCATTTCATCTCCATCTAATTCTACTACCGGGTTTAAAACTTTAATTTTTGACATTGGGGTAAATTTGAGTTACAAAAGTAATGTTTTTTTACACGCTGAAGGTATATGAATAGCAGGGTTATCATAGTAGTATCCATAAAAAGATACACTGAATATATCCAATCTTTTTGTCTTATGAATCACGCATTCTATTCAGGGTTTATTGTTCCAATCATTTTAGACGGGTCCACATAAAGGTCATACTCTTCCTCTGTTACATGACCAAGCCCTACGGCAGCTTCTTTTAGCGTGGTTCCATGTGTGTGTGCGTATTTGGCTATTTCGGCTGATTTATAATACCCTATTTTTGTGTTAAGCGCAGTTACGAGCATCAATGAGTTTTCGAGGTGTTTTTTTACTACAGGCAAATTCGCTTGTATACCCACTGCGCAGTTATCAGCAAATGAGACACAGGCGTCTCCTAAAAGCCTTGCGGACTGTAGGACATTGTAGGCGATTACGGGTTTAAAAACATTTAATTCAAAGTGACCGTTAGACCCCGCGATTGAAACCGTTACATCATTTCCCATAACTTGAGCACAAACCATTGTTAGCGCCTCGGGTTGTGTTGGATTCACTTTTCCGGGCATAATTGATGATCCAGGTTCATTATCTGGGATTATTATTTCACCAATACCACATCTTGGTCCAGAGGACAACATGCGAATATCATTAGCGATTTTCATAAGTGCTACAGCTGCTCTTTTTTGGGCTCCAGAGAGCTCTACCATAGCGTCATGAGCGGCGAGAGCCTCAAATTTATTTTTTGCTGTAATAAAGGGAAAACCAGTAAAGTCTGCAATCTTTTTTGCCACAAGCACATCGTATCCTTTTGGTGAGTTTAAGCCTGTGCCAACAGCTGTCCCGCCAAGAGCAAGTTCTGTAACGGCCTCCAACGCATTGTTTATTGCGCGGATAGAGTTATCAATTTGTGCCACATAACCGCTAAATTCTTGCCCGAGTGTTAATGGTGTTGCATCCATGAAATGGGTTCTTCCAGTTTTAACGACATCTTTGAATTCTAGTACTTTTTGTTGCAGTATATCACGTAAATGGGATAGTCCGGAAAGAGTGTTTTCTACTGTTGCCTTGTATGCCGCAATGTGCATTGCCGTGGGATAAGTATCGTTGGAGGATTGTGACTTATTTACATCGTCGTTGGGATTAAGAGTTTTCTCTTCATCATTTAGGCGTCCGCCTTGAAGCACGTGACCTCGATTTGCAATAACTTCATTGCAGTTCATGTTCGATTGGGTACCCGAACCGGTTTGCCAAATGACAAGGGGAAACTCGTGATCGTGCATTCCTGTTAGAATTTCATCGCAGACACGTGAAATCAGCTCTTTTTTTCCTTCGGGTAGGACGCCTAATTCATAATTTGCATGCGCAGCTGCCTTTTTTAAATAGGCAAAGGCGTGTATGATTTCAATGGGCATAGACCCTTCTGGGCCAATTTTAAAATTATTTCGAGACCGTTCGGTTTGTGCTCCCCAGTATTTTTCTGCCGGAACCCTTACTTCACCCATCGTGTCTTTTTCAATTCTATAATTCATTATTTGTGATTTATTCATTTTTAATTTTTACTTTTACAAGTAGAATTAAGCAAAATTAATAAAGATGAGCAGTTTTGGTATCGTATTATTCTTTTTAATACTAGGAATGGCGTTTTGGTTGTTGTTTTTTTTACTCGGATTTATTGTCCCGTATTGGATTACCTTAGGAGTTTTTGAACAACTTCGTCCGAAAAGGATTTTTGAAGATAAAAAATAAATTTATTTGAAGCGGCTATTAGCCGCTTTTTTATTTTGTGACTATTTCAGAGATGTTCTGTTTAATTCGCGCACAGATGTCATCAATAGGAAGGTCATTATCGTCAACACCGAAAGGGTCTTCTATTTCCTCTGCCAAAACTTCAATACTTACTAAAACATAGAAGAAGAACACGGAAATTATGATAGAATAATACCCAAATTGTACAACAAAGGCCAAGGGTAAAGTAACCACATAAATAAAAATAAATTTTTTAAAAAACATACTATAAGAGTATGGAATCGGCGTGTTCTTAATTCGTTCACAGCCACCAAGATTATCGATTAAACCACTTAAATGTTTTTCAATAGATAGGAATCCGACTTCAGAAATTAATCCAGTGTTTTTTGCCTCACACAGTCTTGTTTGAATTTTCTTCATAAAATACAATGGAGCATGTTCTCCTAATCCAGGGGTGTTTTCGTATGGAACACTTCGTAAATGATCTTTCATAGAAAACACAAAATGAAGAATATGTGTTTGGTACCACTCCACCTCCTCAAAAGGCAACGCGGCTTTTATTTTTAGCATAAAGTTTCTACTGTCATTTACCGTAGCGCCCCAAAGTTTTCTCCCTTCCCACCAACGGTCATAAGCGGTATTTGTTCTAAAAATTAGTAATAAAGAAATAACAAATCCGAGCAACTGAAAAACAGTTGGGAGTTTTTCAAAGAGCAAAGTATGAAAAAGGTTTTGCTCAGCATACACCAATAATGCAGTTAATATGGAGATAAATAAAAGCTGCTTCCATAAAATACGAATGGTGTCACTATGACTTAATGAAAAAATTAGCGTTAACCAGTTCTTTGGATTGTAATGAATCATTCAAAATATTTTTAAAGAAGCACAAAAGTACTACACTTCCCTCTTTTTCTTTAATTTAGTTCAAAAAAACCTTAAATTGAATGGAGATAACACCAGAAATACATGAAAGACTCGAGAAGCTTAACGGTAAATATGGGGCGCTAGGCCAAGATTTATTATCTTATTTAGATGGGTTGCTTTATGCTGATGTGACCACTTATTGGGATTATATAAAGATTGACACCTTACTTAGTTTACAAAGCCCAAAGACGAAGTTTCCGGATGAAGTGGTGTTCATTATTTACCATCAAATCACCGAATTGTATTTTAAGCTATGTTTAAGAGAATTTGAACAATTAGCGAACGCTGAAGAGCTAACCAAAAAATTATTTATCGCGAGGGTTTCTAGAATTAACCGATATTTTGATGCGCTGATACATAGTTTTGAAATTATGGTTGACGGCATGGAAAAAGAGCAATTCCTCAAGTTTCGCATGTCGCTGCTACCAGCGAGTGGCTTTCAATCCGCTCAATATAGGGAAATAGAGATTTACAGTACGGACTTCATAAATTTAGTAGCAAAAGACAAACGCGCCTTATATAACCCATCCTCAAGCATTAGAGAAATGTTTGAAGAAATATATTGGAAGTACGGAGCGACAGAATCTGATACGCAGAAAAAAACACTAACACTTACCCAGTTTGAAGAGAGGTACAAGGAGTCTTTTATAGTTTTAGGAGAATCCTGTCGCGGTAATAATCTTTGGCAGGTATATAATAGGTTGTCCGATGAGGATAAAAAGGACCCAAAAGTAATTCAATGTTTAAAGCGTAATGACACAAATGTAAATGTTAATTGGCCCTTAGCGCATTACAAGTCTGCGGTGCAATATTTATCAAAATCATCAAGTGACATAGCAGCAACAGGAGGTACAAATTGGCAAAAATATTTACCACCAAGATTTCAAAAACGCATTTTTTACCCCTCTTTGTGGTCGGAAGAAGAAGTTAATGAGTGGGGAAAGGGCTGGGTAGAAACAACGCTTAATACAGCTTCTGAATAGGCTTGAAATAAACAGTCGACAAATTAAACTGACCAGAGGTGTTGATATGAAAACCACGCATATTAACATTTAATACAAAAATAAAATCTTGAAGAAACACAGGTGTGACTAAAACCTGTTTGATTAAATATTGATCACATACATATTGCGCAAACAAGTGATCTTTAAAGGTGTTTTTTTTAAAAGTGTTCAGATATAGACTATCGAATATCGGTAAATTAATCTCTAAGTCTCTTGCTAAAGAAGACTTGCTATAGAACAATCCTAAATAAGCATCTGGGTCTAAATAGTCCGCTACCCAACCATACTTTGCAAGGTGAACTTCTCCCGTTTTCCACATTTTTTCAAGGTCTGCATCACTACCCGAAACGATTGTAACTTTATAATTGGTGGCGTTCTCAATTTGATGGGCAACCTCTTTGGCCCATAATCTGCCTATTTCCGAGGTGTTTTTATTAATAAAAAAATTAAGTATTTCTGCATTTTTACCTTTTGCTCTTTTTGCCTTTCCTTGCTTCTGCCCTTGACGAGTAGTGTTATCACCTAACAACTTCTCTATAGGGCGATAATAATTTATAGGCACGAAGGTGCCTAAACAAGCCTCTCCGTCTCCATCTAATATATTGGCACAAAGGGAAGCCCTGTCAATAGCTTGATCAACCGCTAAACGCTTAGCAAGAGTATTAAAGACGGCGCTTTTTGTGTTATAAACAAGAAAATTGAGCTTTTTATCTTGCTGTTGAAACAAACGGTGTAGCAAGTTTTTTCCACCCTGGGCCTCTTGAAGGCTTCCGAATAATGCGTTTAGTTTATCCGCGCGGACATTTTGAATTAAGTCTAATTTTCCTTCTTGAAACAAGGCACTTTCATTGACTGAATAATACACTTCGATTGAGCTTAGAAAAGGGAGCTTATTTCCGCAGGAGTCCTTTTTCCAATAAGAATTATTCCTAGTCAATATGGTTTTTTCATTTGAAATACTTTCTAGTTGAAACGGGCCAGTCCCTTTTGCATTGTCAAAAAAATTAGTAGAATTTGTCACATAATCTTGAAAACTTAAAATCACTAGGTTAGGGTGTGTAAGCAGCTTAGTAAATTGTGAATAAGGCCGCACTAAATAGACATCAATTACTTGTTCATTAATTATTTTAGCCCCCTTGAATTTTGCGAGGTCTAATTGTCCGTCTGAAGAAGTATCGTAGAATTCTTTGCCCCCGAGAATTTTGTCAATTAAAAGATAGGCATATTTGTTATGAGAAGATTTTGAGCAAGCAAAAGCAATGGAGAATAAAACGTCTCGAGTCGTTAGTTGTCCCCCGCCATGAAATAAAACACCTTTTTGCAAAACAACCCTTAGGGTTTTCCCCTTATCTCTCACCTCATATTTTTGTGCTAAATTCCCGATTATTTGTTGCATAGAGTCGGTCACAAATAACGTTTCATAAAGCTGTGAAATCAGAAGTTGTTCGTAATAACTATTCGATGCATAAGGAAATAAACGAAGGGGCTTATTCGGTATTGAAAATTTAAAAACACCCCCATAAGTCATGCCTCCTTTGGCATTTATCGAGGAGTCGGATTCATCATTTCCTGTTTTACATGACAGTAGCGCGACGAGGGTAAAACAAACTATAATGCAGTAACGAATCATTTTTTAACCATCGGAAGATGAACAAATATGCCATTTCTTTCAATAAATAGTTGGTATACCCCGCTTTGTAAGCGACTCACATCGAATTGTTCCCCACAAACATAACGTCCGCATTCTCGTCCTGAGGCGTCAAATATTGTTATGAAATCAACCATGACGGAAATATTCAATAAATCGTCTACTGGGTTTGGGTAAACACCAATAGACTGAGAGAGAGGCTCGGCTATTCCCGCGTTATATTCAACAAACACTGAGTCAGTTACTTGACACCCATTTGCGTCTGTAATATTAACGGTGTACCATCCAGAATTTAAATACACTACCACCTCCTCAGTTTGATTATTAATATCGTTCCAACTGTAAGAATAAGGAGCTGTTCCTCCCGTGACAGACGCGCTTGCTGTTCCGTCTAAAACATTTTCTTGAGGGGTTGAGGTTAATGTCAAGACCAATGGCTCGGGCTCAATAATTGTAACGCTAAGATCTTGAGACGAGCAAGCATTTTCATCCATCAAGGAAATAACATAATCCCCGGATGTTAAAGATGAATTTAAGGGGCTTGTCAACTGCTCATTTAACCAATAAGTATAATTTCCTGTACCACCTTGCCCGCCGATCATTATTTGCCCATTATTATCGCCAGCACATTGAATAGGAGTTGTTTCGGCCGTAACAATCAACGCCTCTGGTTGCGTAATGTTAAATTGTAAAGAATCAAAACACCCTCTAGCATCAGAAACAAAAACAGTATAACTCCCTACCGACAAACTGTCAATTTCATTGATTAGCCCACCGTTAGACCAATTATAAGTGACAGGTTGATAATTGGAACTAATTAATTCAATGGAGCCGAAATTTTCACCAAAACAGACATTTTGAATAATAACAGTATCCACAACAATAGGCAGGGGATAGGGAATAAAGACATTACTAACAACTACACATCCGTCGGGGTGGTTTACATTTACAGAATGCCAGCCACTCGTTAAAGAATTATTTGGCTTTGTAGTAACACCATTATCCCAAAGGTATGTACAGGTGCTAAATTGACAGGGACAACCCGTAGAACTTAACGTGGCTGAACCATTTGTTCCTCCAGGACAAACCGGTGGAATAATTCCGCCGAAACTTATCGTATATGGATCAACGAGCATTATATTGCGTTCTTCATAACAACCAAAGGCATTCGTAACCCTTAACCAATAGGCCCCGGCTGATATATTTAGTAATACTGAGTCGGCGGACCCATTAGACCACAAGTATGTGTAAGGCCCTATTCCTGAAAGGACAGGGTCAATGAGTCCATTACTGAGTCCATTACAACTCGGATTAATAACAGCACCGCTAATTACTATACTTCCTTGCCCACAATTTATGGGAGAATATTGATATTGCCCATCTGCCATCCCACTCATATATGAGCCCCATGCCACCCCGGAATTTGGAAAAACACTAGACAAATCCATTCTATTTACAAAAATACCCTTCCAACCAACAGGGTTAATGGAATCTCTCTTCACAACAAAAACAAGTTCCAATTCTGAGTCGAAGTCAAGGTTTCCAATAAAAGGTGTGCAGCCTAAATTTACTCCAGCCAATGTGTTTCCCAACTGATATACTTGGTTTGTTTGAAAGTTTATGGCTTGTAATTTATGTTTGTAATGTCCATTTTGAAAATATGTTAACGAAACCACAACTTCATCACGCCCATCATTGTTGAGGTCAACAGCATTTGCAGAGGGATAGCCCATAGTACCAAGGCTGTCTTTAAATATTACTTGCCCATTATGTCCGTTTAGCATGATTTGATAAAAATCACTGTAGGAAGACGCCGAACCCTTGTATAGGGATATAAAAACGTCGGGAATCATATCCCCACCTACGAAATTTCCAATTACAGGAGCCGCGCTTGATTCAGTGTTTAAATGTTGATAAGACCACGCTGTCGACCAGTCTAACCCTTTAAACTTTGTTAGTTTCCCGCCAAATCCTAAAACGTAAAAATCAAAGGAGCCGTCTTGTGTTTTGTGCACAGACGTAGGGGCGATAAATCCTTTGTTGGGGTCTGTTACTAAATTGATAGAACCAAGAAGAGATTGAGTATTTATCAAGTCTAATAGAGGACACGCCCAAAAGGAGCCCCCCAAGTTTTCTCCCCCGGTTCCGAACAAGACCCATTGGGTCCCATTATTTTGAACGTCCAAAACAATAGGCGAACAATAAATTTCCGCGCTATCCGGAACGACAGCCTTAGCTAACAGATTACCCGTTAAGCCACTGATCACCATTAAGTGACCAGGAGGTCTATTTGTTTGCCAATCAGGAGCAGCGTGATCACCACCATTAGCCACCAACAAGTCATTAGTGCCGTCGTTATTTACATCATGGATGATCTGTGGATTGTAGAAATTATAAAGTCCGCTATCTGCAGGATTCACAGGGTGTGGAAAAAAGTCCCACAACAATTGCCCATTTGCGCCATTAATTGCTAAAAGCTGTGCTTGTCTCCCCGCAATATAAACATCCTTAATTCCATCATTAGTTATATCCTGAAAGACAGCACTTCCGAAGACTTCATTTCTAGAGCCCCTCTTCCAAAGAAGCGCGCCATTAGCACCGTTGTATGCCATAATCCCATTATTACTAGCCACACCGTCTGTTCCTCCCCCAACAACAATATCTAGTATGCCATCATTATTCAAATCACAGGCACGCGGGGACGAAAAAGATTGTATGGAATCCGTAAGTGTTTGCCAAGTAGTGCTTTGTTGCGCAATACCTAAAAAACAACTAATTAGAAAACAACTAGAAAATAAAAACTTCATAAGCTAAAATTAAAAAACCCCTTCCGGGGTTTAAATTTACTCATTTCTAATTAAATGAAAAAAGCCGTGCCCTTCTATTGTCGACCCAGAAATGCCTTCGGCTTCGTACCGATAGAAGTAAACACCGTCTTGTGCTTGGTAACCATCCCAGCCTGGATTGAAATTCACAAGATCACTGCTAGTTTCATCGAACAAAACATTACCCCACCGATTCAAAACAACTAAACGCAGTTTCACAAGGTTTTTCCAATCGAGTATATATATCTCATTTGCGTTGTCGTCATTTGGCGTAAATACATTTGGAGCGTTTACTACGGGATTTGGGAATATACAACTACCATTATTCACCGTGGCTAAAGGGTTATAATTTATCGCATCGGGATCTGTGCACCCACAAACGGTTGTAACAATACCTATCACTGCCGTATCACTACACAAGACTCCTTGTTGGACGATTAACTGAATAGTATATCCTTGGTTTTGTGTTGTGTCTTGGAAAGTATGCGTGAAAGAGCCAAGTTCTGTTGTCGTTTGAATGGCGCCATCTCCAAGAGACCAGATATATGCAGTACCGTTCTGACTATTGTTGGCAAGAGTTATCTCCAATGGGGCACACCCGCTTAGTGGCGTAACAGTAAAAGAAGCGACAGGAGGATCAAGTAAATCTACAAAAACACTATCGTTTACTTCACAAACATTGTCACTAACAACGAAATAATACCAACCTGACGGAATATTTTCCCACACAGAAGCATCAATAAAATTTGAGTTGTTTGCTCCTGGCCCAGACCAATTGTAAGAAGGAATACCTACTGTTCCTGTTGCAATACCCCAAACCACGCCTGTTGGCTGACAGCTGGAGGGAACAGTCCCCATTGTGTCAATGGATAAGGCTTGGTTCATTGTAAGTGTAACCGTATCAACCGATGAAAAATTACAAAAATCAGTTGCCGTCACAAGAAAAAGAATAGAACCATTTTCGACAATTTCCCCTGTAATTGTATCACCAGATCCCAAAGGAGACCCCCCAATGTCTGTCCAAACATATGTGTAAGGCGCATACCCTCCAGAAGCAGATGCAACCAGAGGAATACTATCTGTTGCACAAAGAACAGTCGGATCGTTTTCAGTAATATTTATAATAGGGCCTTCTCCAATATAGATTGTTCCTTGTGAGAAAATGGTGTCGTTACAAGGATTAATAATTTCCACAGTAATAATAACCGATTCAAAACCTTCGGTTATACCATCTTGTGTAGGGGTTAAATTAATTACAACAGAGTCTTCTCCAGGTAGGAAAATGATGGTGTCTGGTAAGAAATTATAATCAACACCCTCTATAGCAACACCGGTGATAGTATAATTAATTAGCAATGTATCATCTAACTGTCCAGCGGGACGGGTAAAAATAAAGTTTGCATCTGTACACCCCTCAACAATAGTTGTATCACCAGAAACAGTAGCAACAGTAACTGCGACAGCATCAGAAGCAAAACTCCCAGCTTCTAAGAAAACTCCCGAATCATATGATTGGTCCCCAACGTTGGAAATAGCCAACTTTATGTGATACAATTGATTACACTGCACCGTTGCTGCAGCGGTTAACACCACGGTGGCACCATCATACTGAATAGCTGTTCCATACGTTGAGCCATTATCATTAAAAACATAATAGGCCGTGTTTGATGCGTCGCCAACATTGTTTATTGTAACCGGAATGCCTCCCGGAATCGTTGCAATATTCGCACCTCCAGCAGGGTATCCCCCAAGAGGATAAGCACCTGAAATCCCAGGGCCCCATAAAAACAAACCAAATGCATCATTGAAAGAAGACGGTGAAAATTCAGGGTATTCGTCTGAACCAAAGATGTATCGGAAACTCAAGGTGTCTCCAGATGGGATGAAGTCAAATTCTAGTACAACACCATTTGTGACCGTTCCATTAGCTATTGCGTTAAGATGAGGGTCTCCAGAAACATTTGGTGTTGCAGGAGTATTATTCGTGGAGCTTGTTGAATTGTTGGGTCCTTGAGCGCCTACACCATTTCCTGTAGTTAAAAGTAAACCAGCGCCGAAAGGAAATGCTGGATTTGTATTGGTAAATGAGGTTACATTATTAACAGGAGTATTTGAAGAAGCTGCGCTGCCGTTAATTGTTATGTTAAACGCCTGTACTCCAAAACCGAGTAGTACATTGTTAACCAATTGTGTAGGTGTCTGTCCCGTATTTACGGCAATGCTTTGCGCAAAAGTTAGAGAATTACAAAGCAGAAATAGCAGTGTAAAAAGAAAGAGTTTATTCAAAATAAAAATTTTTAATAATCGTTTGACGACCATAAACAAACCAAAGTTGCATGTCAAAATTAATGTTTTGTTTTCATATTAGAAAATCATTACTTTTTCGCAACTTTGAAGACTAGATAGACTATATAAAGAATGCAAAAGACACAAAATTACATAAACCAAGAGAGCACGCGCTTTCTTCAAGAGCTAATATCTCTGTTAAGAATCCCTTCAGTGTCAGCTGACCCCAAATATAAAAAAAACGTGAACGATTGTGCTGAAGCAATCGCCGATCAATTGAAGCACATGGGTATTGATTGTGTCGAGATATGTTCAACAGAGGGTCACCCATTAGTCTATGGAGAGAAGATAGTGAATCAAAGCTTTCCAACAGTTTTGGTTTATGGTCATTACGACGTTCAGCCAGCAGACCCTATAGATTTATGGCATTCTCCTCCTTTCGAACCTGAAATAAAAAACACAACCATTCACCCTGGCGGAGCAATATTTGCGAGAGGAGCTTGTGACGACAAAGGTCAAATGTTCATGCACATAAAGGCGGTAGAAGCCATGATTAACGCAGGAGAACTTCCGTGTAATGTAAAGTTTCTGATTGAAGGAGAGGAAGAAATTGGAAGTGAGAATCTAGGGGACTTTGTAAAAGCGAATAGAGAAAAATTAAAAGCAGACGTTATTCTTGTTTCTGATACAGGAATGTTAGCCAATGACATTCCTTCTATTACGACGGGTTTAAGGGGTTTGAGTTATGTTGAAGTAGAGGTTACCGGCCCAAACCGTGATTTACATTCTGGATTATATGGTGGTTGCGTGGCAAACCCTATTAATGTTTTAGCACAAATGATAGCTTCACTTCACGATGACCAGGGTAAAATTACTGTTCCCGGGTTTTACGACAAAGTTGTTGATTTATCTCATGAGGAGAGGGAGGAAATGGCCAAGGCCCCATACTCACATGAGGCCTATTGCAGTGCATTAGCCATCCATGATGTTTCCGGAGAAGAGGGTTATACAACGCGCGAGCGAGGATCTATAAGGCCAACATTAGATGTAAACGGTATTTGGGGAGGATATACAGGAGAAGGAGCCAAAACCGTGATTGCCTCAAAGGCATATGCTAAAATCTCTATGAGGTTGGTGCCAGATCAAGATCCAAACGAAATAACAGTGCTATTCAAACAACATTTCGAGTCTTTAGCACCCAAGGGCGTTAAGGTTGAGGTAAAGCCACATCACGGCGGAGAAGCTGCTGTTACTCCTATAGATTCGATAGGGTATAAGGCGGCCAGCATTGCTTATGAAAAGTCTTTTGGCAAGAAACCTATTCCTGTTAGAAGTGGGGGAAGCATCCCTATAATTGCAATGTTTGAAAAAGAATTAGGATTAAAGACAATACTGATGGGTTTTGGATTAGACAGTGATGCTATTCATTCCCCTAATGAGCATTATGGCTTGTTCAACTTTTACAAAGGCATTGAGACAATACCCTATTTTTACGAAGCGTTTTCTAATTTATCGCGGCAATGAAATTAGGAACCTTACTCTTTCTCTTGATATTTATCACATCATGTATTTCATTTAAAGAACCAGAACTTAAAGGCTTTAATGGTTACGAAATAGGAAAGTTAGCGGGTTCGGAAGTCATGGTGACCTTAAAACCCATTGTTTACAACCCGAATTTTTATGCGATCAAGGTTAAAAAATCTAGTCTTATTTTAGCGATAGAAAGACAGCCTTTCGGAAATGTTCATTTAGACAAAGCAATTAAAGTTAAGGCTAAAAAGACCAGTGAAATATTACTTCCTCTGAGGATTGAACTTGAGAATGGCGCGTTAATGAAGTTAATGTCTCTCGCATTAAAAGATTCAATTAATTTAAAATTGAGCGGAGAAATCAAAGGAGGAGTTTATTTTATAACGAAGAAATTCCCCATTGAGGTCGAGAGAAAAATCAGCCCAAAAATGTTAAACCCATTCAATCGCCCGTAAACGTATGCTATCCAAAGAGTTTCCAAAAAAATTATTTCTTCTAGACGCCTACGCATTAATTTACAGGGCTTACTTTGCCTTTGCAAAAAACCCAAGAGTAAACAGCAAGGGTCAAAATACCTCAGCCGCCTTTGGTTTTACAAACGTTCTGATTGATGTTATAAAAAATGAAAAACCAACCCATTTAGCGGTTGTTTTTGATCCACCAGGGGGGTCGACCCAACGTTTAGAAGAATTTGAGGCATATAAGGCACATCGCGAAGAAATGCCAGAAGATATTAGGTCGATGATTATGCCGATTAAAGAAATTGTATCAGCATTCAATATTCCTGTCCTCGAGGTTTCTGGATTTGAAGCAGACGACGTGATTGGAACCATCGCGAAAATAGCCGACCAACGGGGATTTGTGACGTATATGATGACCCCAGATAAAGATTATGCACAATTGGTTACTGAAACAACCTTTATATACAAGCCAGGAAGGGGTGGAAATCCCCCAGAAATAATGGGCGTAAAAGAAGTTTGTGATAAATTTGAAGTACAACACCCGTCGCAGGTAATCGACATATTAGGTTTATGGGGCGACGCTTCAGATAATATTCCCGGAATTCCCGGAATTGGAGAAAAAACAGCTAAGCTACTGATAGCAAAATACGGGTCTCTTGAGAATCTCCTTGCGAATGCGCAAGAATTGAAAGGTAAGCAGCAGGAAAATGTAATAGCATTTGAGCAACAAGGACTTATTTCTAAACGACTTGCTACGATAATAACGGATGTTGAGATAGACTTTAATGAAGACGCCTTAACTATGTGTGAACCAGACATCGAGAGGGTAAAACAAGTGTTTACAGACCTCGAGTTTAGAAATTTATCAAGGAGAATTTTAGGAGAAGAAATCATTGTTCAGTCCGAACCACAGAGCATAAGAGCCACCGAAGCAAATCAACTTGACTTGTTTGGCGTACAAAGCATGGTGGAAACTCAAGAGCCCGTTGAAACAGTTAATTACAAAACTATTGTAACTGAAAAGCCGAGTTATCATTTAATCACACAGCCCGAAGAACGCGCAGAATTGCTTGGTATATTATTGCAACAAACCCAAGTTTGTTTTGACACAGAAACGACAGATATAGAGGCTATGCATGCTGAATTGGTTGGGTTTTCGTTCTCCTATAAGGAGAGAGAGGCGTTTTATGTCGCTGTCCCCGAGAATTTTGAAGATGCGAGAAAAATCCTGCATGAATTTATCCCGCTTTTTACTGCTTTACGGATTGAAAAGATTGCTCATAACATAAAATATGATCTAAAGGTGTTGAATAGATATGGTGTAACAGTAACCGGCCCCACCTTTGATACGATGATAGCGCATTACCTAATTAATCCAGAGTCGAAACACGGTATGGATTTTTTAGCAACCTATTATCTCCAATATCAGCCAATTTCTATTGAGACCCTCATAGGAAAAAAAGGAAAAAGTCAGGGAAATATGCGGGACTTATTACCTGAAGAGGTTTATCAATATGCTTGTGAAGACGCCGACATCACATTTCAGCTAAAACAATTATTTTCTGTAGAGATACAAAAACCACACCTCAAGGAGCTTTTTTATAACTTAGAGATGCCCCTGGTTGAAGTTCTGAAAGATATTGAGTTAGAAGGAATATCTATCGATGTCCCTGCCATGGAGGAATACTCGAAAGAACTTGACGCCACCTTGATAAATCTGGATAGTGAAATTAAGGCGCTTGCGGGAATACTTTTTAATATAGACTCGCCGAAACAACTCGGGGAGGTATTGTTTGACCATTTAAAAATCTCCAATAAAGCCAAGAAAACGAAAACAGGACAGTATGCCACCTCTGAAGATGTTCTACAAAAATTAGAACATGAACACGCCATAGTTCCCCTTATTTTAGAATACCGCCAACTTAGAAAGTTGAAAAGCACTTACGTTGATCCGCTTCCCCTATTGTGTGACCCTGTGGACGGAAGGATTCACACTAATTTTATGCAGACAGTAACAGCCACAGGAAGGCTTAGTTCTAACAACCCCAATCTTCAAAACATCCCGATTCGTTCGGCAAAAGGAAGAGAAATTAGAAGAGCTTTTGTTTCTCGAGGGCCTCAATTTAAGTTAATGGCGGTGGACTATTCTCAAATTGAGTTGCGCATCATTGCGGCGCTGAGTGGAGATAAGAATATGATTGCGGCTTTTCGAGAGGGTCAAGACATTCACGTGGCAACTGCGTCAAAAGTATTTAATGTTGCGCTAGAAAACGTTACACGAGATCAACGCAGCGCGGCAAAAGCAGTAAACTTTGGGATTATTTACGGTCAATCAGCTTTTGGCCTTGCACAGAATTTGAATATATCTCGTACAGAGGCGAAAGGTATTATTGATGCGTATTTCGACCAATACGGCACCATAAAACACTACATGGACGGAGCTATTGCCCAAGCTAGAGAAGTTGGATATGTTGAAACAATAATGATGCGCCGCCGCTATTTACCAGACATCAACTCTGCAAACGCGGTGGTTCGTGGTTATGCAGAAAGAAATGCTATTAACGCGCCAATACAGGGTTCTGCTGCGGATATAATCAAGTTGGCCATGGTGGCGGTTCACCAAAAAATGAAAGAAGAGAAGGTGAAATCTAAAATGATCTTACAGGTTCATGATGAATTGGTTTTTGACGTGGACATCTCAGAAGAGATGTTGATGCAATTATTGGTGAAAGAAGCTATGGAAAATGCCGTTCAACTTGTTGTTCCAATGGAGATAGAATTAAAGTTAGCACAAAACTGGCTAGAGGCTCATTGATTAACCTAATTATTAGAAACTTAGTAATTCCTTTCTTGTAAAAGCATCTCTAGAAGAAAAATCGTTTAAAAAGTTAATTTTTTGGCGACTACACATCTATTTTAATAAATTTACTCAGAAATTTATCATAAATAAGTACTTCAATTATTCTCACAAATTGAGGACTGTAGTTTTTATATATTGGACTATATTAATTATTTTTATGTAATCTTTATTCCCTGTCTTGCTGTTGTATCGGTTAGGGAGATTAAATCACGTTAATTTACCCAAAACGAAAACAGATGCAGAATTACCTATTGGTGTTGACAGTGCTTTTATCATCATTTGCCTTCAGTCAAAACACCTTTGTAACCCTTCTCAAAGACAGCATGTTAAATGATGGGATTCCTAGGGCAACCGCAAAACTTAAAGGCACAAAAAATGGTGTATTAGCGGACAATGAAGGAAAAATTACTATTAGCAATATTCCAAATGGAAAGCAAACCATCGTTTGCTCCTATATTGGTTACGAAAAGCTGGAATTAGTATTAGATTTTCCCTTAAGCCAAGCGATCCCTTTTATTTTTATGGAACCTGCGAATAAAGAAATGGAACAAGTAGTGGTGGTAGGAACTAGAAGTAACAGAAGTATCGCTAAAACACCTACAAGGGTGGAAGTGCTTACCGAAGAAATAGACGAAGCAGCCACTATGGATCCCAGTAAAATAGCACACTTACTTACGCATAGCACAGGGATTCAAGTGCAACAAACCTCTGCAACCAGTAATACTGCAAATGTGAGAATACAAGGGCTTGACGGTAGATATACACAAATTCTCTAAGATGGATTTCCTTTGTATGGTGGCTTTTCAGGAAGTTTAAGTATTATGCAAATTCCACCCCTTGACTTGCGACAAATTGAATACATAAAG